>JAVHOI010000151.1:0-3472 GCA_036169975.1 Ferruginibacter sp. | reverse complement strand
TTATCGTAAGGCTTTACCTGTAACAACTGTGTCTGATAGGCAACCGTATATGGCTGCGAAATAGTTTGCCCTTCGCTGATTGGGAATGCCCTGTCTTCATACGCGATTTCATCAAAGGCGCTATCCAAAAAAAAATGGCGGGGAATATTGTTCATCGCCCCTAGCACGCTTTCATCAGTGATGCCTTTTTCACGCAGGATATCCATTAATTTTTTGCGCAGCCCCTTGTGCCGGTATGTATCTTCGTAGTTTCTCATATATGCGATCCTCTGTTCGTTATTAAACGGCTTCTTACATAATTGGTTTTTATCATTATCCTAAAACTATCAGGGCGAAAAGATACGAGGTAAATTATACACAAGGTAAAAAAAATGCCAGGAGTAAAATCCCGGCATCTTAAATAATCCTTTTTAGAATTTTTATTTCAGGGGCATATCATGCGCCATCACTGCGATTTTATCTCTGAAAACTTACTTCTTTAGTGTCGGTCTCACCGGCCATATCTTTATACCGGATTGCGATATGAGAGCTTTCGATATTGGAATGAAATCTTAAAATTGGGCGCATTCCGCATCCGATAGCTATCGCTCAGGCAATTTAAACATACCCCCAGTAAGGCAATAGTTTTCAATAAAACATTTTTTTGAGTTGCGGGCAATAGCGTAAATTGCTGTAATGGCGGCAATTTTAAGAACGAAAATAAAACACGAAATGAAGAAAGAAATTAGGACAGTTGACGAATACATTTCCAATTTTCCAACAGAAACTCAGACAAAGCTTCAACTCATTCGTCAGACAATAAGAGATAATGCACCAGCAGCAATTGAAAGCATTGCTTATGGTCTGCCGGCATACAAAACTAACAAGAAACCATTGGTATATTTTGGTGGTTTCGATAAGCATATTGGATTTTATGCAACACCAATGGGACACGAAAAATTTAAAAAGGAACTTTCAGTGTATAAACAAGGAAAAGGCTCTGTTCAATTTCCACATGACCAACCTTTACCACTTGATTTAATCGCTGAGATAACCAAATTCAGAGTAAAAGAAAACTTACAGAACAAATGAACCATCAGCAAAAAAATAGTTGGCAGCCTTTACGGGAGAAGCAATGAAACTGAACGAATTAAATAAAATGACGGCCCCTATGAACAGTACGGGGCAGATGCCTGTGTTGTTTCTTGGGCATGGCAGCCCGATGAATGCGATTGATGAAAATGAATTTGTAACAGGATTTAGAAACATCGGCAAAACAATTCCAAAACCAAATGCGATATTATGCGTGTCCGCACATTGGGAAACAAGGGGGACTTTTGTAACAGCAATGGAAAAGCCATTGACCATTCACGACTTTGGTGGATTTCCGCAAGCATTATTTGATGTGCAATATCCGGCACCCGGAAGCCCCGGCCTGGCAGAAGAAACAAGATCACTTGTCACAAAAACCAAAGTTGGTTTGGATGAAAAATGGGGGCTTGACCACGGCGCATGGAGCGTCATAAAACATTTATATCCCAATGCTGATGTTCCCGTCATTCAAATGAGTTTGGATTATTACCAGGCACCACAATTTCATTATGGCCTGGCAAAAGAACTTTCATCATTACGCAAAAAAGGGGTGCTGATTATTGGTAGCGGAAACATGGTCCACAACCTTGGTTTGATAGCATGGGATAAATTGAACGCTGATGAATATGGTTTTGACTGGGCGCTGGAAGCGAGGGAGAAGATGAAAAAGTTTATTCTTGGCAACGACCACCAATCGCTAATCAAATTCAAATCGCTGGGCAAAGCATTTGACCTGGCCATTCCAACCCCCGAACATTATTTGCCTTTGCTTTATGCACTGGCATTAAAAGAGGAAAATGAGCAGGTGATATTGTTTAATGACAAAGCTGTTGCAGGCTCCCTCACCATGACCTCTTTGAAAATTGGCAAAACATAATTCAGGATGGAATTATTTAAAGTACGGGAAATGAAAAAAACGTGCGAATGGTGAAGTCCTTTTTAATCCTATAGCCCGTTTTTTTTTTATTTAATGGTTAGTCTTACCAAAACGGAAGCATGCGCATTTAACTTTTGAACAAATTGCTTTTTAAAAATACCAATGTCCGCTTTCTTCCACAGATCCCTTACTTCAACTTTCCCTTTCAATCCCAGTGATGCAAAATCAATTGCCACATCCTGCGCCGCCTCGCCAATATTGAATAAGCCAACATACAAATCTTTACTTCCCTGCACATTGGAAACCCATACCATGCTGCCCTCTTTTTTAAACAACTGCTTTGGATTTTCCCCTTTTTGATTTACATCCAGCACTTCATTATTGGTAAATAATTTCAACTCCCTTGCCCTGTTTTCTGGAAGGTTGCCCCCCAGCATTAATGGCGAACGATAGATGCACCAGAAGTTAATATGGGTATATAATTCATCTTCCGTAAAACGGCTGAAACGTTCCGGTCCAACCGGGCCACGTTTGGAAAGTTTGCCAATCTGTATCATATCACAATCGGGCCAATGACCCGGGCCGCCCGTACCTTCCCAGCTTTTTGCATAATTGAACATGTGTAACACCATCTCCCAGTTGTCCCAAAAATCATCGGCCATGCGCCACATGCCGGCGTGTTGCATTACATGTTTGGTTGCTGACAAGGGCGTCTCACCAGGCGATATACTCAGTATCATCGGCCTGCCACAGTTGGCAATTGCTTTCTCATACCCTTCCACTTCCGCCGGGCGATAAGGGCGTGCAATGTCATCTACTTTTATAAGGTCCACATCCCATTGTGCATATAATTTCAAAAGTGAATTAAGATATTCCTGCGCCCCGGGCTTATTCATATTTAAGCCATACATGTGGTTCATCCATGGGCAAGTAGAAGAAGTGTCTGCAATCATATCGGCTGTAATGCCATTGGTGCCAGGGACAGGGCTTTTTGCCCACACCGCCTGCCTTGGAATACCCCGCATTACATGAATACCAAACTTCAATCCCAATGAATGCACATAATCGCTCAAAGGCTTAAACCCTTTACCACCAAAGGCTGAAGGGAATTTGGTTGGTTGCGGCATTAACCTTCCGTATTCATCCATCGTTAACCAGGGTATATATGAACCATCCTGCAGTTGCATCTGAAATGGATTGCCAATGGTGCTACCAACCGGGTTATCGTACGACCATAAAAAATCTACTACTACATATTGCCAGCCGAATTGCTTTAAATTTTTTGCCATATAATCTGCATTTGCCTTCACCTCATCTTCATGCACGGCGGAGCCAAAGCAGTTGTAACTGTTCCATCCCATGGGTGGCGTTTGTGCCACCTGCGAAATGCTTTTCGAGGTGATAAAGACCAGGAGAAAAAAAATAACGGAGCTGAAGGTTTTAAATAATTTCATGTGTTCCATATTTTATTTTTTTGCTGGGGCTATTTTATACAATTTTCCTTTAACAGAATTGAAAGTTAAG
>JAVHOI010000150.1:13921-15914 GCA_036169975.1 Ferruginibacter sp. | reverse complement strand
GGACAGCCCTGCTGATCACCTACCACACTGATGCTTTCTCTTTCGCTCATTAAACGCAGCATTGTTTTCACGAAATTATTTCCAAAAGAAGAATATACCCATGAGGTCCGGATAATAATTGTTCGAGGATTATTTTGCAAAGCCAGTTCTTCTCCTTTTAATTTTGAAGCGCCATATAAATTTACAGGGCATACCGGATCGCCTTCTTTGTAAGGCGAGGCTGCTGTCCCGTCAAAAACATAATCCGTGGAAATATGGATGAATTGCACATGGTGTTCTTTACAAACCTTAGCTAAATTACCAACCGCGGTTGCATTGATAAGGAATGCTTTTTCGGATTCCGATTCAGCCTTATCAACAGCCGTGTAGGCTGCGCAATTAACACAATATTCAATTGTATGGCAAGCAAAATATTTATTTACCGCTTCCACATCATCTATTGCCAAATCTTCTTTTGTCACAAACAAAAAATCGTATGCACGATAAGTGGCTGAAATCACCCTCATCTCGTTGCCCAACTGGCCATTTGCCCCGGTTACTAAAATCGTCTTTTTTTCTGCCACAAATTACCCGATTAAAAAATGAAATTACTTACACAATTATCTATGCCCGGATGAACCAGGTCTTTATCGGCTACTACCGCTTTACCGACAGGTATCCCCCAATCAATGGCAAGTTTTGGGTCGTTGTACAATAACCCTCCTTCACTTTGCTTGTGATAAAACACATCACATTTATACAATACTTCAGCGGTTTCGCTTAACACGGAATACCCATGCGCAAAGCCTTTTGGTACCAATAATTGTTTTTTATTTTCTGCCGTCAGTTCAATTGTAAATACTTTTCCGTAAGTGGGGGAACCCATTCTGATATCAACAGCCACATCCAGTATATTTCCACTTAGCGCCCGTATCAATTTGGTTTGAGCAAAGGGAGCCAACTGAAAATGCAATCCACGGATAACGCCATAAGCTGACCTGGCCTGATTGTCCTGAACAAATTTTATATCAACCCCCGCATCAGCAAACACTTTTTCGTTATAACTTTCAAAAAAATAGCCACGGCTGTCTTCAAACACAACGGGTTCAAAAATAAGCAGGCCGGGAAAATCTGTTTTTATTATAGGCATGTTTTTAATTGATAATTTTTAAATTGATAATTGATAATTTTACTGTCGGTAGAAGACTGAGTTATAATTATACATTTATTTCAAATCAGAAATTTTTTGACCATTGTACTTTTATTGATAAATGAAAAGGCCGACGAGTCCAAAGAAATCAGGCATTCCTCAACTGTACTTCTGTTTGAAAAATTCAATTGTTTCCCTTAATCCTTCCTCAAATTTTTTGGTTGGCTCATACCCCAATAAATTTTTAGCAAGCGAAATATCTGCCAGTGAATTCCTGATATCCCCTGCCCTGGGTTCCCTAAAGGTGGCTTCGAAATCACTATGCAAATATTCTTTGCAGGCTTTGTATAAATAGTTAACGGAAAAATTTTCCCCTACCGCTACATTGTAGGCTTTATTAAGCGCCTCAGCATTATCCGTCAACATTCCTTTAATGTTTATCTGAACCGCATTATCCACAAAAGTAAAGTCCCTTGTTTGTTCGCCATCACCGTTAATAAACACTGGTTCCTTTTTCATGATGCCTTTTACAAATAAAGGGATAACGGCGGCATACGCCCCATCAGGATCCTGGCGTGAGCCAAAAATATTGAAATAACGAAAACCCATAAGTTTTATTCCGTAAACATCCGAAAATACCTGCGCATATAATTCATTCGTTTTTTTTGTAGCTGCATAAGGCGACAGGCAATTGCCTACCCTACCTTCCTGTTTGGGTAATGATGGTTCATCACCATATACGGATGACGATGACGCATACACGAATTGTTTTACCTTATTATCAACCGCCGCTTTCAACATATTTACAAAGCCACCAACATTTACTTCATTAAAATAAACCGGCTCCTTAATAGAGCGGGGCAC
>JAVHOI010000150.1:12344-13821 GCA_036169975.1 Ferruginibacter sp. | reverse complement strand
GGAACTACTTAAATCTTTTGTATGAAACGCATTATTCATTTTCAATTTTTTATTATTCATGCTGCATTCTGCCCTCATCCCCCATCACTACAAACTCCAGTAATACCTGCTTTTGATTTTACCCCTGAAAATCCCTTTCAGATCCGCAATTATCGCATTCTCATTTGTAATCCCGGCAAAATAAGCATCGTCTAAATTTTTATACTCATTATGTGGCACCGCTACAATAACCGCATCATAATCATTGGCTATATCAGCAGTCAGTTCAAATCCATATTCATGCTTTAATTCGGCACTCTCCGCATACGGGTCGGTAACATGTACATTCAATGAAAAAGATTTTAATTCTTTCACCACATCCGCTATTTTACTGTTTCGTATATCACTTACATTTTCTTTAAAAGTAGCTCCCATCACCAATACTTTCGCATCTTTCACATTGCCATTATTTTGAATGATATGCTGCAATACTTTTTTTGCCACATACCCGGCCATGCCATCGTTGATAACCCTGCCTGCTAAAATAACCTGGCTATCGTAGCCCAACTCCCTTGATTTGTAGGTAAGGTAATAAGGATCCACTCCAATACAATGGCCGCCTACCAGGCCTGGCTGGAATTTTAAAAAATTCCATTTGGTACCTGCCGCCTCCAATACTTCAAAAGTATTGATACCCATCCTGTCGAAGATTATAGATAGCTCATTCATTAACGCAATGTTCAAATCACGCTGGGTATTCTCAATTATTTTAGCGGCTTCGGCCACTTTTATGCTGGAAGCTTTATGCACTCCGGCAGTTACTACCAGCTCGTAAACTTTCGCGATCACATTCAAACTTTCCGCATCACAACCGCTTACCACTTTTATTATTTTGGCCAGGGTATGCTCTTTATCGCCGGGGTTGATCCTTTCCGGCGAATAGCCGGTTTTAAAATTTATCATACTTTTTAACCCGGACAATTTTTCAATAACCGGCAAACAATCTTCTTCCGTACAGCCCGGATAAACGGTACTTTCAAACACAACATAATCCCCTTCTTTTATTACCTTCCCAATCGTTTCACTTGCCCTTATCACCGGTTCCAGGTTGGGGATATTGTGCTCATCTACCGGGGTAGGTACAGCCACAATAAAAAAATTCGCCTGCTTCAAAACTTCAAGGTCGCTGGTAAATTCTATGTCGCAACCATCAAATGCCGCTGCCTCCAGTTCCTGGCTCGGATCAATGCTGTTGCGCATCATTTCTACTCTTTTGGCATTGATATCAAAACCAATCACCTTTATTTTTTTCGCGAATTCCAATGCGATCGGCAGCCCTACATAACCCAATCCAATAACAGCCAGTTTTTTGTTTTTGTCTAATAAATCCTGATACATCATTTTGTAAATACCCCTAACTTTTAATGGAAAAAAGCATTTCATGCTTTAACCTTAAAGAGATTATTGGATTTTTTTTATTGTTACTTTTTTTCTGTTT
>JAVHOI010000150.1:0-12244 GCA_036169975.1 Ferruginibacter sp. | reverse complement strand
AAATATTCGTAGGTTATTTTTAAACCCTCCGCCCTGTTCACTGTTGGATGCCAATCCAATATTTCTTTAGCCTTTGTAATATCGGGCTGGCGTTGTTTTGGATCATCCGTTGGCAGTGGCCTGTAAACTATTTTTTGCTCCGTGCCGGTTAGTTTTATTATTTCCTCCGCGAAATCCTTTAATGAAATTTCATCAGGATTACCCACATTTACCGGCTGGGCGTAATCGCTCATCAGCAGGCGGTATATCCCTTCTACAAGATCGGCTACATAACAAAAACTTCTTGTCTGGCTGCCATCACCAAACACGGTTAAATCTTCGCCCCGCAAAGCCTGGCCAATAAATGCAGGCAACGCACGGCCATCGTTTAACCGCATCCGCGGGCCATAAGTATTAAATATCCTGATGATCCTGGTTTCTACCTGGTGAAAGGTATGATAGGCCATGGTAATAGCTTCCTGAAAACGTTTGGCCTCATCATAAACGCCTCTTGGCCCAACAGGGTTTACATTGCCCCAATATTCTTCATTTTGCGGATGAACCAACGGGTCGCCATACACTTCACTCGTGCTTGCTACCAGTATCCGTGCCTTTTTAGAAAGCGCAAGCCCCAAACAATTGTGTGTACCCAAAGAACTCACCTTTAATGTTTGAATAGGGATTTTTAAATAATCAATCGGGCTGGCCGGCGAGGCGAAATGTAAAATATAATCGAGCTTACCCGGAATATGAATAAATTTAGAAACATCATGATGGTAAAATTCGAATGCCTTTAATTTGAAAAGATGTTCGATATTTTTAAGGTCGCCTGTAATTAAATTATCCATTCCAATTACATTGTACCCTTCTTTAATAAACCGGTCGCAAAGATGAGAACCCAGGAAACCGGCCGCACCTGTTATCAATACCCTTTTATTTGCCATAATATTTTTATGTCTTTTCTATTGCTTTTCTGCCAATGCTCACATAATGAAAACCAAGTTCTTCCATTTGTTTCAAATCAAACAAATTACGCCCGTCAAAAATCGCTTTATTTTTTAATAAGGAAATAATTTTAGCGAAATCCGGTGTCCTGAATTCGCTCCACTCCGTTGCGATTACCAAAGCATCCGCATCTTTTAAAGCCTCATACTGGCTTTCCACAAAGGTTATTTTTTCGCCCATCACCTGCTTCACATTGCCCATCGCTTCCGGATCATAAGTGGCAACGGTGGCGCCCGCAGCCAATAATTCTTCAATGATATACAAAGCCGGCGCTTCCCTGATATCATCGGTATTGGGCTTAAAGGCAAGGCCCCACAAGGCGATTTTTTTTCCCTGCAAATCATTATTAAAATAGCTTTTTATTTTTGGAATTAAATGGAGCTTTTGTTTTTCATTTACTTCCATCACAGCTTCTAAAATCTTAAAATCATAATTCACTTCTGTTGATGATTTGGCTAATGCCTGCACATCTTTTGGAAAACAACTTCCACCATAGCCAATACCCGGAAATAAAAAGCGCCTGCCAATACGATCATCACTGCCCATTCCCTTGCGTACCATATCCACATCGGCTCCCAGCAGTTCGCAGAGTTGGGCGATCTCATTCATGAAGGTAATTTTAGTGGCGAGAAAAGAGTTGGCCGCATACTTTGTCAACTCTGCGCTTCTCTTGTCCATGAAGATTACGGGATTACCCTGCCGCACATACGGGGCGTATAAATCGCTTAATATTTTTTTCGCTTTTTCTGATGTAGTACCAATCACTACCCTGTCCGGTTTCATGAAATCCTCTACTGCTACGCCTTCCCTTAAAAACTCGGGATTGCTTACGATATCAAAAGTCCCTTCAATGCCACCATTGCTGAGCAATGCGTGTTTTACTTTTTCAGCGGTTCCAACGGGTACGGTACTTTTATCAACAATTACTTTGTAATCACCTTCCTTAATCAGGGCACCCAGTTCTTTCGCGACACCCAGTATATATTTCATGTCAGCGCTTCCATCTTCACCAGGTGGCGTTGGCAGCGCAAGAAAAATAACTTTAGCGTCTTTTATTCCATCAGCCAGCGAGGTGGTAAATTGCAAACGGTTTTCTTTCTGATTCCTCAAAAATATTTTTTCAAGACCGGGTTCGTAAATTGTAATTTTCCCGGATGACAATTTATCCAACTTGGTTTTATCAATGTCAACACAAATAACATTATTCCCTGTTTCCGCAAAACATGTCCCTGTCACTAAACCTACATACCCCGTTCCGATTACCGCTATTTTCATTTTTTATTAATTTGAATTTAAATAATCCAATACATTTGAAATAATAAAATCCTGTTGTTCTTCGTCAAGCTCCGTATGTATGGGCAGAGAAATAACCCTTTCCGATAACCAATCCGTAACGGGTAAATGAAATCCATTTCCACCAAAAGTATCAAACATCTTTTGCCGGTGACAGGGAACAGGATAGTATATCATGGAAGGTATCCCCTTACCGGCAAGAAATTGATTTAACCCATCCCGGGTTTTACCGGTTCCTGACACATCGTTCAAAATAATGGTGTACTGATGAAACACATGATTGCTGTAGGAAGCCCTGAAAGGCACGCTTATCCCTGCATTACCAGCAAATGCATTGTCGTAATAATCCGCCGCTTTTCTACGGGCGGCATTGTATCCATCCAGGTATTTTAATTTAATATCCAGTATGGCTGCCTGCACCGCATCCAATCTTGAATTACATCCCACTACATCATGATAATACCTTTTGCTTTGGCCATGGGTGGCAATCATTTTTAATTTTTCCGCTAACGAATCATCGTTGGTGAATATTGCGCCTCCATCACCATAAGCCCCCAGATTTTTCGAAGGATAAAAGGAGGTACAGCCTATATGCCCAATCCCTCCGGTTTTTGTAACCCTGCCATCGCTGAATGTATAATCACACCCGATCGCCTGCGCATTGTCTTCAATTACGTAAAGATTGTGCCTGTTTGCAATGTCCATTATTTTTTCCATATCAGCGGCGTGCCCGTAAAGATGCACCGGCACAATGGCTTTGGTTTTTGGTGTAATGGCATTTTCCACCGATTCAGGATCAATACAAAAAGTATGCGGGTCAACTTCCGCGAAAAGGGGTTGTAGTTTTAATAAAGCCGCAGCCTCTACTGTGGCGATATAGGTAAAGGAAGGAGTAATTACTTCATCGCCCGGCTGCAAACCGAGCGCCATCATGGCTATCTGCAAAGCATCGGTTCCATTGGCGCAGGGTATCACGTGCTTTACCCCGTTGTATCCGGCAAGGTTTTTCGCGAAACCACTTACTACTTTACCACCTATAAACTGAGAGCTTTCAAGTACCGCAATTACCGCAGCATCTACTTCAGATTTTATTTTTCGATACTGGGTTTTGGTATCTACCATTTGCAGGGGCCTCATATATTCATTTTTTTTGCGCTGCAAAGATAGGATATACGTTTTAAGTATCAGCTTTGAAGAAAGGCTTTTCATTTAGGAAACAAAAGATTGAAAATTTGCGTTTAGATTTGTTGAAAAATAGCAATTGAGCAATCTCCTTTATAATCTTTTTTTAAGGCTGTTCGCATTAGCTTTTAGAATAGCCGCCTTGTTTAATAATAAAGCCAGGCTTGGCGTACGGGGGCGAAAGGATATCTTTGAAAAAATAAGGGCAAATGCCGGAACCCGCAGTCACCAAACCGTCTGGATGCATTGTGCCAGCCTCGGGGAATTTGAACAGGGAAGGCCGGTATTGGAATTATTAAAACAAAAATATCCGGGCATTACCATTGTATTAACTTTCTTTTCGGCATCAGGATACGAAGCCATGAAAAACTATAAAGGAGCTGATCACATTTATTATTTGCCAATGGATAATTTATCCAATGCGAAAAAAATGGTGGAAACTTTAAACCCTTCACTGGTGCTGTGGGTAAAGTATGAATTCTGGTATTACTATTTACATGAATTTAAAAAAAGGAATATCCCTGTACTATTGGTATCCGGCATTTTCAGGACCAATCATCCTTTTTTTAAATGGTATGGTGGAATGTGGAGAAAGATGCTAAAATGTTTTACCCATTTTTTCGTGCAGAATGAAACTTCCGGGAATTTATTGGCAGGTTTGGGTATCCGCGAAAATGTTACTGTTAGCGGCGATACGAGATTTGACCGGGTAATTGAAATCGCTGAAAAATTCGAGCCAGTTCCTCTTATAGAAAAATTTTGTGGAGATAGTAAAATATTAGTTGCAGGCAGTACATGGGAAGATGATGAAGCGGAACTCATCCATTATGTAAGGTCTAATCCGCAAATAAAATTCATCATTGCACCGCACGAAATTGATTCGGAAAATTTAAAAGATGTGAAGAAAGAGTTTGCCAATTCCATTTTCTATTCGGAGTTATTAACCGGCAACAAACAAACGACGGACGAACAACTAAAAAACAAAGAGGCCCAACAAATTTCCCCCAACGTGCTCATCATTGACAATGTAGGGATGCTTTCCAGGCTTTATCATTATGGGCATATAACCTACGTGGGTGGCGGGTTTGGCGCCGATGGCGTACATAATGTACTGGAAGCCGCCGTGTATGGCAAGCCGGTTATTTATGGCCCTGAATTTGAAAAATACCCTGAGGCAATTGGCCTTTTCGATTGCGGTGGAGGAATCACTATTCAAAATGCCCTGGAACTGGAAGAGGTTTTAAATGAATTATGGGCGGATGAAAGTTTATTGACTGCCAAAGGAGAAGCCGCCAAAAATTATGTCTGTTCAAATGCCGGCGCAAGTAATAAAATTGTTCAGTACATTCAGGAGAAACGCCTTTTGACCAACTGATCAAATTGCTTAACTGTTGGGTCATCATCGGTCCATCCCAATTTTGTTTTCAACTCCCTTCTTATCCAATATTCCGCTTCGGGAAAGATAGAAAAACTGTTGATGGTTTTAATACTTCTTTCGTACATCGCCTCATCACCCCTGAACAAATCATTGATATATAAAAACCGGTCATTGATATCAATCGCCTTCTTTAAATCTTTCACCGGCAAGCCTGTTAACCTGTCACTGATTTCAATTTTCTTTTCCTTTAACCGGTCATTTATCGAAGAGCCTTCATCTTTAACTGTTTCATTAATCTCTTTGCCCCATAAGCTTCCCTGGTGGGTTAAAGTAGGAATATCATCTTCTTCCGGCTCAAATAATAAATGAGGTTTGTTGTGCCCGCTTATTTGCTGTATTGTTTCGGCATTGCGTTTTATTTCTTCCAGTTCGGCGGCCACTTCTTTCTCATCAACCTGCAAAACTTCAATTATTTTTTCTTCAATCGCCGGGGTTTTTTCCAGCTCAACCGCATTATCCCGCTGAACCCCGATAGTTTGTAAAGGCATGGAAACAATTACGGATCCCTTTGCCGCCACAGGCTTGTTTGCCTGCAAAAATATTAACTGATGGTGAAGCATCTGTACAGTTTGCAAAAGTTGTTCCGCCGATGCCCCGTTATTAAATTGTTGTTGCAGTTTTTGCAAAAGTGTTTCCACTCTTTCCATAAAAAACCCGGTTAAATGTATGGTTTACGAATAAGAAAAAAAATTAGTTTTGACCATTGGTTCAAAACATTAATCTTTGCAATTATTGCGTTAAAGTTACTAACAGAATTTTAAAAAAAATATATAAATGTTTATTGAACCAAGTTTAACCGGTGAAAGGCGCGGATGGATTGAAGTAATTTGCGGCAGCATGTTCAGCGGGAAAACAGAAGAACTGATACGAAGGTTGAAAAGGGTGAAGATCGCAAACCTGAAGGCGGAAATATTTAAGCCCGCAATTGATACCCGGTACGATGAGGTGAAAATAGTGAGCCACGATACGAATTTTATTCAGAGCACACCGGTGGATAGTTCACAGAATATTTTATTGCTGGCCCAGGATGCGGATGTGGTAGGGATTGATGAAGCACAGTTTTTTGATTCGGAAATAACCAATGTGTGTGAGCAACTCGCATTAAGTGGAAAAAGGGTAATTGTGGCTGGTTTGGATATGGATTACACCGGTAACCCATTTGGCCAAATGCCGAACCTGCTGGCAATCGCGGATTACATTACCAAGTTACATGCTATCTGTGTAAAGTGCGGCAATATCGCTAATATCAGTTATAGAAAAACAGCCGTTGCCGGACAAGTATTACTGGGAGAAAAAGACATTTATGAACCGAGGTGCAGGCACTGCGCCAATAATAAAGGCGACTAAAAAATGTCTGATTTTTTGATGTCCGATGTCTGATTTAAGAAAGCGACATCTGAATCCAACAACAATTGAAATTACATCAGGCATAAAAAAATCAGGCATCTGAAATATTCTAAATCCTAAAATGACTAAAACAATTTTCGCCTTATTAAAAAAAGACCTGTTGCTTGAACTAAGGCAGCAGCACAGTTTTTATGGTATTTTACTATACGTAGCCTCCACCATCTTTGTACTATATCTTTCCATCAATAACCCCGAAGGCGAAGTGTGGAATGGTTTGTTCTGGATCATCCAGTTATTTGTTTGCGTAAATGCCGTAGCTAAAAGTTTTTTGCAGGAAAGCCGGGGGCGCATGTTGTATTTCTACACCATATCGGGCGCTAAGGAATTCATTATCGCGAAATTAATTTACAATATAATTTTGATGTTGATAATGAGCCTGCTGAGTTTGGGTTTGTTTTTCGTCTTATTAAAAAATCCGTTATCCAATACCCTGCTGTTTACAGGTATCGTTTGCCTTGGAGGCGTCAGCCTCAGCCTGGTATTTACACTGCTGGCCGCTATTGCAGCCAAGGCCCAACAAAATGCGGCATTAATGGCGATCCTCGGATTCCCGTTAATCATACCACAATTGTTATTGCTTATCCGGTTATCCAAATCAGCTTTTGGCGAGGTGTTCAGGGAAGGGGCGCTGCTACAATTATCGTTACTTATTGTTGGTTTGGATATCATGGTTGTAGCGCTTTCCATTATTTTATTCCCCTTTTTGTGGAAAGACTGATGAAAATTAATCCTTCATATTTTTTTATTGATGCATACCATTAAATATGCGTTTTTATATTTTCAAAAATCAAAACAGAATTGCATCCAATAAAAAGTTATTTGAATTATGTTAAGGGTTCCTTATATGTTTTTTTAAGGTTTAGGCTCCAGGCTGATTAAGTTGAAAACTCGTCATAGGCATACGTTTCGGCATCATTTATTCAAATAACAAATCTTAAACAAGTTTATACAATTATCCGTAAACGTCATGGGATAGCCGCTAATATAATCTCAAACAGGAATAAAAAAAATTGCCATCCGAAACCTTGAATGGCTGAATTATCCGGTAACTCCAAATATCCTGCATCCCTTTTCGAAAAAAAATAATTTACAATTTGATTGACAGTTTCTTTCCCTTAATTTTGCATCCACATTATTACCTACATGCGAAAAAGCTGGTGGAAAATATTAGCGGCGGTATTATTGATTTATACATTTACCGCGGGGTTTTTAATTAAAGTACCGGATATTGGCAACCTGAAGGAAACCATTCGAAATCTTTTCTTTCATGTACCCATGTGGTTTGGTCAAATCATTCTGCTTACCACCTCGTTGGCTTATTCCATATTATATCTTCGTAAGCCAGATCTCAAATATGATATTTATGCGGCATCCTTTGCCAGGACAGGTATTTTGATGGGCGTGCTTGGTTTGGTAACGGGGGCTATATGGGCAACCTACACCTGGGGCGAACCCTGGAGCAATGACCCCAAACAAATTGGTGTGGCCATCGCCTTGCTGATTTATTTTGCCTACCTGGTACTGCGCAATGCTATGCCCGATATTGATAAGCGGGCCAAGGTAAGCGCCGTGTATAACATTTTCGCCTATTTCATTTATTTACCACTCATAATGATATTACCAAGAATGGTGGAATCGTTGCATCCTGGAGGTAAAGGCGTAGAAGGCAACCCTGGCCTGAATGGCTCGGACCTTGACCCGGCGATGCGGATGGTTTTTTGGCCGGCGGTTATAGGCTGGGCTTTATTGGGTACCTGGATCAGCACACTTAACATCAGGTTATTTTTAATCAGGGATAAAAATTTAATTAATGCGAAATAGCGTTTACTGTTTATTGATACTGGCAGGTAGCTTATTTACCAATAGTAGTTTATTTGCGCAAAGCAACGAGGTTGTTGAAAGCACGATGCGTAGCAACGGTAAAATTTATGTGGTGCTGGCCATTTGTATTACCATATTGGCCGGGCTTTTTTTATACCTCATTAGTATTGACAGGAAGATAGCCAGGATAGAAGACAAACAATAAAATCACAACCGCATGCATTCGATTAATTGACTACATGCAGATATCTCGTTTAATTTTTTTGATAGAAAAAAAATAAAATTTGGATAAGGTGGATAGCAGTAATTGGTAAAATCAGCATACAACCTAATGGCATAACGGGGCATTACTATTGAACAAATTAAGGTCCGGACAGTAAATAATATTTCCGTTAAACCAATTGCTTCCGTTTTAATTAAAAATAAACACCATCAAATAAAAAATAAACACTGTCATCTTAAATATTATAATAAAATTCTTCTTAAATAAGCGCCAGGATTTCATTGGGGATTTGGTGCGAATAGCTACTTGCCAGTTGCTATATTTTTTAACACGATTGCTTAATTAAAATCAAATTTATGTCAGTAAAAAACACGTACAGCTTTTTTGAAAGTGTAGAAAAAAGTTTTGACAAGGCCGCCAAATTTACAAAATGGGATGCCGGTATTTTAGAACAAATCAAGGCCTGTAACAGCGTTTACAGAATGCGGTTCCCCATAAAAAGGGATAACGGCATCATTGAAGTAATGGAGGCTTACCGGGTTCAGCACAGCCAGCACAAAACGCCCTGCAAAGGTGGTATCCGTTTTAGTGATGAAGTTAACCAGGATGAGGTAATGGCCCTGGCCGCATTGATGACTTTTAAATGCGCCATCGTAAATGTTCCTTTTGGAGGTTCAAAAGGCGGTATTAAAATTAATCCCCGCAACTATTCCGCTTATGAGCTGGAAAAAATTACCCGCCGCTATACATCGGAACTGGTAAAGAAAAATTTTATTGGTCCGGGTATAGATGTACCAGCACCGGACTATGGTACAGGTGAAAGGGAAATGTCCTGGATAGTAGATACCTACCAATCATTGAAACCAGGTGAAATTGATGCCGCTGGTTGCGTAACCGGTAAGCCGGTAACACAGGGTGGCGTACGTGGCCGCAGGGAAGCAACCGGATTAGGTGTTTTCTATGGGGTACGGGAGGTATGCAATATGCCTGATGTAATGACCAGGCTTGGATTGAAAGTGGGTGTGAAAGGGAAAAAAGTGGTAGTGCAGGGATTAGGAAATGTGGGATACCATACCGCGAAATTCTTTCAGGAACATGGCGCTAAAGTTGTTGGCCTTGCTGAATACGAAGGATCCATTTATAATGTTGAAGGATTAAATATAGAAGCAGTTATTCAACACAGAAAATCTACCGGCTCTATTTTAAATTTTCCCGGGGCTACCAACCTTGCTGTCAACTCCGATGCACTTGAACTGGAATGCGATATCCTGATTCCTGCCGCACTGGAAAATGTTATCAATGGCGATAATGCCAAAAGGGTAAAGGCGAAAATAGTAGCTGAAGCGGCAAATGGCCCCTGCACACCAGAAGCGGATGAAGTATTTATACAAAAAGGTATCCTTTGTATCCCTGATATGTACCTGAATGCCGGTGGTGTTACGGTTAGTTATTTTGAGTGGCTCAAAAACCTTAGCCATGTGCGATATGGCAGGCTGGAAAAACGCTTTACTGAAAATATGAATACCCGTATTTTAGAACAGTTGGAAGAATTGAGTGGCAAAAAAGTTTCTGAAAAAGAACGGCTGCTGATAAAGCATGGGGCTGAAGAAATAGACCTGGTATATAGTGGCCTGGAAGAAACCATGATTAATTCTACCAGGGAAATCATGGATATCTGGTTAGGCAATCCTGAAATACCCAATATGCGTACAGCCGCTTATGTAAGCGCCATTAATAAAGTAGCGATAACTTATGTGGAATTAGGAATTTTTCCTTAATAAAATATTGTCAACAGCACCAAATAAATCCCTTCTTTTTTAAGAGGGGATTTTTTATTGGAACCTTCCGGTTTTATCCTGACATTTCTTATAAGAACCAATAGGAAAACATTTTAATGGAAATTGATGATCGCAATGAATTAAAAAAACCAAGCTTCATTTAATCAATTATGATATAATTAAAATAAATGATAAACAAAAGGGCTGAATTGTCAAAGGGATTTAGCTTTATTTAGGCACAAGAGAGCGAAATATCAAAAAAGTTGGTTTATATTAATTCAGGTAGGTACCCTAACGAAGGACGATTTTTATTTTTGAAAATTTGATTTAATTATTTTTTTTGTCAGTATTATTTTTTTTGTGTTGTTTTTTACAGGTTTGGCTTCTCTCCAAAATTTAAATAATGCATCATTATCAATCATTAACTGACGCAACCGCTCCCCTGGTGATTTTGCGAGCCATAATTTCAATTGCAAATCGTATATATGCTGAGGTGTATCGTTCATTTTATAACAATTTAAAGGTATTTAGATTCAATTTATTTATCCAATGGTTTGTATATGTCCAATCTAAAGTATCCAAATGACTAAGGTTTTTTATGTCTTCCATTTGTATTGGGGATTGAATTTCCTGTATCCATTTTAATTTTGAAATTAACAAGTCTTCAACAGTTATTAAAAAATAATTATTACCGTAAAATTTCATTTCAGTTCTTCTATTAAAGGCTTCAATACCATAATCATCTTCTTTCATCAAAATGAAATCTGCCTTATAGTGCGTTTCAAAATCAATAATATTAAAAATGCTATTATGATTTATGGCATCTTTAACTGCATCTTCATTACAATAATATCCTTCTTTAAATTTTTCTACAAAATTTTTTACCTGATTTTGTCGCAAATAAATTACGAAATCAAAAACCCTGGTAGCTCTTGGAACAATATAAACACCCATAGCTACACTTCCCGAAAGCATGTAAGGAATCTTTGATTCATTCAATACATCAATTATTTTATTAAAGAATGAAATCACAACATGATTATTTTCAATTATTTTGAATAGCTTAAAGTGCAGTCAAATTTTGTACCGCCGGCCCCTAATTCTTCCGCAGCCGCATTGCTGATCCGTACCAGCAAACCTGTGTTCTGCCTGATATCCGGTATCACATCCAGTACTTTGGCGTAAATACTTTTTCCGGTGGCAGTGTTGGTAACTTTTATGATAGTTCCGGGTGTTGAAGTATTGTGCAGGCAATAATATTTTCCGTCTTCCCAACCACTCGTACTTTTAAAAATAGCGGCTTCGCCTTTTTCACCGTCTATATCCTTATTGCGGGTTTGTTTTTCATAATCAGATCTAAAAATACCTCCGTTAAAATTCTTTTTAGTCCCCTGAACAATTACTTTTTTAACCGGTTCCACTTCTTTCATCGCTACATCCACAACAGGTTCTTTTTTTATTTTATCAACAACCGGGGCATTTTCCTTTACGGTATTTTTTACCGGTGGCAATATCCTGTTGGTTACATCCGGTTTTGCTGTTTCGGTAATGGCCTTATTTGGATTTTCAACCGCTTTCGCGGAATGATCTGCTGGCTTAGCCATAGCCATATTTGCCAATGGGGATAAATCCCTTTTTACTTTAAGGTACCCTACTATCAAATTTGTACCATTACTTACCACATCGCCCTTTAAATTATTCCAATGTTTCAGCGTTTCTACCGGCAATTTGTTATAATTATTACTGAGGCGATATAAACCTTCGTTTCCCACTACGGTATGATAAACTGGTATCAATACTTCATCCGCGGCGGCATTGCCGGTTTGCAAAAAATTAGCCGCCAATAAAGGGATCTTCAGGTTCTGACCCAAACTTAATCCACCTTCCAACGCAAGATTATTGAATGGGGCAACTTCCCTCGGACTAATATTGTATATGCGGCCAATACTGTAATAATTTTCCTTTGGCGCAACTTTATGGTTAATATGTAAATTGGGGGAAATACCTTCTATCACCAATGGTTTATTTTGTGCCAACACAAATAATGGAACCGAAAATAATACGATCAATAAACGCTTCATACGCTGATAATTTTTACTTCGCAAAGATGGGAAATTT
>JAVHOI010000149.1:4854-16078 GCA_036169975.1 Ferruginibacter sp. | reverse complement strand
GGCTTTAATAATCCGGTATTGGCGGGTTTGGTAGAAGCGGTAACCAATAATGCCGGGCAAATAAATTTTGATGGGTTTTATATATTATCCATTGGCACAGGCCAAAAACAAAAAGGAGTTATCGCAGATGACAAAACCTCAGATAACCCCGAAATAAAACTGAGGTATGAACAAAACAGGGGAAAACCATTTGTGATTGATGCCGGATCGTTCAATTTATTTAAGGATATAAAAAAACTATCCAAAAGTATCCTTAGCGACCCTCCCGATTCCGCTACTTTTATCGCTTATTCTTTTTTAAATCCTGGTTTGGAAAATAAGGATTCCCGGATTATTCGGATTAATCCCTTTATCACGCCAGATTGCAAAGAAGGGATTTATGGTTACCCAACAATTTATCAGGATGATCGTAACAATTTTGTAAAATTGATGAACCTGGATTTTGACGCTGTAAAAGAGGAAGAGCTAGTACTTATCAATACGATGTGTGACAGGTTTATTGTAAATGATAAAAATGAGGATTGCCTGCAGAACCAGTTAATCCGGGGTGATATCAATACGGAATACCTGGGCTATCCTACCTATCGGCAGGCAAAGAAAAGGTGGAAGCAACTTATTTAAGATTTTACGTTTATTTCCATTGAATTAGTGTTGGCTAATGTGATACGGGCAGCCGTAAAGTGATGGTGGTACCTATACCAGGTGTACTGTCAATATCAAATTCCGCCCCAATAATATTTGCACGGTTTTTCATGTTCCAAATGCCCAGCCCCTGTTGTTTTATTTGATTCAAAGTGGAAATTTCAAAACCCTGTCCGTTATCAATTATTTTTAACTGGAAATAATCCGCATGATAAAAAATTTTCACTTTTACCGCATTCGCTTTTGAATGCTTAATGATATTATTCAGTACTTCCTGAAATATGCGAAACAGGATCAGGGTATGCTGATCGGAAATGTGATAGGCCTGCCCCCGCAGTTCCAGGCCCGTTTCATAATCTCCGGCTTTGCTTAAAACCTTTAACTGATTTTCTATGGATTCTATTAAACCTACTTTTATTATATTGTCGGTGTTTAATGTTCTTGATAAATCACGCAGTGCCTGAATCGCATCGGTTATTAAACCGGCTGAGTTTGTGATTTTCTCCTGCAATAATTCCGGGCTATTACCAGCCATGGTATTAATATTCAGCTTTGCCAATCCTAATTCCTGGCAAATATTATCATGAATTTCCTGGGAGATTTCTTTTTTTGTCTGTTCCTCAATTTCGAATTTGGTCTTGTCAACCGCATACCCTTTCCTTTGATTCTGATAAATCATGCCGATAGAAGTTATTAAAGTTTCCAGAATTATTCCCTGGTGGAAGGTGGAAGGTGGAAACAAAAAAGATATGGTACTGGGGAAAAATAATCTTTGAACGGCGCCAGCCAAAAAAAACAGGAGGCCCGCCAGAATAAAAAAAGCGCTCTTGAATCCATTTACAATACTGTAAATGCAATTAATAATAATTATAACAATCGTTAACAGGACACTGTACTTAGCCCAACTAAAAGCGAATGACAACAGGTGCATATCCGCATTTGAGTAAAAGGCTAAAAAGTGGGCTATCCCACTTGCCAAAACATTTATTTTAACCGCAAAAGAAATTTTGTACAAGAGTTTTCTTTTGTAAATGTTTACCAAAAAAAGCTGGACTACATGCATTAGGATTGCCAGGGCTATCGCACCTATCGCCATTAGCGGTGTCAATCTATAGGCAAACTCGGAGTCCCAATGTAAAAATTGCTGATCCAAATGATCGTTCTTCATGACTATTAAAAAAAGAAAAACAATATGAAGCGCATACCATAAATGAATTTTATCTTTTAAGTTAAAGTATAACGAAACATTAATCATGCAAAACAATAATAACAGGCCAACAATTATCCCAAAATAAAAATATAGTTTGTTCTCAATAACCTTAAGAATATCAGGTTTCAGCAGTGCGAACCCATAAGATTTATATACATCATGGGCATCCGTACTTAAAAACAAGGTGTCAGTTTTATTGGCTCCTACACTAAACGGAAAAACAAAATGGGTGAATAGATAAGAACGTTTTTCAAAAGGGTATTTAATTCCGGTAGCTCCTATTAATTCCCATTTATTATTCCTGTTTTGAAACAACTTCCCTTCTCTCATTCCAATGGGAGCCATTAGCAACATCAAATTTTTAACATTCAGTTCTTTATTATTGACGATGATCCTGAACCAATAATAATAAGGATCATAGTCCAAAACAAGAACCGGTTTATCCGGCGCTTTCATGAATTTATTTTGAGCGTTCAGGTAAAGTATGGAGTCAAGGGGAATCAGGGTGCCTGTTTTTAAAAAGCTTACATATCGGGTAATGGGGAACCGGTCCGTGCTATCACAAATTTTTGAATCAATTACCTGGGCATTGCCACGGTACGATATACCCAAAAGAAAAAATAAGCAATATGTTTTCATTGATCAAAAGGGTTTATAAAGTCTCAACAATTTTATTCCCTGATTTTAATAAACGTAAAAATTAAAATTAACCTTTGTAAATACAATATCATAATTAACAGGGTGCTTTATCTGGCACCGCGCCGCCAGTAAAGTTTTTATTATGTTGCATCCTGTACCCGGAAAGCCTGCTGTAAATTTTCCGGCGTATCCGGTTAATGCCACCCAGCGGCCGGTGAACGGGCATTGAATGCCAGGGTGAAAAAACAATCCTTTCTTCTAATTCCTTTCGCTCCGCCGTATTAAAATCCTGTTTCAAAATGGTAATAGTGGCTACTTTAATAAAAGAGGTTTTCCATTCAACCGCACTGTCTTCAATAGGTTCCTTCTTAGCATCCTCCTGAAGTTGGATGCATAATTCGAAACCAAATTCCACGGTTGATAAATCTGCTGAAAGCTGTCGCCGCAAAAAGTCTTTATCGTGGTTATCAGGCATTAAGGATGATGCCCGCTTTAATGGCCTTGCCTGCCACTTTACAGCCTTGCCCTCTCCAAACAAATAAGGTGTAGCGGAAAAATAAAAACACTCCAGCGCATTGGGGAGTTTTATGAGGCCGAATAAAAATGAAAACAAGCCCCTGAAATTAAATGATAAAATTATATAGGCATAATAAACCCAACTGATAAATATTGCACGCATAGCAATGCGTTGCATTTTCGCCGTACCCGGAAAAAGAATCTTATTGTTCGTAAGAATGATATCCTGCGTGTTACCCATTTCATCCTGTTCCAATGGCTTTTCCCCAACCTCCAAAACTTTGATAGCCATTCCCCGCACCCCTTTATTATAATCAGCCCCAATGCTGGTCGCCGCATTTGAAAACCTTACCCACGCCCTGTATGTTTTGGGGGTTTCAAATAAACCAACTTTCAGATATGCGGGAAGCTTTTCCGCCACCTTAAATTCCGCTTCCAACAAGCCCAGGCTTTTGGCATGGAAGCGCCTTTGAAACCGGCGCCGGCCATACTCATTTTGTAAACTTTTATTTAAGACATTAATAATATCTTCTACAAAAGATCCTTCCTTCGGGTCAGGATATTCCTTTGCTATTTCTTTTTTATTCATAATACATTTTTTATAAATGAATAGGCTATTTTCCCGATTAATCTTTTTCGCATTAACAGTTTGCTATGAAATTTAAAGCTTTGATACCTGGCAAAAAGAAATATGCGCCACCAATAACCTGAGTAAAATGAGGAATGTCTTTATACTTTCTCCTTAGTGGGCTTGCCTGGCAGGTGAAATCATTTTTATTGTTTTGTCCGGAAGAAATTATTGGGTCGGCATCATTATTCAAATCGGCAAACACGGGATTGTTGACCCAAACATTTTGAATAAACTCAAACTGCCTGCTGATATGCCCAGCCAAACAAATGAAATGGATCCCCCTTTCTTCACCATCCTCCTTCTCGAGTTTTAAAATATCTTCCGGGTTCATACTTGCTACTATGGGCTTTCCAAAAATGCGCCCCCTTCTTATAATCCGATGCTTCCTGATCATATTAATTGAAGGTTCGTCTTTACGTCGGGAAAAAAGCTGGTCACGGGGATTGGTCCTTCTTATATGCGCCCCAAATGGGCATCGCATGCCATTGGGGTCGTCAATTAAATAACTAAATTTATTCAAATCATTTTTGCCTGGATCATCGTAACCTGATACAGCCAATGGAGCCCCACCGGGCCAACGGCCCACCATTTTTGCGCCTAAATTTATAGCCGCCTGTATTTGGTCTATTGCCGGTTCTTTGGAATTTTCTTTAAGATATTTCCAGAATTGAAAAACATTTTGTTTCATTTGCCTGAATACGAGGTAGGTCCCGTTTTTACCCAAATCCTTAAAACCCTCTACCCTGCTTTTAGGCAAATCATTTTTCGGATAACTGCTATCCTTCACCAGCGGGCTGGAAGTATAATTATCATATTCATTGCGGTAGCCAAGTACAAATTCGCCCGCTTTTACCGGATCCGTTTCTTCTTCCTTTTTGGCCGAACCATGCAAACCTTTCATTGCCGGTTGTGAAATGCCATCCTGAAACCCAAAATGTTCTTTTGAATTTTTGCTCTTACATGTTTTTAATTCTTCAACAATCAAAATGTCGTTTTCATCAAGCGCCTTTTTTTGAACATTAAGCAATTCATCAAGCATGGTTTGATCCTTTGCAAAGCAAAAAAGCAGTATATGAATATCCCCGGTTTTTGGCCCACCCCATTTCCACGTATCCGGAGCATTGTGATTAACATCACCGAGCAGGGAAGACCGTAACCCTTCCGTCATCCCTTCTCTGAATTCCCTGGAAAATTCATATTCGGATTCAGGTACCTTCAATAAGCTGATTCCCGCCCATGTAAAAGCCAGGTGCATGGCGCTTTGAGGCCTGTTATCTATTGCCGGCGTTATTTCTTTTAATATTATTTTCAAATAATTTTTCGCCTTTTCCGCATCCTTTATTTGCAAAAGCAAATAGGTGGCGGCATCCAGTTCTTTGTAACCCCGTACTATCAATCCCTGCATATCTTTCATCTCCAATACCACTTCCGGTTTTGTTGCTGTTGAAGTTTTAAGTGTTGTCATAAAATAATTTTATAAAAGGCTTAACCAATTTAATATTTTTTCATCCGTAGAAAAATCGGCGAAAAGGCCTACCCTGATTTTCCGGTTTATATTAATATTATCAACGCTTAGGTTTTGATAAGGCCAGTACCAGAATTGCGTAACCTGCTGGTTTCGCTGAAATACATTCATAAACCCGTCGGGATCTTTTGTAGCGCCATCCCAAAAAAGCCATTTTGTTTTCGGGTATCCGGCTCCCAAACCAAAAAGTAAATTAATTTTTCTTGCACTTCCCGGAGAGTCAATAAAATCCCGTACATAAGATTCCGCCTGGTTTGCGAAGTTTGAGATGAAAACCAACCGCTTTCCCTTATCAACCGCCATCCATCTTGCGGTGGCTATGGTAGGCACGTTTATACAACCTAAAACAGGGCCAACAGTTTTAATAACAGCTTTATATATTAACCTTCGTACCCAACCTTTTTTTAAAGAACCGGAAGCGGTCAATTCATTCATTACAGCGTGGTTTTGAGTTAGCGCCATTTTACGTACCCGGCTATCTTCAGGTTTCCGTGCAACCTGCTCATCGCCAATTTCTGCTTTACGATAAATAATTAAAATAATGATGATGAAAAGTAAAATGCAAAATACTGCGGAAATACCTATCCATTTATTGATGATGAAAAGCAATATTATCGGGCCAAATATTTTTACAATCAACAGGGGTAATTTCTTATACTGTTGGTAACAGTCGGCTAGGGTTTTACTAACCTCCTCCTGCGCCCATGCGAAATCGGGCAGGCTCCGGATGTGGCGTTGAATGGTTTGATATATTTGAGCCGGTGGCAAATCGGCAACAGTGCCATTACGATCAATAAAATCATTGATCTCCTTTCTTAACGCTTCTTCCCTTCCAACATCCATGCAGGTTATACATTGCATACCTGTATAAAAAGCGTCTGCCTGCCGGTGCTTTTTTATGAACGCTTTTAACTCCTCATCAGATTGCAGGCCACCCGAAGGGAAGTCAATACTATATTGAAACAATTCACGCAAGCCAGCGCCGCCAAATTGTATCAACTCATCCAAATGTATTTTTAAAGGCCCGCTAAAACTTGTCAATAATAAAAGTGTGGCGGGTAGTGTTTCACCATTATAATCCTGCGCAGGAATAACAACGCCTGAAACGAACAAGGCGCTTTTTATTTTAGTACAAGGCATAAGGGAATTATTACCGGGATTTTTATTTAATTCCAATAAAAAATCTTTTGTTTCCTTAATCTGGCCTTCTTTTAAAACCGCAACAATTGATAAGCCGGCATGAACTGTGTGCATAATCTTAAATATAATTTATACTAATTGGATAACATAGGAATTGGAATATAAATTTTAAAACTAAGATGTACTTGCATTCACCATTGGGTTCTATGAATCTTTATTCCGGAGACCTGATTATAGGGGGATCATTAATTGTTCTTCCATAAATAAAATAACCATTTCGTGAAAAACATTGATGAACAAAGTTTCTTAAAATAACACATTCATTTATAAGGAAAATACCTAAGAATTATACCGTGTTTATACCCTTTGTGCAGGTTGACATATTATGCTGAAGTTGCTGGACTAATTGATTGCGGCAAAATGAAGATTGCTTTCAGGCAAACCTTTATAATTGTACCAATCCGTGTTTCACGGCATACAATGCCATACCAACGCGGCTTTTTACGTTCAATTTTTCGAATAAAGAATTCCGGTACCCGTCAATGGTTTTGGGGCTAAGAAACATTTGGGCAGCTATTTCATTATAGGTGAGTTCGCTGCAGGCAAGACTTAAAAAATCTTTTTCGCGGTCATTCATCGACCTAATGGCCGATGTTTTCTCAACAATCAAATTGTTTTCGCTTTGCAGGGAGTGGACCAATTTGCCGGTGATAAAATCGGTATAGTAAAATCCTTTGTGCATAATGGCATCAAGCGCTTCACCCAGTTCTTTTGGTTCCACATCTTTACTTAAATAGCCCTTTACGCCAAGCCTGAGCATGCGTACGATACTTTCTTCTTTCTCTATCATGCTCACCACCAGGATTTTTATAAAAGGAAATTTTTCATTCAGCCATTGTACTGATGCGAAGCCATCCATATAGGGCATGTTTACATCCATCAGTATGATATCCGGCTCATCGCCTTTAATTAGTTTTTGCTGAAGATCGGCGCCATTATCGGCTTCAAAAAGTATTTCGCAATTGCTACAGACCATTTCAATCAGGCTGATCAGCCCTTTGCGAAAAAGTTTATGGTCATCTACCAATGCTAAGCGCATTACCTGTTTACCTGGCATAACGGTTTTGTTTATAAGGGAAGTTCAATCCTTATTTGCGTACCGGTTCCAGGGAAGCTTTTAATATGTAATTGCGCATTAATAAGGATTGCACGGGTGGCAAGGTTTTTAAGCCCCGCTCCTGAAGCATTCATTTTCTCCTCCGCATTAAAGCCAATTCCATCATCATTAAATGCTAATGTAAATAAAGTTTCGCTAACCTGAAGCAGAATTTTAATTTGTTTAGCCCTGCTGTGTTTTACCATATTGTTAAGCACTTCCTGTGCCATGCGATAAAGGATGACCGCTTTATCATTATCAATTTCGGGCATGGTGCCTTTTAGTTCGTATGAGGCGGTAAACTGATCGGTTTTATTCAGGCGCTCCACTTCGGTTTCTATGGCTTTGGCCAGGCCGGTTTGTGCTATGCGGTCGCTGCCGAGGCTTACGGAAAGGGATTTGATATCGGTTATTAACTGGCGGATGAGTTCCAGGGTGTTGGCAATTTTTTCAGCCGCTTTTTCTGTATCGGTTAATTGCAGGGTGTTTAAATTTATTTTGATAAGGCTTGCTACCTGGCCGAGGTTGTCGTGCAGCTCCCTGGCAATATGTTGCAGGGTTTGTTCCTGTATTTCTATCTGTGATTGCAGCAGGGTATGGGAGAATTGAATCGCCTGATCCTGTTTATCCTTCAGGTATTTATAATATCTTTTTTGGTAAAGAAAAATAAATGCGACAATGAAGATGACCAATAAAAAAAGGATGATAGTGCCCCCGATAATTAATATGATATATTTAGGTTCCAATTATCATTCTGCTTTTATCATTCGTTTATTATTCATAAACAAACCTATTGAAATAAAAATATAAAACAGGGTATTCAGTACGTCATGGATACTCCAGATATAATTGACATTTTTGTGGCTGCTGATTATTTCCCGGAAAGCAAAAAGAAAGTAGGTGGAGGGGGCATAAATCAAAATACCCATACAAAACCAAAATACCGGCTTCAATTCAATTTGAAAGACGCTATCGCTTTTGTAAGCTTCGTAAAAATAAATCAGCACCCATATTACCTGGATAAAACTATTTAAACATACCAGTTCGGAAAAAAAACGGGCGTTAAAACTTTCTGTAATAGATAAATAAAACAGGCAGAATAGAAAGAAGCCAAAGAACACAATGATCTGGTATTTTACTTTGTTATGGATATTATAAAAAAAAATTAAAGCCCAGATAAACGCATCCGCGATGGTATAAGAATTATAAAGAACCGACATCCAGCTTTTTTCAATTTCAAAAGCGGAAGCAAGCTGCGGTACACTTGCTAACAGCAAAAGGCAGATCATTAATTTATCCGTGAGGCCCCTTCGTTTTAGATAAACAAATCCTACCACCAGTGGTATTAATACTGCATATACAGAAGCCTGGTGTATTATATTAAAAATCGTCATTTCCTATATCGAATTCACAATCTCCTTTCCCCGGGCTTGATATACCATAACCTCTTGGCCATTCACCTCCGCCAATTTGAGCGCTGTAAATTAAATTTTTAGTTCCAACTACATTATTAGCTTCATCTCTTGTAGTACTACAGGCAATTAATACCAGGGTGGGCGTGCCATCTTCATGGCTTCCATAATAAACCCGCAACCCATCAGCCGAAGGATTTAATTTCCACAAGGCTTCAATTATATTTCGTTCAAAAACGAAAGAAATTTCATCTCCATTGTAATAATTTTTACTTTGGCTGTTCTCAATTGTAGCAATCGCCGTGGATGCATTTTTGAAATTTTTCAAATACATCCTTATTTCTTCATTGGCTTTGGCCTGGGTGATAATTTCGCTCATAAAATTAATTTTTATATGGTTTATAATAAGCACTAATCTACCACCTCGTTTTCTCATTTGCAATAGCCGGATGTTAATACCATTATTTTCTTTCCAAATACAGGAAAAACCCTGTATTAATCAGCATCGTTTTCCTGTTGCACCAACTATAGATTTTATAAATATTTGCATAAGGCGAAACTGAAATTTCATTTAGCGACAAAAAAAGTGATTAAATAAGAGGAATGGAATGTGTATCGCAAAGCGACATTATTAACCGGAAATTAAATTAACCGCATAGTGTACTTGCATTTGTCGTAATTAGATATTATGTTAGTATCCAAATCTATTCCTTCGGATTAACCCCCATTGCTTCCCTTCAAATATTTTGTTGAATGTTATTGAATTGATTTACCGGTGATATTGAATTGGCATTGGGTGATGCAAATATTAGTGAAGTGTTTTTTAAACAATAATTAATTGGGTAGTAAAATCAAAATGACTATCTGGAAGGATAAATATTGAAAAATAATAAAACCGGGAAGCCGAAAACGGGATCAAAGAGTAGGCAATAATAACAACGTATATGGCAATAAATTTTTTTGACCCTGAAACCACTCAAATATCAAATGGCGCATTGCGGCTGGCCGGGCCAATGAGCTCATTAGGTAAGTCAGCGCTTTCATCTATAATTCAAACCTCAAAGGCTTCTACAGGCATTGAGCTAAGAATGTTACCACCTTTAATTAAGGATAATCACACGCCGGCAGTATGGCCTTTTCCGGGCTATTCCAAATTATATTGCCTTACTATAGTGGTTAGCGATGTAACTAACCAGTTAGCTGGCGCTATAGATTTAAAAGGGTTTCCAAGGATAGGTGATAATGAACGGCTGCCAATAAATAAAACTGTTTTTTACTGGCAAAGTAACAGTAATAAAGATACCGGGCCCAAGCAGATTCATACCATGTGTACCGTTATGAAAAGTAAGCAAGGCCTGCGGGATGTTGGTAAAATATTAGGAAGCATTAAAGAGGATGATGAATACAAAAACCTTATTACCAGCTTAGGGAAGTTGGCAAAGGATGCGGCAAAATTCAACCTTGTAACTGATATAGTTATGCAATTGGCAGGGGTAGTAGGACGGCTTTTGGGTAATGTTGAAGATAAGCCATTAGGCACGGTCATTAATAGTTATACAACCCTGCATGGCGATTTTGATAAGATTGGTATTTCGCAACTTATCTATCCAACCCGTGATGTGGATTTTGAATTTCAAATGGTAGTGCGTAATCAAAAAGAAGAGATTGCTATTGCGGAAAAATTAACTACAAGCAAATCCTTTTCTAATAAAAAAGTAAAAATGAATTTGGGAATTCAGGAGAAAGTAGAAGTTGCTATGCAGCCTTTGTAGGAAACGATTAAATTAAGACTATATATTCATAAAACGATTTTAGTATTAGATCGGTTTTAAGCAATATACAGATCAATAGCAGTAAGCTTAATAATAAAATGCATTGTGCCTAAAATACAACGAATGATCTGATTTTCCATTAGGTGTAATACAATTTCAGTTAAATCCAACAACAAAGACAGTTGATATGGTTAATTCTTTAGTATCCGAAAGAAAGATAGCTGGGTTTAGTTTACTCCCATAGTTAATTTCAAAACCGATAAATTAAAAATATTAATGATAAAAAAATTTAGAAGTTAAAATGCAGTTGCTAATTTTTAAAAAAATCAAATGCCTTACGATAAAAATTTTATTGAGGGGAACCCGGTTGATCTTCCCCGGATAATCGGGGCATTAAAAAATAAAATCGCCCCGTTGCTACATGCAGATGGCCATGTAATTGATTATGCCCACCATAGCGTGGCAATGAACAAAGTAAGGAAGTTCGCTTTTTACGCAGCCAGCAACATCAATGGAAAAAGCTGGAAGGCTATTGACCGGCAGGGTAGTTTTAAGAAAGATGAAACCGCCATTTCGCCGGA
>JAVHOI010000149.1:0-4754 GCA_036169975.1 Ferruginibacter sp. | reverse complement strand
GACCCGTATTACATTGAAAAAATAAACGGGGAGTTTGTAAAAATACCCTGCGTGTTCTGGAAGGTTATTTACTACCCAAACAATAATGGGCTAAATGCGGTTGGCTTTATGATGAGCCATAAACAATTGCTGATACAGGATGGCACTGTTACTTTTGATAAAACCAAAGTGAGAAAAGCATTGATGGCAAGAGCAGCCGAAGATTTTTTTATGGATTATAAATATGATTCGGTTTACCAGGTAAAAGTAGCATTTATACAACAGGAAACAGGCTTGCGGTTTATGCTTAAAAATGTAAACCAGCCTTTTCAGTTGGATGAAAAAAAAGATTTATTATATAAACGAATCGAAGTAAGGAGAGCGGAAGGTTTACTGGCAAAGAGCTTTGCAAAGCAGGAACTTGATTTTAAAATAGCAGGGATTACACTTTAATATTTAATCAACAATTATCAGGCAACTGCTAATTATAACAGGCGTCAAACCGGATAATAAAAATAAAATCAGTTCATAAATAAATTGAACAGCGATCCAACATACCATAAGAAAGGTCATCTCCACATTTTAAAACAGAGGAGCTTAAAAAAAATGTAAGCGCAATTCCGCAGGTTTCAATACACAGGTAAGTTAAGTAAGAATTGTAAAAACAAAACCATTTTTAAAAATCAGGCCTGAATTCAATACCTTTAAAGCGTAAACATCCTATATGAATAAACATCCTTTTATTTTATCAATGCTCATTTCGTTAAGTATTATGTCCTGTAACAATGCTCCCAAACAGGCCGCCAATACAACAGATACAATTAGTCAAAAAAAATGGTGGAAAGAAGCAGTAGTGTATCAGATTTATCCCCGCAGTTTCAAAGATAGCGATGGCGATGGCGTAGGCGATTTAAAAGGGCTTACCAGCAAATTGGATTATGTAAAAAGTTTAGGAATAGATATCGTTTGGCTCAATCCGGTATATGGAAGCCCCAATGCTGATAATGGATACGATATCAGCGATTACGATGGCATCATGAAAGAATTTGGTACCATGGCCGATTTTGATGTAATGCTGAATGAGATGCACAAGCGGGGTTTAAAGTTGGTAATGGATCTTGTGGTAAATCATTGCAGTGATGAGCATGAATGGTTTAAGCAGGCACGAAGCTCAAGAACAAACCCTTATAGAAATTATTTTCATTGGTGGCCTGCCGAAAAAGGTAAACCGGCTTTTCGGCCCGGTTCGTTTGAAGTAGATGGCAGCGGCTGGAGATTTGATTCGCTTACCAATAGCTATTACCTCCATTATTTTAGCTTTAAGCAACCTGATTTAAATTGGGAGAACCCAAAACTTCGCCAGGAAATATATGCCATGATGAACAGGTGGTTTAAAAAAGGCGTAGATGGTTTCAGGATGGATGTCATTCCTTTCATCAGCAAAGACACCACCTTCCCGGTAATTACCGAAAAGGAATTGAAAGAAAAATACAACGGTGGCTGGGATCAGTATATGGCAAGCGGCCCCGGCCTGCATAGTTATTTACAGGAAATGAATAAAGAAGTATTGAGCAAATACGATGTAATGACATTGGCCGAAGGTGCAGGTACCACCAAAGCTACGGCAATGAATTTTGTTGATCCCGAAAGAAAGGAACTGGATATGAGCTATCATTTTGAAGGCGTGAGCCTTGGTTACCTGCCGGGCGAATTCAAGCAAATGGATCCCAACGGGTATAAGCTTACGGAGTTTAAAAAAATATATTCTGAATGGGACAGTGTATTTGCCAATAAGGGCTGGGGCACTATTTATTTAGGCAATCACGACCAGCCACGAATGCTTACCCGCTGGGGAAACGATGCGCCGGAGTACAGGGATGCTTCCTCTAAAATGCTCACCACGTTTTTGTTAAGTATGAGGGGAACGCCCTACTATTATTTTGGCGATGAGTTGGGCATGAGCAATATTAAGTTTGATAAAATAGAAGACTATAAAGACATTGAAACCATTGCCATGTATGGTCAGATAAAAAGTAAGGGTGGCGATTTGCAACATTTTTTAAATGGTCAAAAGATTAGCGCAAGAGATAATGGCAGAACCCCTTTTCAATGGAATGCCGGAGCCAATGCGGGTTTTACTACAGGCACACCCTGGTTAAAAGTGAATGATAACAAAAAAGACATCAATGTGGAAACCGAAGAAAAAATCCCAACCTCCACATTGAATTATTTTAGAAAAATGGTAAAGCTGCGTAAAGAGCATAAAGATGTGCTGGTGTATGGCAGGTACACCTTACTGGATCAAAGCAATCCTGATGTATTTGCTTATACAAGGGAAGCCAATGGCGAAAAGGTGTTGGTATTATTAAGTTTCAGTAAAAATGGAGGAACTTTTAATTTAGATAAATCCGGTAGCAACCTGATGCAATTGGGAGAAGAATGGATCAACAATCTACAGCCATTGAAAATAAATGGGAACGTAATTTCATTGCAACCCTACCAGGCCTGTATTGTAAAATTGAAGTAACTATTGTTTCGCAATTAAAAAAAGGCAAAATATTTTTTTGTAAATCAGGATTCCTTTTTTAATACGGCGATTCAATTCCAAATCCTATATTTTGCGACAATGAAACTTGTTTAAATCCTGACGTTTTATTTAATGCCAGGAAACAATTTAAGTGCGGACTAAAAGAGTTTTTAAGCAGAGATGAAGTAAAGTAATAATAGGATGAGTTTCAATTGTGATAGCTATCGGCATTTAAATTCACCTTAATAATGTTCTTCCTCTTTTTCAATGGAATACTTTAGAAATTGCAATGGAATGGTTAATTGATGCATAGCTAAATTCAGAACTCCTGGCTTTTACTTTTTAATCAGCTTTCAATAAAAAAATGTATATTTTTTTATTGAACAGATGTGAAAAATATATTGAGGTTCCATGTTAAATTTTACGGAAAGCCAAGCCGTTTATTTTTGGGCTTCCCTGATGGCTTTAAACTCCGACCCTATTTTCCACAACGGCCATTGATGGTCAAAAGCCAAACGCCGGCCAACCTTGTACAATAACTGAAGGTCATCAATTGCTCCATCCAGCCGCCATAAAGCGGCATTGTATTCATCAGTTGGGCGATGGTAATTTAGCTTTGTGTAATCATCAATCCGTCTTTTACCATAGCCTTTTTCTTTGCCAATCACATCGGTTCCGGATGAGATATAAAGCGCCGGAATACCCACTTTGGCAAAATTAAAATGATCGCTTCGATAATAATAGCCGGCTTCGGGATGGGTATCGAAAGAGATATAACGGTTCACCTTAGCCGCTTCCATTTTCAGATAATCCTCCAGGGTTGATTGCCCTTCTCCTATTACGACAACATCCTTTGTTTTGCCATACCAGTTCAGCCCATCCATATTTATGTTGGCCACAGTTTTACTTACCGGGTACAACGGGTTTTGGGTATAGTAGGCAGAACCCCAAAGTCCCTGTTCTTCTGCTGTTACTGATAAAAAAATGATGGTACGTTCCGGAATGCTGTCCTGTTTTTTAAATGCACGAGCCAGTTCCAATAAGCCTGCCGTGGCGCTGGCATTATCCAAAGCGCCGTTATAAATGGTATCCCCTTTTTCATTCGGTGCGCCGATACCGAGGTGATCCCAATGTGCGGTATAAATAATGGTTTCACCGGGATATTTGCTGCCGCTTATTTTACCAATCACATTTTGCGATTTATCGTAGGTAGCTTTTACCTGCATGGTGGTGCTCAGTTTAATACTAAGCGGTACGGCTTTAAAACCAGGCTTATCCGCTTTGGCGAATAAAGTACTGTCCATGCCCGCAGCGGCTAATAATTTTTTGGCGGCATCACTACTTACCCAACCAACAATATCAGCATATTTTTTGTTTTTGCCCCGCTCATCCAGATGCAGTTTGGAAGTGTTCCAGCTATTTTGCACCACTTTAAATGGATAGGCGGCGGCGACGGTATTGTGAACGATGAGACAGCCTTTAGCTCCCTGTTTGGCGGCTTCTTCAAACTTGTAGGTCCACCGGCCATAATAGGTCATTGTTTTTCCTTTGAACAAATTGCTGTCACCCGCATTAAACCCCGGATCGTTAACTAATATCAATACAATTTTTCCTTTTGCATCCAATCCTTCATAATCATTCCAGTTATATTCCGGCGCCACTACACCATAGCCTGCAAATACCACTTCATCATTATTGAACGAAACCATTGAATCTGTTTTGTCGGTCCATATCACATAATCATCCAGTCCTTTCAAATTAATATTGCCTTTTGCGGATTGTACCTGCATCGTGGGAGCCGCGGTGGCAGTGATCTTTACCATTGGAACTTCCTGCAGGTAACTGTTGCCGTTACCGGGTTCAAGGCCAACAGCCCGGAACTGTTCCTGTAAATATTTAATCGTTTTGGTTTCACCTTCGGTAAAAGGTTTTCGTCCCATAAAATCATCACCGGAAAGTTCAGCTATATGTTTGCCAAGGCTGTCTGTACTAAAAGCGGACAGGGCTTTGTCAGTAGCAGAAGTAGCTGAATGATCATTGCAGGCTGTAAGTATTAAAAGGAGAGAAGCGAAATTAACCAATGGCAATATGCGGCTCATGGTAAACAGGTTTATTTTAAAGATTTGAAATTAACTCAAATTAAATCAATCATTGTGGAAAGGTTTTAAAATAGCTTTAACTAAAGCTTTCCATTACCAAATTATAATAAAAAGGTCAGGTCATCATTTTCATTAATTTCTTTTCGAAC
>JAVHOI010000148.1:0-3535 GCA_036169975.1 Ferruginibacter sp. | reverse complement strand
AAAACAAATATTGCATTTAAATTAGATCCTTACTATTTTAGGGAAGTGCGATTTAGTTTAAAGCAACCTGGCAGGCAGGCTAAAAAATATTTATTATGTGTTCGTAGCAACCCTTTTAATGTTTTATACGATTATTGAACAACCTTAAAATAATACCAACGGAGCAGAACCTTGAGCATATCATACGTGGCTGCATACAGGCAAGCCGGGAAAGCCAAAAAGCATTCTACCAGTTTTTTTATGGCTTTTCCATGGCAATTTGTATGCGCTATTGCAATAGTAAGGATGATGCCATGGAGGTAGTGAATGATGGATTTATGAAAGTATATAAAGAGTTGCCCGGGTTTAAACCCAGGTACGATAATTATGAGGCTTCATTAAAAGGCTGGATGAAAAGTATCCTGGTAAACACCGCTATTGATCATTTCAGAAAAAATAAAAAAAATTATTTTGTAGCTGAAATAAAGGATTCTTATTTTGAAATGGAGGATATAGAGGAAACAGCCATTGATAAAATGTCGTACAAAGAGGTCATGGAGATGGTGCAGCGATTGTCCCCGGTTTATAAAACCATTTTTAATTTATTTGTAATAGACGGGTTTAAGCATGAAGAAATTGCCAGTCGGTTAAACATATCGGTGGGTACTTCAAAATCAAATCTCTTTAAAGCAAAAGCGAATATTCAGAAAATGCTGAGGGAAGCAGTAATAAAAGGTTATGAACAAAAAGCAGTTTGATCATATTGAAAACCGCATAAGGGAGGCCGCCGAAAACAGCGAGCCTGCCTTTGATGAACATGCCTGGACATTGATGGAGGCACGGTTGGATAAAGAAGATAATAAAAAGCCCCGGTTTTTATTATGGTGGTTCGCATTGCCCTTTCTTTTTATTGCTGCCGGTATTCTTTATTTCTATTTTAATAATAAACCTGCTGATAAAATAATCGCAATTGAAAAAGGGCAAATCATCACTAAAGATAAATCAGCACTACCCCAAAATATACCTGCTGCAACTTCCTCCGCGGTCAGTAATAGGAATAATGGCAATAAAAAAATAAATTTTAATAAAAACAAAACTTCCGGAAAAGATCAGGCGGCCAAACAATTATTAAACAGCATTAATGTTGTTGCAACTGATTTTGCCAATCGCATTCCTGAAAAAATACACGGTAAGAAAAAAGGAAAATTATCTTCAATCATTAGTTCAGTAATAGCGACAGATACAGGTGGCTTAAACGATAGCGTGCATCCGGTAAATCCTATTCCGGAAGTAGCCACCGTTAATACAATGCCCGGCAATGATAGCGCTGTTGTCTTAAAAGATTTTCTCATAAAAACAGACAGTTCAAAAATAAGCAATGCCAAAAATTTGCCGGATAACAAAAGAACGTCTAAGGTAAAAGGTATGAAGCCTTCCCGTTTTTATTTTCTTGCTTCTATGGGAGCGGATGCCGCCAATGTAAAAATGTTGTCCTTTAAAAATAGCCAGGTTACGCCTAAGTATGGCATTGGTATAGGTTATCAGCTTAATAAGAAATTAAGTTTACAAACAGGATTTTATGCCGTCAGAAAAAAATATGTTGCCGGCCCGGGAGATTATAATGCAAAGAGTGGATCGTACTGGAGTACGGTGCAAATCCTGAAAGTTGATGCTTCGTGCCTGGTTTATGAAATTCCTTTAACGCTTAGATTTAATGTATTTCAAAAACCAACAACTCTTTATTATGCTACGGCGGGCCTGTCTTCTTATATAATGAAAAATGAAGCCTATAAATATAATTACATCCGCTACAATGTTCCTTACGAATCATCAAGGGTTTATACCGGTAATAAAAATTTCTTCTCTGTTTCTACCCTGTCTGTGGGAATAGAAAAAAAGATATCCCCTTACATTTCCATCCAGGCGGAACCTTCCGTTAGCCTCCCAATATCCGGTGTAGGCGATGGCCGTGTAAAATTATATTCTACCGCATTGCAGGTGGCAATAAAATATCAGCCTGGTAAAAAACGAAAATAAGCAGGTAACGAATTGTTTTTTTTTGAGAGCCGCAGGGGGCTTTTTTTTTATGCGCTTAATTGTAATTTTTTTTATAGGGCAACCATTGCGCCGGCAAATACGATTATTATAAAAAATTACCAGTATGAGCAAACGTATTTTAACCGGCCTGAGCCTTATCACCCTTGCTATTTTTATTATTACAAATTTTGCGGCATGTAGTAAAAGTGACCCGTCGCCAGCACCTCTCCCGGCAACTGATCCCTGCCTCGGTAAAACAATTGTTATGACCGCTACGCCAACTGCCGCTGTACCCTGTGCCGCCATGGGTAGTATTGATGTTACCGCTACAGGCAGTACTAATTTTTCATACAAATTAAACAGTGGGGGAACCTATCAGTCTTCAGGTACCTTTAGTAATGTGGCTGCAGGAGACTATACCGCATTTGCGAAAGACGGCGCTGGTTGCGAAAAAACAGCTACCGTAACCGTTGCATCCAACGGTACCGCGGGCCCGCTTTTCACCGCTGTTAAAAACCTGGTAGCTTCAAGATGCCAGAGTTGTCATAATAATTCAATTGCAAATGGGGGGATGAACTGGCAGGTAGAATGTAACATCATCACTAATAAAGCCCGGATAAAAGTAAGGGCCATAGATGAAGGAACAATGCCGCCAACCGGCTCTTTGTCACAATCCGAAAAAGATATCATCACCAATTGGCTAAATGCGGGTGGCGGATACAGTAATTAATTTTTTACCCATTTCGATATTTCAATGTCATTAACAAAAAAAAATATCTCCATTATCGCGGTGATTATTGTAATGATTGCGGCAGGCTTTTTTTATAAAGAATTCCAACGCAAGCCTGCTGATATATCCGGCGTTTTGCCTGAGGTAAAAATAAATGTGGCTGAAATTGTTGGCCAATATGAAAACGATGAATCAAAAGCAAACAGGCAATACCTGGGAAAAATAATTGAGGTGGCAGGCAACATAACGGAAATTATTAATCAACAGGATACAATGATTAATGTATTGATGGGTGATACAAATTCTTTACACAAAGTGAGTTGCCTGTTGGATAATCGGCACATCAATGCTATTAAAAAATACAGGGCCGGGCAACCAATTACCATCAAAGGCATTTGTACCGGATTTTTATTGGATGTAGAATTAAACCGATGCGTAATTGTTGAAGATCAAAAAAAATAAATTTTTACCGGTATGAAAATTTTAATATTGCTTTCGATATTTATTCAGTCAGTAAGTTCGCTGATGGCGCAATCAAAATATTTTACAAAAGCAGGTAAAATATCTTTTTATTCAAAAGCGCCTTTGGAAAATATTGAAGCCATCAATAATAAAGTGGTAAGTGTTTGGGAGGTTGCAACCGGGCAAATAGAGTTTGCTGTTTTAATGAAAGGGTTTGAATTTGAGAAGGCATTGATGCAGGAGCATTTTAATGAAAATTATGTGGAGAGCGATAAATACCCGAAAGCTGTTTTTAAGGGCACCATTGAAAACAGCAAGGCTATTTCT
>JAVHOI010000147.1:0-3556 GCA_036169975.1 Ferruginibacter sp. | reverse complement strand
TTCAATTACCCTTTCCAGTAATCCTCAATACATCAACCGGCTAAAGGGTATCCCAACGCCTAAGCCAATAGCTGTTTTGTTACCATACTTTTTAGCCGGCTCAATTTTATTACTCATATCAAAAAACAAGACCTGGAATTCAAAATTGGCGGCGGGCAATTTTTTACCATTAATTAAAATAATGGGGATACCAAGTTTTCCATTGAGAAGATTGTACCTACCAAAATTTTGCTCTATTAAAAAACTGATACCAACATGAGATGAAGGTGGAAAATAAACCAACCTCCCTTTTAATGAAGGGGTAACATACGTCTCATAATATCCTATGTATGCATTGTCATTTTTTAATCGGGCTAAATGCAGGGTATCGGTACCGCCAAGGTTTTTGTAATCCATCAAATTAATTTTGTCGAGGCTATTGCTTAGCCCCGAATTATTAAACTGCAATTTTCCACTCAGGGTTAAAAACAGCCTTCCCATTTTGCCGCTTTCCCACAACCTTGTGTGGCTAAGCATTACATCCAAAGGATAGGGATGTTTTTCCAGGAATGGAGTTGTGAATGATTGCGCTATGGTATATTTTGGAAATGCCAAGGGGAGGTAAGCTGTAAGGCTTGTCCAGCCAGTAGTTATCAGTCCGAAGTTGTTTGTTTGCGTAAGTGTTTCAGCCTGTAGCGTTGCAAATTTCCCTTCGTATTCTTCTTTCAGATTTGAATGAAAATTTTGTTTCATCACTGCTTTTGCCATGCCGGTATTTTGACCCGGAACATCAGTGGAATCAATAGCCTCAATGGCAGTTATAAAAACGGCTTCTTTTTTATTTATTTCAATTTGAACCGAATATAATATCGCTGCACGTAAGGCATCCATCGCCTGTTTTTGATTGATTTTATTTTGTGCCTGCGTACAACCTTCAACGTGGGTTTTTACCTTACCTAACCATATATGATTTAAAGTAACGCCCAGTTCATTCTCAAATTTTTTACCTAAAAAAGTTGCCGTGAAACTGTTGGCGATATTTGCGCTTACGCCTATATTGAATAATTTTTTTATTGGTTCATCAATGCCTGTCGCTTTTTGAAAACTGTGGCTGACCGTAAGTTTCCCTTCGGATGTATTAAGCGTTACATAATTGGTAAAGAAGGACAGGCCGCCGCTTTCGGAAAGGTACCCTGTTTTATCAGCAAGGAAAATATTCATGGCCCGGTTTGAAATAACGGCGACATCTCCTGTACCGCATGGTTTATTGGCAACTACTTTATTGATTGCTTTTAATTCAGCAATAATGATTTCAGCAGTTTGCGATTTTACCGGAAATGCCATTAAATAAAAAAGGGCGATTATTAATAAGCAACGCATATAAATTTGGTTAGCTGCTTCCTTTTAATTGAACGTTATAACACCTTATCCAAACCCCATTGCCGCAAAAGAGGGTTCGTAAATACTTTCAGGCTATCCTTGTCAAGCAGTTTGTTACGGGCAGCTATCCAGGCATCCGCATCATTGCCATACATCCTGTGGATCCGGTCAAAATCCAATTCATTCATTTTACCCCAATGAGAAGTAAAGGGGATTTTTTCTTCATCCAGCCTTTTCCAAAAAGCATGATAAAAATTGTTGGTAGTATCCGAAAAAGCGCCATCCAATTCAAGGATGCAGGTAAACTCATAACGTGTAAAAGCCAGCGTAGCTTTAGATTTTTTTATGAAACGATAGGCAAAAAGCCCTGCGAATGGGCCATCTGTTTTGTTGATTTCAAATAATATTTCCGTAACCCGGTTTACCTGGTTAAGCGGGATGCCAATTGCGGCGCTCAGCAATTTTCCGTGAAGCGTAGTGTTATTGAATATTTCGCCCAATGTGCCAAATTGCGGTTCATCAGGGCGCTTCAATGCGCCGGCAAGCAATTTATTTACCAGGGCCGGAACAAGCGCCGGGATAGCGTTTGTAATTTTCCCGATAAAACAAGGGGCATCATCCCCCGGCCCGATACCGGCATCGTTGCTCACGGGCCGCTGGTAACTTTCGCGGTAAGGCCTTTTATAAAACGAATATACATAAGCCCCGTTTTGGATATCGTAGGGGTTAATTGACACCGCGAAATGAAAAGGTCGTTCGTTGCCGCATGGCAGTTTCGCATTGCTGAAATCAAGCGTTTCCATCAACGATTTAAGCGTCCCATCCAGGGGCATTCGCCGCATATAAGTTTCAAGCAAAAACAAGTCTTCAACCTCTACCATTACGCCATGAATGATACCAAAGCTTCCAAAGCTTACCAGCGCCGCATTGAATAAATCGTCATCCTGCACTAATTCCGCTTTTAATTTTTGAATAAAAGAATCTGTCACAATGGGAGCCGATTTTCTTTCGAGCCAAATATGCCTGTCGGGCCCGACAATTATGTGCATGCCTACTACATAATCCTGCACGCCCCCCACATCTATCGAAGATCCATGGGCCCCGGTTGACATAGCGCCAACAATGGTCTGGCCGTTGCTGGCACCGGAAGTTTTTAACGAAAGCATTTTTGGTCGAAGCTCTTTACTAAGTTCCCATACGCCATTGCCGCACTGGGCGAATAAAAGTTTTTTAATATCACCGGCATAGCCAGGGACAATGCTTTGAGCCGAAAGGCTCATTGTCGTATTCAACTGTTTGGTATCTATCATAATGCCATCCCTGGCAGTTGCTATTTTGGTCCACGACCAACCGGCACCCAATGACCGGAGTGGTGTACTGGTTTGTATTGCTTCCCTAATTATATCCTGCAACCCCTTCGTGGTATCATTGTAACCTGCTAAAGAGTCGAGCCCGGGTTCGTTTCCGGGAATGTACATGTCCTTAATTTTCTCCGTGAAAATTTCATGTTTGTTTTCCCAATCCTGCTGGCCTGTTTTTATTTTTTTCATGACATTTAATTTTATAGGGTTCCGGATTTTTTACATGGCTTACTACATTTCCACTCCACCTTCATCGGGCTCCAGATGCCAAGCGTAGCTACAGTAATTAATGCGTATCCAAAATTGGTTTTCATGGTTACTTCCGCCATCCCGTTTACACCCAAAGAATCGCAAACGGGGGTATGGATTTCAACAGGCTTTTGTAAAAGGCCCCAAAAAAACGAGTGGGCGGTAACGGTTTTCGAAACCTCAGTACCCGGCAGCGCCTGCGTTGCAACCCGGTAAGAATAGCAACTGCTGAAAACCAATGTGACAGTTATCAGCCATACAGGAACCTTGTTTCTTAAATAGGAAAAGTGTTGTGACATCATAAAATGGGTTTTAGGTTTTTTATAAATGAAAACTATTTTGCGTTTTTGAATTGTGCTATTGTATGGGTTTATTTTAAACCAACTTATCCGAAATGAACCTGGCCTTTCATAAGGCTCTCCAAAAATTGAGATAATTTTTTAATTATGCAACTGTTTCCACTGATTTATTTTACTACAACCAATGCCAGCCCCGTCATTCCATATTTTCAGGCCAACCCGCTATTTTATTTTTAGTTACGGTCTGGCCCGTATTTAATAATCATTTCATTATTTGCATTACGCATG
>JAVHOI010000146.1:0-16349 GCA_036169975.1 Ferruginibacter sp. | reverse complement strand
GTTTCGAAAAATTGATAATATAAGAGAGTATTGGGTATATTATTTTTTGCGAAGTGAGCCTGTAAAGTTGTCAACTTTTCATGCATATCGTTTAGCGGAACTATAATTGGCGTACCGGGTATAAAGGGCAGCCATTGCCGGGTGGATAGTTGCAGGTATTGAAGTGAGGCCTTACCTATTTCAAGCTTGTAGTCAAAAGGGGTATAGCCTGGAACTATATAACCGGGGTAGAAATATTTTAGTTGCCTTTGTTCACAAAATTCCATTTTTAAATACATCAGGTACTTGCCGGGGCTATGTTTTTTATATGCCGGGTGGTAAATGCAGGTGATACCCGCCGCACTCTCTTTTCCCAAATCAAAAAAGCCGGTCGCCATCATGTTATCGCCATCATATATGTTTACTTCGTAGGTATCAAACCTGTTATGGGTTTCATTGCCCAACAGTAATTCCTGAAGCGTGGGTGACACATCAAAAGAAATAGATTTCCTGTAATGTTGAAAGAGCGTTTCCTGCTGTTCAGTAACGCTGATACCAGCTTTTTTAATTTCAGTCCTGAAACCCTTGTTCAATTTATGGAGGGTACGATATCTTTTATCGTAAATAGAATTATCCAGGGCAACCCTTAGCCAGATGGCCGAATAAAACCGCTGGTTGAAATGCAGGAAATGAGTAGTGAAAATAGTTTGCCGCATTCTAAACCATCCATTGGCCAGGTATTTATCCAATTCTTCATGTACCAGCTTTTCAGGGTATTCTATTTGCGCAAACATATTTTTCCAACTCATTATTTAAAGTGGCAAATTAGGAAATTTTCTACTATTACCGGATTTGCGCATTCTATTCGGGTACCAGTTATTCCATGATACTATGGTTGCAGAAAATTCAGCCCTTTGTAATACCAAACCAATTACCATGGCTTACAACCTTTAAACGCTTATTCAGTGCTATAAGATAATTATTGGATTTGGAATGAACTTACATAATATACAATCAACGATTCCACAATATTCGTAATTTAGCCATATCCAATTTGCGCCAATTCATGAAAGGGATAATACAAATAAAAGTTTCATTACAGGATACTAAGCCATTAATATGGAGAAGGATTCTTGTAAATACAGAAACCTCATTTTTTGAATTGCATCATATTATTCAAATTGCCATGGGCTGGAAAAATTATCATTTGTTTGAATTTAACCTTGATGGGTACAGGGTTGGTATGGTTAACGAAAACGACTACGAAGAAGGTGGCAACGAGCTGTTGGATTCAACCAGGACATTGTTAACAGATATACTTTCTTTGGAAAATGACAGCTTCAATTATAATTACGACTTTGGCGATGGTTGGCTTCATGAAATTATTCTTGAACAACTGGTAGAAAAAAAAGAGAAAATTATTTATCCGATATGTGTTGACGGCCACTTGGCCTGTCCGCCTGAGGATTGTGGTGGAATAGGTGGATTCTACAATATGCTTAAAATCTTACAGGATAAAAAGCATCCCGAGTACAGGGAAACGAAAGCCTGGGTTGGTAGAAAATATGATCCTGAAGATTTTGATCCTGAAAAGGCCAATAAACAATTAAATCATTTGCAAAAGTATATTGCAAGGTGGAACTCGCCGGATTAAATATAAAATCATCCTAACAAAGGCGGTTGCAAATCCCCGCCGGATAATAGTATTTCAGTTAAAGAGAAGCCATTTTCCGATAAAGCCCACAATCAATTGTTGATAACGATCATATAATTTTTGACGGGTGTCATTCATTAGGAAATCAAATTGCCACACCTTTGTACTCTTATATTTTTCATAACACTTAAATCAATATTATAAAAACAGAAATTGTAATACCGGTAAGTTGCTTTCATTGTGGAGAACAATGCGATGATATCATTGAAATGGATAGCAAAATATTTTGTTGCGAAGGTTGCAAACAAGTTTATCTTTTGCTGAGCGAAAACAATCTTTGTACTTATTATGATTTTGATAAAACCCCAGGAATAAAAGCAAAGGGAAAATTTATTTCCGAACGCTTTGCTTATCTCGATGATGCCGTTACGGCAAAAAAGCTGGTACAGTTTAGCAGCGATACACAAACCAATGCCACTTTTCATTTACCACAAATGCACTGCTCTTCCTGCGTTTTCCTTTTGGAAAACCTGCACCGGATTGAACCGGGTATCACAAAATCCCAAACCAATTTTCAACGAAAGGAAGTGTTCATCATTTTTGATCCGACACGGATTTCTTTGCGCAAGGTGGTGGAGCTTTTAGCCTTTATTGGCTACGAACCCTATATCAGCCTGAAGGATAGCATGGAAAAAAAAGCTGTTACTTTCAATAAAAAACAGATATATAGAATTGGTGTAGCAGGATTTTGCTTCGCCAACATCATGATGTTAAGCTTCCCGGAATATTTTTCATCCGGCAATATTGAGCAGGCGGGATTGAAATCAACCTTTAGCTGGTTAAATTTATTTTTATCAATGCCGGTATTGTTTTTCAGCGCCTCTGGTATTTTCATATCAGCCTGGAAGGGGGTACGGCAGCGGTTTTTAAACATTGATGTGCCCTTGGCACTGGCTATAATCGTAACCTTTAGCAGAAGTTATTACGAGATTATTTCTGGAAATGGCGCCGGATGGCTTGATTCCGGAACAGGTATCGTTTTTTTTATGCTGATAGGAAGGTGGTTTCAGGATAAAACGTATGATTCGTTTTCTTTTGACCGGGATTACAAATCTTATTTTCCGCTTGGAGTTAGTATAATAAAAAACAGGATTGAAAAAAACGTTCCTGTTACACAACTTCAAAAAGGGGATTGTATCATTATCCGTAATGAAGAAATGATACCAGCCGATGGGGTATTAATGAATGGCGAGGCGAATGTGGATTACAGTTTTGTAAGCGGCGAAAGCACACCTTTACGAAAAAATATCGGCGAACTGATTTATGCCGGTGGCAAACAATCGGGCAGTGCCATAGAACTGGAAATCGTAAATGAGGTTTCTCAGAGTTATATTACCCAGCTTTGGAATAATGATATTTTTAAACATAAAAAAAATGTTGAAAGGTCTTTCATTCACCCCTGGAGCAAGTATTTTACGTTGGCTTTATTTTTAGTTGCCACAATAGCTGCTGTTTATTGGGCAATAAATGACAATTCTAAAATATTGCCTGCGGTTACCGCGGTTTTGATTGTTGCCTGCCCATGCTCCCTGCTGCTGTCGGCCACATTTACTTATGGTAATATGTTGCGCATTTTCGGTAAAAATAAATTGTATCTTAAAAATGCGGGTGTTATTGAAAGCCTTGCAAAAACAGCTACCATCGTGTTTGATAAGACGGGCACCATTACGCAAAATCAATCTTCGGAAGTAACGTATAAAGGAACGCCGCTTGCCAAAAATGAACTGGCTGCCGTGCAGGCCGTTGCCAGGCAATCATCTCACCCACTTAGTAAAATAATTGCCAATAACCTGGAAGCATTCAATACGGATCAGTTATTAACAGTAGAATGTTTTAAAGAATTTACGGGTCGGGGCGTAGAGGGCATGGTGAAAGATATGCTGGTAAAAATTGGTTCCGCCGCTTTTGTAAATGAATATTACAATGAAGCGGCCCCTGATACCGGGTCTCATATTCACATACAGATTAATAAAATAAATAAAGGCGTTTTTACCATCAGTAACCAATACAGGGCCGGCATTAAATCCGCCATCAATTCGTTACAACAAAAGGATTATGAACTGCACCTGTTATCAGGTGATAATGATGCGGAAAAAAATAACCTTACCCAACTTTTTGGGAAGGGTGGCGATGTACAATTTAACCAGTCACCACAAGACAAGCTGGATACCATAAAACAATTGCAGGCGCACCAAAAAAAAGTATTGATGATTGGCGATGGCCTCAATGATGCCGGCGCCCTGATGCAAAGTGATACCGGGATTGCCGTAAGTGATAATACATCACAATTTTCACCCGCCTGCGATGCCATTATTGACGGTGGCGAAATTGGCAGGATCCACCAGTTTCTTGCGTATGCGAAATCCGGTAAAAAAATTGTGGCGGCCAGTTTTACCCTTTCCATTTTATATAATTTTGTCGGGCTTTCTTTCGCTGTACAGGGAACCATGCCCCCAATAGTGGCAGCCATACTAATGCCTGCAAGCAGCATCAGTATTGTATTGCTGGTAACATTACTTTCTTCTTTAAGTGCAAGGGGCATTGGGTTGAGGTAATTCAAAGTTGATGGCCATAAGTATTCAATTTCAAACATTTTTTTTTGTATGGGCTTAGGCACCAATTATCCTGGGAAATTTAAATACAGATTCAAAAATCCGCTTTACAATTTTGTAAAAATATATTTGTTTAAAATTTATTTTTTTTAAAATACATCATCAGTTGAATTGAAGAATATTTTGTGGCCCCTCCCCGAAACTCCATTAGGCTTCCCGCGGCAACCTAGGCCAATCTCTTCCCGAAACATTTCATCACCAAACAAAAAAGATTCGCTGTTGACAGCCCTTAATGGTGTATCGTTTACCAATCCTGCCCTTTATGACAAGAATCATAATTCATTTGGATACGCATCTCACTTTACAAAAATGATCCATAATACTTTTATGGATATTAAGAATAATAAATATTGATTGTGTTATTTATTTTGATCCTGACATCAGGGAAATGAATTAAAAAGGACGAACGATACATCTTAAAAAAGATATATTCAGCTTATACCCAACCTATACTCACTGTTCCATTTCCCGGGATGCGAATAATTTATTCTTTTTTCCCTCATGACGAAAATCACATTTTGCATGGATACGCATCATATTTTACAATTTTCAATAAATATAAATTTGCTATTATTAAAATTCATGACTATTGAGCGCATTATTCGTATTGATTGGCATAAGCATTTTTGTAGCAGGCGGTTTTTTAGCCGCTTTTTTGTGTAGCGTAAAAAACGGTCAGTATGATGATGATTATACACCATCCATAAGGATACTTTTTGACGATATGAATTCAGCCGATATAAAAGATTCTTCTATAAAACCTTTAAACCAAAACAAATAAATAATCACATGCAGGTAGAAAAATTTTATTATGACAACAGAAGTGTAAAAAACTTTGCTTTCGCTACTATTTTATGGGGGGTAGTAGGTATGCTTGTGGGCTTGTATGCAGCCCTGGAGTTGGTTTTTCCTTCAATAAATATCGCCCACTATGGTACATTTGGAAGGATCCGCCCTTTGCATACCAATGCGGTAATTTTCGCTTTTGTAGGCAATGGTATCTTTATGGGTGTTTACTATTCCCTGCAACGCTTATGCAAGGCCCGGATGTATAGCGACATTTTGAGTAAGGTACATTTTTGGGGTTGGCAACTAATTATTGTGGCTGCAGCCATCACCTTGCCATTGGGTATTTCGGCCAGTAAGGAATATGCGGAACTCGAATGGCCTATTGATATTGCCATTACGGTTATGTGGGTAGTATTTGGGTGGAATATGTTTGGTACCATTTTAAAAAGAAGGGAAAAACATTTGTATGTCGCTATTTGGTTTTACATCGCCACTTTTGTAACCGTAGCGGTACTGCATATAGTAAACTCATTGGCATTGCCGGTAACTCTTTTTAAAAGTTATTCGCTGTATGCCGGTGTGCAGGACGCCCTGGTGCAATGGTGGTATGGCCACAACGCGGTAGCGTTCTTTTTAACTACACCTTACCTGGGCCTGATGTATTACTTTATGCCAAAAGCGGCTAACCGTCCTATTTACTCTTATAAACTTTCCATTATACATTTTTGGGCTTTAATTTTTTTATACATCTGGGCAGGCCCGCATCATCTGTTATATACCGCCTTACCCAACTGGGCGCAATCGCTTGGCGTAGTATTTTCAGCGATGCTTATTTTTCCAAGCTGGGGTGGCATGATCAATGGTTTGCTGACACTGCGTGGCGCATGGGACAAAGTAAGGGATGATGTGATCCTGAAATTTATGGTGGTTGCCGTCACTTCTTATGGCATGGCTACTTTCGAAGGCCCAATGTTATCACTTAAAAGTATCAGCGCTATCAGCCATTATACGGATTGGATAGTGGCGCATGTACATGTTGGCGCTTTGGGCTGGAATGGAATGCTGACCTTTGGTGTTTTGTACTGGCTGATCCCAAGGATATTTAATACACCGCTTTACTCTAAAAAACTGGCTAACAATCATTTTTGGTTAGCCACGCTGGGTATTGTTTTCTATGTTGTACCACTATACTGGGCAGGCTTTACACAAAGCGCCATGTGGAAACAATTTACGGAAGCCGGCCAGTTAAAATATACTTTTCTTGAAACAGTTACTTACCTGAAACCTTTTTATGCCATGCGTTCCGTGGGGGGTATTTTATATTTAACCGGAACTTTATTAATGGTATATAATATTTTCAAGACGGTAAGGGCCGGTAAACTTGTAGCCGATGAGGGGGCGGAAGCAGCGCCATTGGAAAAAATATATACGGCACAAAAAGGAGAACACTGGCACAGATGGATTGAAAGGAAACCGATACAGCTATTGGTAATTAGTTTGGTAGTAATACTGATTGGCGGTGCAGTTGAAATGATACCTACTTTCCTGATTAAATCGAATGTGCCTACCATTAGCAGCGTAAAACCTTATACGCCACTTGAGTTGCAGGGCAGGGATATTTATGTAAGGGAAGGCTGCTATTTATGCCACTCACAAATGATACGCCCATTCCGCAGCGAAACGGAACGCTATGGTGAATATTCAAAAGCCGGTGAATTTGTTTACGATCATCCTTTTCAATGGGGAAGTAAAAGAACCGGGCCAGACCTTGCGAGGGAAGGAGCTGGTAACCTCAAAAAAACCAACGGATGGCATTTTCGCCACTTTAGAGAGCCTTCTTCCATGAGCGAAGGTTCCCTCATGCCGGCTTATGCTTTTATGCTGAGGGAGAACCTGGATACCACCAACACGGTGGCAAAAATAAATGCGATGAGAACATTAGGCGTGCCTTATGAAAAGGGATTTGAAACGATAGCCAATGCTAACCTCATGCAACAGGCACAGGGCATTTCCGATAATCTGAAAACAGACAGCATCAAAGTATCGCCCAATAAGGAAGTTATAGCATTGATCGCTTACATACAACGATTGGGAACAGACATTGGTAAACAACCCTCAAATAAATAAGCCATGTATAAATTTATAAAACAGTACGCCGAAAAAATGGATCATGTCTCAATTTATCCAATGATCTCCCTGTTTATTTTTTTCTTATTCTTTCTTGTACTATTGGTTTTTGTATTTAAGATGGATAAACAAAGGGTCATTGAATTATCAAACATGCCATTGGACGCAGATGAAAAAACCACCTCAACCAATTAAAAAACAACCCATGTTTTTACAAAATTTTATAAATAAAAAGTCAGCCGTTTTCGTAATGTTCCTGTTAACCGGTTCTACAATACTGGCACAGAACCCGCCCGCCTCAAAAACGGTTACATCGGGCAATAATCTATTAGCCATATTGCTTGTCATCACCGCCATTGTATTGCTTTTTGTAATATGGGGAATGGGCCAGGTGCTTATCGCACTTTCCAGTCAGTTACTTGACAAAAATAAAACGGCCTCAAAAATCGCTACGCTTTCGGTGTTGATAATTTTATCAATGCTTTCTCAAAATGTGCTGGCACAGGCCGCGGCAACAGAAGAAGCCGTAAAAGTAATTCCAAACTATGGTGGACTTTCCGCAAAAACATTTTATTTTTTGGTGGCTGTAATAGCGACCGAAGCCATCGCAATTTTATTCCTGTTTTTTTCCATCAGGAGAATATACACGGAATTAATCCCGGCAAAAGCTGCCGCAGTAGCAAAGGCATCCAGGCTCGCCGCTTTATGGGTAAGGCTTAATAAAAAACTTACCAAATCCATTCCGTTGGAACAGGAAGCGGATGCATTGCTGGATCATAATTATGATGGCATACAGGAATTGAATAATGCATTACCGCCCTGGTGGAAATACGGGTTTATCATCACCATTGGATTTGCCTTTGTTTATTTATTAAATTTTCATGTATTGGGAAATGGTAAAAACCCGACAGAAGAATATGCTGCCGAGATGAATAATGCAAGGATCGCTAAAGAGGCATACGATGCGAAAAATAAAGATAAAATAGATGAAGCAAATATACCGATGGCCGATGCGGCAGGGATAAAGAATGGCCAGGAACATTTTTTGGCCAATTGCGTTGCCTGCCATGGCGCCAAAGGCGAAGGTGGAGTAGGGCCAAACCTTACAGATGATTATTGGATCCACAAGGGATCGTTGAATGATATTTATAAAACCATAAAGACAGGTTATCCTGATAAGGGCATGCAATCATGGGCCGTAAAATTCAATCCTAAGGAAATGAGCGAACTGGCAGGTTTTGTAAAATCATTAAAAGGTTCCAACCCTCCAGGTGGCAAAGCCCCACAGGGCGATTTATTTACTGAAACAACCGCCGGGTCAACTTCTGCCACTGCCGATTCTTTAAAAACAACAAAGGCGGCTGATACCGTCATTGTAAAATAGTAACATGTCGTTAGTACAAAACATACCCGATAATGAATCTTTCAGGGACTCCGTAGCTACAATTTCAAAAGAAGGAAAGCGGAATTTTATTAATCCTAAAAAACCAACAGGCAGGTTTTATAATCTGCGTACCTGGTTTAGTATTTTTTATCTCGTGGTTTTTTTTACCCTGCCCTTTATTAAAGTGAATGGCGCCCCTTTTCTGATGATCAATATACTGGAGCGCAAGTTTATTTTATTTGGCCTTATTTTCTGGCCACAGGATTTTTTTATTTTCGGAATCGGGATGGTTACTTTCATCGTATTCGTTATTTTATTTACGGTAGTATTTGGCAGGATCTTTTGCGGATGGGCATGCCCGCAAACTATTTTTATGGAGATGGTATTTAGGAAAATAGAGTATTGGATAGATGGGGATGCCACGCAGCAAAAACAATTGCGGGTAATGCCCTGGAATACGAAAAAAATAAAGAAGCGTAGTATTAAATTTATTCTCTTCTTCCTGCTTTCGTTTCTCATTGCCAATTTCTTTTTGGCTTACCTCATCAGCATGGATGAGTTGCTCGGGTATATTTCCAATCCTGCCAGCCATGTAGCCACGCTTATTTCCTTATTGGTTTTTACCACCGTATTCTTTTTTGTGTATTGGTGGTTTAGGGAACAAGCCTGCATCGTGGTTTGCCCTTATGGACGGCTACAGGGCGTATTGCTTGATAAAAATTCCATTGTGGTTGCTTATGATCGTTTAAGAGGAGAGCCGAGAGGTAAGCTGGCGAAACAAGATGGACATCATGATGAAGGCCATGATAAATGTGGAAGTTGCAATGGCAATGGCTCTTGCAATAGTGTGGCGGAAACTTTTTTGCCGGAAATAAAAACCGGTGACTGTATTGACTGTTTCGCCTGCGTAAGGGTTTGCCCTACGGGAATTGATATACGAAATGGTACGCAGTTGGAATGCGTTAATTGCACAGCGTGCATAGATGCCTGTGATGCCATCATGACTAATATCCACAAACCAGCCGGGCTAATACGGTATGCATCCGAAAACAGTATTACCGAAGGGGTGCAATTAAAATTCAGTTCCAGGATAAAAGCCTACACCGCGGTGCTGGTCTTGTTAATTTCACTCTTGGTATTTTTATTGGTTAGCAGAACGGATCTGGATGCTACACTGATGCGTACAACGGGAATGACTTATACCGCTTTACCTGACGGTCGTATCGAAAACCTGTACAGTTTAAAACTGGCCAATAAAACCCATAAGGATATCGCCATCAGTTTGAAACTGGAAAATATTGCCGGGGAAATTACTATTGTGGGCAGCAGCAACCTGGTGGTTAAACACGAAGATTACAACAACCTGCAATTCTTCGTAAGACTTAAAAGGAGTGAGGTGAAAAGTTGGAAAACGCCGCTGGTAATTGGCTTGTACGAAAATGATAAAAAAATAAAAACCATCTCCGCGAAATTTATCGGGCCGGAGACGTACGAATAATAAAACCTGGAATTTTCATTGATGAAATAAAATCATTAATAAATTAAACTTAAAAATTTGAACTGGGGATATAAAATAATGGTGGTATTTGCAGTGTTTGTCTCAGGCATGCTATTCCTGGCTTTCAAAGCTTCTCAACAGAATGTTGAATTGGTTACCGAAGATTACTATGCCAAGGAGTTGGTGTACCAGCAAAAAATTGATGAATCAAAACGGACTGATTTATTATCGGCACCAGTAAATATTGAAGTCCTCAATCATGAACTGGCAATTCATTTTCCCAAAGATTTTTCCGGAAAAAAAATATCCGGTGAGGCTACATTGTATTGTCCTTCTGATGAAAAAAAAGATAGGCGCCAACGATTCAGCGTAACAGATAGCGGCATTAGCATTAGCGTGCCAGCTAACTATCACGGGCTGCACTATGTTAAAATTAATTGGGAGGTTGAAGGTGTGAATTATTATTACGAACAAAAAATAATTATATAACGTGGCAACTTTATTTTTAGCGGCATTAACCCTGGGCATGATAGGAAGCTTTCATTGCATTGGCATGTGCGGGCCACTGGCATTTTCGCTGCCATTGGGCGATAACAGCGACTTCGCCAAATTCAAAGGAACACTTTTATATAATATTGGCCGAATAGTTACTTACAGCGTTTTGGGTTTATTATTTGGATTGGCGGGCAAAAGTTTTTCATTATTTGGGCTTCAGCAATGGCTATCCATCACCATTGGGATAACCTTATTATTTTTCTTGTTTATTCCTAAAAAATGGATTGGCAATACCGACAAAAATAATATCTTCTCTACTTACACATACAAGATAAGATATGTGCTTGGCCAATTATTTTTAAAAAGAAATTACCGTTCCTTATTCGCAATTGGTTTATTAAATGGCTTGTTGCCGTGTGGATTAATTTATATGGCAATAGCCGGCGCTATCGCATCGGCGGACCCTTTTAAAAGCGCTTTTTTTATGGCATCTTTTGGCCTGGGTACTTTGCCTGTAATGTGGAGTGTATCCTTTTTTGGTAATTATATAGGCGTTGGGGTACGAAAAAAAATACGAAGCGCCTATCCCATTATAGTGGCGCTGATGGCATGCCTGCTTATAGTAAGGGGTATGGGACTGGGCATACCGTATATAAGCCCTTCATTGAATAACAACAACCGGGAGGCGCAGAGTTGTTATCCGGTAGTTCAAAATATAAAGCCATAATCTAAAAGAAATAATTTTTGTTTAACGCTAAAGAAAATAAAAAACAACCAATGTCCGGGTCAAAAAAAACAGAGCAATATATACATGAAAATATTACGTGGAAACGATTGCTTGATTTTTTTATTCAGGAAAACAGCTTTTTAAAAACCAGGTTAAGCGAAGTGGTGGATAAGGAGACGGATAAAATATTTATAGACAATGCGGAACATTTTCAAAATGAGTTTATACTTAAAGATGAGTATATACGTGACATTGGAAATGATATTAAGGCACAGGAAAAAAAGTTGCAATTTATATTTTTACAAAAGGGGACTCCGGATAATGATACCTGTAAGAAGCAGGAAAAACTTCGCAATGAAATGTCCTATCTTGAAAAGGAATTCTCTGAATTAAAAAACCAGTTCAATAAATACCTGCTCTCCATCGTTTAATGAGAAAATTGCTCAATTATTAAAACGCCGAATGTTGGCTTCTTCATTGAGCCATTTTCGAATTTGCTAATTAATTTCCTAATTTAGTAACGCTGCCAATCGTTTTTCATCCAGAATGATGATTGCGCCATCTTTGATATCAATTAATTTTTCACTTTTAAAATCGCTTAAGGTCCTGATGATTGATTCGGTAGCTGTTCCGGCGATATGGGCCAGGTCTTCCCTTGAAATATGAATGGAAAAATTTCCTTCTTCATCTTTGGTATATTTTTTCAACAACATTACCAGGGTTTCCGCTACCCGCTTGCGTAGCGAATTGTAGGCAATACCTACCAATTGTTTTTCCCTGTCAGTAACGCTTTGAGCCAACAGTTGAATAAATTGTTGTGAAACTTCCTTATTATTATGTAACAATTTTTCAAACTCCTCTTTGGCTATGATGACTAAGGTAGTATCTTCAATAGCCTCGGTTGTTTCTTTATATACGGTACCTTCCAGTATAGCCGTGTAGCCAACATAATCACCTTCTCCAAAAAGGCCGACCGTTAACTCCTTTCCATCTTCGTTTGTTTTAAAGGTTTTTACTTTACCTTTTTGAATATAAAATAATCTTACCGGGTGATTGCCTTCGGCATAGATCAACTGTTTCTTTTTATAAAAATTTGAAGAGCTGGTTTTTACAAGATACTGTAATGCTTCTATATTTCCGGCTTCACCAGTTATTTGTTGTGTAGCAGAGGCTCCAAAATTCTCCTGCAAAAGAGCCGCTTTTTTAAGCCGGCTTTCTATTGCCGTCAATAATTCTATATCACTAAACGGCTTGGTAATATAATCATCCGCACCCATTTCCATTCCTTTCCTGAAATCGCCCCGTTCGGCTTTGGCCGTTAAAAAAATGAAAGGGATGTTTTTCAGTTTTTCATTTTTTTGCAATAAATGTAATACGCCATAGCCATCCAATACCGGCATCATTACATCGCATATAATCAGGTCCGGGGTATTAAACAATGCCATCTCCACACCTACCTTGCCATTAGAGGCAGTATCTACAATGTAATTGGCCAGTTCAAGTATCTCCGCCGTATTCTCTCTTATCTCATCATTATCTTCAATCAGTAAAACACGCTGCATAAAAAATCTTTTTATAATTGCAAGATAGATAGTTAAAGCATATTTGGGGCAATGCTGTCAAAAGTAAGGGTAAAGCTGGTGCCTTTTTCCAATTCACTTTCATAGTCAATTTTACCATTCATTAACTCCACGTATTTTTCCACGATATGTAACCCTAATCCCGTGCCCTGTATATTGGTTACATTGGCTCCCCTGAAAAACCGTTCGAATAAATGATGTTTATCTTCTTCCGAAATACCGATTCCGCTATCCTTAACCTTTAGTAAAATATGGGTATTATTCAGTTCGCTGGTTACTATTATTTTCCCATTAACCGGTGAAAATTTAATGGCATTGGAAAGTAAATTAATCATCACGTTTCGCAAAAGGGAAGGGTCAAGCTGCACCATTGGCCCACCTTTGTGATGATAGGTAATTTGCTGGCCTTTTTTAACGATCCCGGCTATTTCATTACAAACAGCGGTTATTGATTCTTTGATATTAAACAGGGAATAATGGGCAACGATATTGCCATCCTCAATTTTACCAATTGATAAAAAGTCGTTTAAAATATCAGTTAAATTATTTACGGAAGATTTGATACGGTTGATGTGTTTGTCTCTTTTATCCTGCTCTTCTTCTTTTAAGTATTTTGATACCAAAGAGGCGGAAGAAAGTATGGTACTCAAAGGCGTTCGAAACTCGTGGGATGCCATCGAAACAAACCTGCTTTTAAGGTCGCCAAGTTCCTTTTCTTTGCTGAGCGCTTTTATCAATTCGTCTTTTGAATTTCCAAGTTCGGTAAGTGTTTCCTGTAATTGACTGGTGCGTAATGCTACCTGTTGCTCAAGGTCATTATTAAATTGTTCAATTCTTTGGTTAATGAAGGCTAATTGTTCTTTTTGTTTTAGTCCGTCATTTTCTATTTCTTTCCGTTTGGTGATATCGCTTACAAAAGCGATTACAAAGGATTCCCCATCGCCTTCAAAATTACTTAAACTTACCTCTACCGGAAATTCCGAACCATCTTTTTTAGCCGCATATAAATCCATTCCCAAACCCATGGGCCTGCGTTGTGGATTAGCTATATATTTATTTCTATCCTTTACATGGTCGCCATGAAAACGATGGGGTATCAAAAGCTCCATTTTTTTACCAATCAGTTCGCTGGCTTCCTTATATCCAAAAAGGGAAAGCAGAAAACCATTTGCCAATATGATATCCCCTCTGTGATTGACCACCAATATGCCAAGAGAAGCATATTCAAATAATGCTTCAAATTTTATTTTTTCTATTGCTAACTGTACTTCGGGAGATGACATTTATAACTGGTACTTTGTGCAAAAGTAAAGTAAACGCCTTTTTTAAAACAAAAACAATTATAATAGGCTTTGTTCCCAAATAACACCTGGAATCACCAAAAGGTTGAAAAAGTTAATCGAAGTGAATTACCAAAGTCAATAAATGCGTCCATTTCTTAAGAGCATTGTTTCGCTTTTCTCCTTTTAATATATTAAAAAGCCATAAGTAATAACTTTCGCAAAACCGGCTGGCGAGTTATTTTATTCAATGCTTTTTTAGAGATGTTGGAATGGTTATTGGTAAAAACAAACAATATCTTTTGCCTGCTGAAAGTACCCCCGTTATTCTTTAATTTAGTAACTCAAAAGTATTTTTTAAAATGAAAGCAGAAAAATTATTACTTCCCAATATTGCTATTTGTATTGTAATGGACCTGATTGGCATGGTTAGTTATGTATTTCCAATGGTTACTGAATTTTCGGATATTGTATGGGCGCCCCTTTCGGCGATAATTTTCAATAAGCTATTTGGTGGCCGATTGGGGTTAATTGGCGGCGTATTGAATTTTCTGGAAGAGATACTTCCATTTACGGATATTATACCTTCTTTTACCATTGCCTGGTTTATCCGAAAACATGCTATGGAAAAAGCCTTCAAAGTGATAAAGTGAAAATTGTATTAGGAAGAAGTAATTTGCATAAAATAATTACCATTGCCTTTCAATCTTCAAGCTCCATATTCCCCTTCAGGCGACCAGCCCGATGCCATCTTCAAACTTACCGAAGGTATTCTTGAAGGGGAGCAATACCAGACGCTACTTGGTGTAACGGGTAGCGGCAAAACCTATACCATTGCCAATGTGATACAAAATGTGCAGCGGCCTGTATTGGTGCTTACACATAATAAAACGTTGGTGGCACAATTATACGGCGAGTTCAAACAATTTTTCCCCGATAATGCGGTAGGTTATTTTGTAAGTTATTACGACTATTACCAGCCGGAAGCATACATGCCCGTTAGTAATACCTACATCGAAAAAGATTTAAGCATTAATGAAGAACTGGACAAACTCCGGTTGCAGGCTACGGCGCAGTTATTGAGCGGGCGCAGGGATATCATTGTGGTGGCAAGCGTAAGCTGTATTTATGGCATGGGTAACCCCACCGAGTTTGAAAATGGCATTGTAAGGATTCAAAAAGGTCAGGTCATTTCCCGCCAGGGATTTTTACATGCCCTGGTAAATAGTTTGTATAGCCGTTCGCAGGGGGATTTTACAAGAGGCACCTTCCGGGTAAAAGGCGATACGGTTGATATTAATTTACCCTATGTGGATTTTGGATACCGCATTACATTTTTTGGTGATGAAATTGAAACCATTGAAACGTTGGAACTTACTACCAGTAAACGTATTGGCTTAGTGGACAATGCCGCCATCTTCCCCGCCAACCTGTACCTGGCGCCAAAGGACATCATGCAGCAGGTGATTTATGAAATACAGGATGAAACAGCGGCACAGGTGGAATATTTTAAAAACAGCGGAAAATTCATTGAAGCGCAGCGGCTGAATGAAAGGGTAAACTATGACCTGGAAATGATCAGGGAACTTGGCTACTGTAGTGGTATAGAAAACTACTCCCGTTTCTTTGACAGGCGAAAACCAGGTACCCGGCCTTTTTGTTTATTGGATTATTTTCCAAATGATTTTATATGTATTATTGATGAAAGCCACCAAACCATTCCACAGGTAAGCGGCATGTATGGTGGTGACAGAAGCCGTAAATTAGTGTTGGTAGATTATGGTTTTCGTTTGCCGAGTGCGTTGGATAACCGCCCGCTTAATTTTCATGAGTTTGAAAATATGTTGAACCAAACTATTTTTGTAAGCGCTACCCCCGGAGATTTTGAGTTGGAGAAAACAGGTGGTGTGGTGGTAGAACAGGTGGTGAGGCCAACGGGATTATTGGATCCACCCATTGAAGTGCGCCCATCAATTAACCAGATAGATGATCTGTTGGATGAGATTGATAAAAGAATAGCCATGGGCGATCGCATATTGGTAACCACGCTTACCAAGCGGATGGCGGAGGAAATGGATAAATACCTGCACCGTATTAATGTAAAAAGTAAATACATACACAGCGATGTGGATACTTTGGAAAGAATAGAAATCCTGCGTGAACT
>JAVHOI010000145.1:0-16352 GCA_036169975.1 Ferruginibacter sp. | reverse complement strand
ATTAGCACATTAGCACATTAGCACATTAGCACATTAGCACAATATGTCCTTATTCATCGTTCCCACGCCTATTGGCAATTTAGCGGATATCACATTCCGGGCAATTGAAATATTAAAGTCCGTAGATTTAATTTTGGCTGAAGATACCAGGACTTCCTCCGTATTATTGCAACATTACCAGGTTCATAAACCCATTACCCCCTATCATCAACACAATGAACATAAAATAATTCAACATTTGGCGGAGCAATTGCAGGGTGGCAAAACCATGGCATTGCTTACAGATGCGGGTACACCGGGTATCAGCGACCCCGCATTTTTGTTGGTTAGGGAATGTGTAAAAAATGGTATTAAAGTGGAATGCCTTCCGGGCGCCACAGCCTTTGTACCGGCATTGGTCAATAGCGGGTTGCCCATGAACAGTTTTTGTTTTGAAGGATTTCTTCCTTTAAAAAAAGGGCGCCAGACTTTTTTGAAAAGGATGTCCGGCGAAGAAAGGACAATGGTGTTTTATGAAAGCCCGGTGCGGTTGGTAAAAACGTTAAACGATTTTATTGAATATTTTGGATCGGAAAGACAATGCTGCGTAAGCAGGGAGCTTACTAAAAAATTTGAAGAAAACAAAAGAGGGACTTTGCTGGAAGTGCATGATTATTTTAATGCAAAACCAGTGAAAGGAGAGATTGTGATTGTGGTAGAGGGGAATAACAATAAATAGAAACTTCAGTTTCATTCCTGCCATTCAAAATAGTGCTGAAGCTAATAAAAAAAACGCAGTTGGCCTCATTGTTTCTGATGCACTCACGGTTTGGCGGTATATGGCTGACCGTATAATATAAATTCTTTTAAACGCAACATTTGGCAACATCAAACTTCCGGTTAGCCTTATATCATTCGGTTGCGATTGGCGGCCTGACTTTAACCCATCCTTCCGCCATTCTACCTTTTACATTCCACTATTTATATATTCAATAAAATCGCTTTCTTTACCTTTCAAATTTTTCTATATAAAAAATTTACTGCAACGGTAAACTGTTTGGTCATTTTAGGTTTTTCTACTTAACCAGAAAATGGAATCAAACTTATTAGATTAAATATTTTAAGTGCTTATTTAATTTTATAATGAAGGGGTACCGGTTATAATATGAAACGCTTTCCTTTCCATCTATGCCGGAATATCATCCGTTTACATTTTATAATTCATGGTTTAGGAATAAAGTTGATTTTATATTTTCATGAATAATGCGTTTAAGAAAAATGGCGGCATACTTTACAAGTCAACGCAGGCCTTAGTTTCATTGGCTTTCTATCAATGTTTTAATGTCGCTTCGTAATGGTTCCCAAATAAAATTGTTTTTAAAAATACCACCCTTCGGGTATTGACAATATCAAATTCTTTTTCTAATCTTTGTTTATATTCTAATTCCAAAATCCTGTTTATTAACCCCCAACCTTCTCCAGCCATATTTCAATTAAATAATTACAGGGCAATTTTATTTTGCTTCTGTATTTTATGCTTTTGCTTTTTGCAATTTTTATCAGGTATTTGTATCGGATAGCCTGACAAAAAGGATATAAACATTTCAGTTAATATTATACATTATTGAAAAGTAGGGCGTAGTATGAATTGATCTTTATTTTCGAAACCCGGGGATGGTATTCGTTTAACCACTTTTTGAATGCAATCAAACCAGAAAAAATAAGGTGAATATTGAAAAGGTTGATATGGCTTAAATTTTCTTAACAGGATGTTGCGATGGCAACATAAATTATATTTCTACTTATGATTGACAAGGCATTGAAATTTATTGCGGGAGAGATAAATAATTATCTTTTAACGAAACTATCATTTGCCGATAGCAGCAAAATTGTGCTGGACAATATTGCCAGGCTTCCCGAAGCTTCTGGAGGTGGCAGCGTTAATAAGATTATACTTTCTTTAGTGAATATTGAGGAAGACAGGATTTCTAAAAACCCCGATAATTTTTATAAAACGGATGACAATAAAGTAGTGTATAAAAATGCGCCCATTCATTTAAACCTCTACTGCCTTTTTGCTTACAATCACGGTGAGAATGATGCTGAGACTACCAACCATTACGAGGAAGCATTGATGTATATATCCTATGTGATCCGCTTTTTTCAACACCGAAGTGTTTTTACTCCGGCGGGTTCGCCGGCGCTTGATCCGGGAATTGAAAAATTACTGATGGAATTACATACGCTTGGCTTTGAGCAACTGAACCATTTGTGGGCGGTGCTGGGCGGCAAATACCTGCCTTCGGTTTTGTATAAAATGAGGTTGGTGGTAATTGATGAAGATTTGCAATCAGGCGTTGGCGATTTAATTAAAAATATAAGCGTAGCCGAAAATTAAAATCATGAGTGTACAATTTCAATCTTTATTTACAATTCAATTGCTGCATGATTATTACAATAAGCATGAAGATAAGTGTATGGATTTTGAAATTGTACCTGCAGACGATTGTGCTTTGCTGATGAAAAACATGAAGGTGTTGTACAAAAATTACAATAATAAATTACTTACGGTGGTTAATGCGAATCAAGAAACGAATGAAACACCACCACCGGCATTCAGGTTTAAACCATTCCTGGATTTTAATAAAGAACTGGTGTTTCGCTGGTACCTGGTTTTAAAGAACCCGCATTTTTCAAATTTTACCGCGATAGCATTACGGCAGGCAGAAAAGAAAAGATTGTATTTCAGCAACCTTTCAAATAATATAGTGGGCGGCACACTTTCTTTATCCAATCCCATTTCGCCTTTTGCCATTGGTAAAATATACTCGCCAGGCAATTTGGTAAAAGGGCCGGATGATAATTTTTACGAAGCCATACGCATCAGCGATGGTACTGCGCAATCTAATGATATAACCAATACCGATTACTGGCAAAAGACGGCAATTAACAATCCTTATGTAAATGATAATGATGTAGTGTTAATCGCCGGCAGCAGTTACAACTACAAATTACAAACCCCGGCAAGTAATGTAAATATTAAAATATTCAGCCTTAATAAAACTGATGATAATTTGCCCTATGATAATCTAATGGAAACCGTAGTAAAAACATTTTCCCAAATCCAGGAATCAGTTACTATCGACCTTTCTAAAAGGAGTCGTGGAAAATATAAAGTAGTAGTAAATAGTGAAGCGGATACCTGGATATATGTGGATGAAAATGCGGTAAAGCAAAACATCTATGGCATTATCGAGATACATCATTTTGAAAAAGTGCCTGCCGGTTTCCAGTTACTTTCATCAGGTAGCTACCTAAAAATACCTGAACCTGTTTTTAGTATTTGGTTTAAAAACCGATCTGTTACCTGGAAATACATTTCTCAAAACGGCGACATTGGTGTTACTGACGGGGCAGCCATTCCAAAAATATTTTTACCAGGCAGCGCAGTAATGGTAAAATCAAAAGAGCCGATTTCACTTACCGAAACGCCACTGGCTACATTAACAGCAACAAAAACAGCAACGGGCAAACAAATAAAAAATTTAAAAAATCCGGAAGTGGAAAAATTAGTATTTGAGCAGGATGGCGCCACTGGTTTTTTTTCATCAAACATGTTCATAAAAATTGACACCTGATCTTAAATAAAAACAAAATTTTATCACCAACAAAAATTATAATTATGGCAACTTACAAAACCCCCGGAGTTTATATTGAAGAAATAGCGCTCTTTCCGCCATCTGTAGCACAGGTAGAAACCGCGATCCCCGCTTTTATTGGCTATACCGAAAAAGCGGTTGACATTGATGGCACCACATTAATCAATAAGCCAACAAGAATTACTTCCATACTTGAATATGAAACTTATTTTGGTAAAGCTCAGAATGAAGCTAACCTTGAAATAACTTATGCTGAAGAGCAAAATGCCGGAGGTTTAACAACAAAGCAAAGTTTCTCAGTGGCGTTTAATGGGAATGCCTCCAAACATATAATGTATTATGCCCTTCAGGCCTACTTCGCTAATGGCGGCGGGCCTTGTTACATTATTTCAATTGGGGCTTACAAAGCCGCTGTGGGGGATGCCCTGGTAAATACGGATTTTGATTTAGGCCTTGCCGCACTCGCAAAAGAAGATGAACCCACGCTTATTGTTTTTCCTGAAGGGCAAAATATGGTGGAAGCGGAATATTATGCTTTACAAAACAATGCCCTTGCCCAATGCAACCTTTTGAAAGACAGGTTTTGTATCATGGACATACATCATACCGGCGAAGGCCTTGTGAACAGTGGCCAGATCAACACGGCTGTTGGTTTATTCAGGGCTGGCATCACGTCTTCTTTTTTAAAGTATGGCGCCGCGTATTTCCCCAATTTAAAAACGATACTGAAATATAGTTATGCGGATGCAGGCGTAAATGTGGTGCATAATATAACAGGTGGCCCCACACCCGGGGCAGGCCCGTTAAACGGCCAGGACCTTACAACTATACTGGGAACGAATTCTTCGGCATATAATAAATTAAAACTGGCATTGGGCCAATATGGCGTTATACTTCCACCCTCCTCTTTGGTGGCAGGTGTATATGCCACTGTTGACGGCAACAGGGGCGTTTGGAAAGCACCTGCAAATGTTGGTTTAAACATTTCAACAGATGTTACCTGTAAGATTACAGATGATATTCAGAACGGATTAAATGTGGATACCACCGCCGGAAAATCAGTAAATGCCATACGGCCTTTTACAGGAAAAGGTATTTTGGTTTGGGGTGCAAGAACACTGGCTGGCAACGATAATGAATGGCGCTACGTTTCAGTTAGGCGTTTTTTTAACATGGTGGAAGAATCAGTAAAAAAAGCTACTTATCAATTTGTGTTTGAACCCAACGATGCCAATACCTGGGTAAAAGTAAGGGCGATGATTGAAAACTATCTTACGGTATTATGGCGGCAGGGCGCATTGGCCGGGGCCAAGCCGGAGCAGGCGTTTTATGTAAAAGTGGGGCTTAATATTACCATGACCGCTCAGGATATATTGGAGGGGTATATGAATGTGGAAATAGGTATGGCGGTTGTTCGTCCTGCAGAATTTATTGTGCTGAAGTTTTCCCACAAAATGCAGGAATCATAAAACTACTTTTTTTTACCGGACTATAATTCTGTGTTGCAAAAGGGTTGCGTAGTGGATGATAGCTATTGGCTTTTCAGCAGTTAGCGCTTAATTCGATTTTAATGGCGGTACTAAAAATTTATAAACCAACACTCAACAATCAACGAACAACATTCAACGAACAATTTTTTTTTCATCAAACTAAACAAATAATATTATGGCAAATTATCCATTACCAAAATTTCACTTCCGGGTGGAGTGGGGTGGCGCAAAGATTGGCTTTTCAGAAGTAAGTGGCTTATCCGTAGAAACGGATGTAGTGGAGTACCGCGATGGTTCAAGCCCGGAATATCACAAAATAAAAATGCCGGGCATGCAAAAGTTTGGAAACATCACCATGAAACGGGGCATTTTTCAAGGTGATAATGATTACTTTAAATGGTGGAACACGGTGGCCTTAAATACCATTGAAAGGCGTGATGTAACTATAAGCCTGCTCAATGAAAACCATGAGCCAGTAGTAGTTTGGAAAGTTAAAAACGCATGGCCATCCAAGGTACAGTCAACCGATTTAAAAAGTGATGACAATGGGGTTGCTATCGAATCCATCGAACTGGTACACGAAGGTTTGGTAATGCAAAACGGCGATTAAAATGGCAAACAATTATCCACCTGTTGGTTTTTTTTTCCGGGTTGAGTTTCAACTGGGCGGAGTAGGAAGTGCCGATGCCATGTTTCAGGAAGTAAATGGATTTAATGCGGAGTTGCTTACCGAGGAAGTAAGGCAGGGTGGTGAAAACCGATACTCTCAAACCTTGCCTACAAGGGCAAAGTATAGCGATTTGATTTTAAAACGTGGACTTATAATAAACTCCGGCATTGTAAAATGGTGTAAAGATGCTATTGAAAACCTGGACATTCAACCAATAACAGTAATAGTAACATTGCTAAATGAAAAAAATACACCATTGCAAACCTTTAACATCATTAAGGCATGGCCTAAAAAATGGTCGGTGTCGGATTTTAATGCGCAGGAAAGTAAAATAGTGGTGGAAACCATGGAATTGTCGTATCAATATTTTAAGGTGGTTTAAAAAAAATTATATGCCTGTAGAAATTTTAGAAATTATCGTTCGTGCCAATGTACAGGAGCAAGACCAGGCACAGGTATCAACTAATGCCAGTGAAGAAGATAATTTTAAAAGGCGGCAATTAATTGAAGAATGTGTGGAACAGGTGCTCGAAATATTACGCCGTAAAGATGAACGCTAATAAAAAATAAAGTCATGAGCGGATTGTTGGACAAAATAAAAATCATTGGATTCAAAGATGCCACTGAATCTTCATTGGGTGTGCCATTCAGTATTTACATTGCCATGTTTAATCCTGAAAAATACAGCATCACCAGGCAAAGCCTGTTCAATAACGACCGCAGGCATGGCGCTACTGGCAGCGAACAACGCTTTAACAGGGAGCAGCCCCGTGTATTTAGTTTTGATTTTTTGGTAGATGGCACCGGCGCTTCCGGAGAAAAACGGGAAGTTTTAGCTGATATAATTTTATTCAGAACTACCTGTGGTTTTATTGGCGACACACACCGCCCAACCTATCTCATCATTCAGTGGGGAACATTCCTGGCCCGTTGCGTACTTACCTCTTTAACTATTGACTATACTTTGTTTCGTCCGGATGGGACACCACTACGGGCTACCTTAAAAGCGGGCTTTGCAGAATATACCACGCCAGTGCTGGAACAATTGCAAAATTTTCTGAGTTCACCCGATATTACCCATGTAAGGACAATTTCCGCCAATGACAGGCTGGATTTAATGAGTTACAATATTTATAAAGATTCAAAATATTATATGGAACTGGCAAAGGTGAATAACCTTAATCAATTTAGAAAATTGAAGGTGGGGGAGAAAATCGTTTTTCCACCCCTTGAAAAAGCGAAATAAAACAATTTAGCGATTCAATCATTCAACAATAGCAAGTATGCCAAACCTCCGTTTATTACCCAATCAACAAAATACCGATCTGGTAACATTTACCATTTTGGTAAACGGCTTACCGGTGGGCCTGGAAATTGGCATAGTATCTATTTCAATAAATAAAGAAGTGAATAAAATCCCCTGGGCAAAAATAATTATTCAGGATGGGGATGTTGCGACGGAAGATTTTAAAATAAGCAATCAGGAAACCTTTAAGCCTGGAAATGAAATTGAAATACTTGCCGGCTATCATTCTGATGAAAGCCCCATTTTTAAAGGCATTATAGTAAAACACGGCATAAAAATATTACGGGACAGGCAGTCTTTACTGGAAATAGGATGTAAAGATGTGGTGATTAAAACTACGGCTGGAAGAAAAAATAAATATTTCTATGATAGCAGGGATACGGATGTGATTGAAGAAATCTTAAATACTTATTCCCTGCAAAATGATATTACGGCAGACCCAGGCGATGTAACGCACAAGGAGCTGGTACAGTATTATTCAACGGATTGGGATTTTATTGTAAGCCGTGCCGAAGTGAGCGGCAAATTGGTAATGCCCGATGATGGGACAGTAAAAATTAATAAACCGGATTTCACGCAGCAGCCCATTGCGCTGTTGCAATACGGTGGAAATATATTGGAGTTGGAAGCCATGATGGATTCCACCTTTCAATATGCGGCCGTGTCTGCCGCTGGTTGGAATTATGCCAATCAGGAATTATCAGAGCAGGATGCGGTAGAACCAATAGTACAGGAAGAAGGTAATATCAGCAGCACTGATTTATCAGATGTGCTTGGGCTGGATACATACAAATTATTTCATTCAGGTAATGTTAATGATCAGGAATTACGCGGTTGGGCAAGTACACAATTATTAAAAAGTAAATTATCAAAAATAAAAGGACGTGTAAAATTTTTAGGTTTCGCGGATGTAAAGCCCGGGACACTGGTAGAGTTGCAGGGAGTGGGAGACAGGTTTAATGGAATTGCTTTTGTATCCACTGTTCGCCACAGCATTAGTGATGGTAACTGGTACACCGATATTAATGTAGGCCTTTCTCCAAAGTGGTTTTCGCAGGAGGATGATGTTATGGCAACACCTGCATCAGGTTTAATACCTGCCATCTCAGGTTTGCAAATTGGTATTGTCACGCAATTGGAAAACGATCCTGATGGCGAGCACCGCATACAGGTGCGTGTGCCGGTAATAGATGCGGCAGCCGATGGCATTTGGGCAAGGGTAGCTTGTATGGATGCGGGTAATGAGCGGTGTTCCTATTTCCGGCCCGAAGTAAGTGATGAAGTGATTGTCGGATTTATAAATGATGATCCACGGGATGCGGTTGTGCTGGGCATGTTCAACAGTAGCGCCATGCCTGTACCTACAGAGGTATTTCCCGAAAAAGATGAAAACCACATCAAAGGATTTGTAACAAGAAGCAAACTCAAATTCACTTTTGATGATGAAAAAAAAATCATAACACTGCAAACACCTGCTGAAAATAAAATTGTGATCAATGATGATGAAGGAAGTATTGTATTGCAGGATCAGAACAACAACAAAATAACCATGAACAGCGATGGGATTACTGTAGAAAGCGCAAAAGATTTAATATTAAAAGCAACCAATAATGTAAGCATTAAAGGCGTGAAGATAGAAGCAGAAGCCAACAGTGAATTTTCCGCAAAGGGAAATACAAAAGCGGCTTTGCAAAGCAGCGGACAAACAGAAATAAAAGGTGGTACTGTAATGATCAACTAAAATAAATTTTATGCCTGGCGCAGCAAGAGTAGGAGATATGCATACATGCCCGATGGCAACACCGGGAACACCACCTATACCACATGTTGGCGGTCCGGTTATGCCTCCGGGATGTGCTACTGTTTTAATAGAAGGGCAGCCTGCGGCAAGATTGGGGGACATGCTGATTTGTACCGGCCCGCCGGACAGCATCATTAAAGGTTCGGCAACAGTATTGATAGGTGGGATGCCGGCTGCAAGAATGGGGGATACAACAGCGCATGGCGGCTCAATAACAATGGGAAGTGTTACGGTAATTATTGGTGGATGAATTGGCTGGATTTATATGTACGGATTAATAATAAAACTTAATTTTTAAAAAAGACGATTTCCCTATTGGAATGTTCTGATTTGTCCGGAAGGGTAAAGCAGTTAAAATAAATATCATGGAAGCAAAGAATTCTTTTTTGGGGGTGGGCTGGTCATTTCCCCCAACATTTTTTAAAAATACCTGCCGGGTAGAAATGGTATCTGATGAAGTGGATATTGAACAAAGTTTAAAAATACTTTTATCCACCCGCCATGGCGAACGCATCATGCAACCAGAGTATGGCTGCAATTTGGATGTACTATTATTTGAACCAATTAATACATCGCTTATCACATTTGTAAAAGATTTAATTGAAAAAGCAATCCTGTATCATGAACCAAGAATTGATCTAAAAAAGATAGATATAAAAACAAACCAGGCGCTGGAAGGTTTATTGTTGATAGAATTGGAGTATGTAATCCGTGCCACTAATTCAAGATACAATATGGTATATCCGTTTTATTTAAAAGAAGCAGAACAACAGCCAAAATAATTTACTATGTGCGCTATAATAAAAAACCCGTTACAAAGAGATGGCACAAGCCAAAAGGATCGTTTGCTTAAAGCGCTGCTTCCGGAAAACGCGAAGATTGACGACAGGAAAATTGAAGACATGCTTTCCTTTGCGGTGGAATACAGCAGGCTCATCAATTTTTATAATTCGGATAATATAGCCGAAGGCGACTGGAGTTGCTTTTACGAAAACGATCCCTGCATACAGTTGGCTTTATTAGCGACAATTGATACGAATAATATTGAAGCGGGCTTTAAGATATTGGAAGAGAAAATTAATGCCTGGCTGATAAAAATGGAATGTACGCCACCTGATGAATGTGAAGCGGATGCATTGCCCGGTTATTATGATGAAATAATAAACCTTACTTATAGTGTTGCCCTTCGCATACAGCAGGCTTGTAAAAGGTTACCCGATGGCCATTTACTGAAAGAAGAAATCATCGCTATTATAAAAAACGATTTGCACCTTGCTGTTATTGATAACCGCCAGCAGGATGCGCTGGTTAAATTAATAGGATTTGACAAAGGAAGTATCGCACCATTGAATGATTACGGCCCCTTTATTCAAACCAAAAAAAATAATTTTTGCATTTGCACCAAAGCCTGGCAGCTTAACCAGGAAGGATATGATTGTATTTATCCCGATAACTCTTTTGGCCTTGCTGCCTTAAAAACTTTATTCTATCTTTTTTTTATCGCCCTGCTGAAAATAAAACAAAAAGGGAAAAATTATTTTGAGGAATGTATCGAAAAAAATGATTCCCATCAGGCGCATGTTACTTTGTTTCTGACTTTTCTTTACCTGTTTCAATATGCGATTGATCACTTAAACACTTTAACACGATCGCATTTAATGTATTACTACGAAAAAGTTTTATGCCTGCATAAATTAAAAGAAGTACCCGATAAAGTGCATGTAATTTTTGAACTCGCAAAGAATTTTCATACGCATTTGATAGCCGAAGGCACTTCGCTAAATGGTGGTAAGAATGGCACCGGCCGGCAAATAGTATATGCTTTAATGGAAGAGGTGGTGGTTAACAGGGCAAAGGTGGCGGAAATAAAAACAGTTTACATTGATGAAGCCACCGGAGTGGTTCATGCGGCAATTAAAGCTGACTCAAAAGATGGGATTGATGAACCTTTTAATAAAGATGAACAGGCAAAATGGAAAGCGTTGGGAAGCATCAGCAATCCCAATAATGAAGTTGGTTTTGCACTGGCATCCCCAATGTTCAGGTTAAACGAGGGGGAAAGAAGTGTTATATTAAATATTAGCCTTGATGGCAAAATTGATTTTGGTTCCCTGAAGCAACCATTGGCGTTATACTATTCTTCCGCAAATGAATGGATTGAATTTACGGATGTTAAGCGTGTATTATTATTAAAGGAAAGTGATGATAAATTTATTAATGAATACATTGATTTTTTTGGTAAAATATTGGAGGATTTACCGAAGGGAAAGACTGAAGAGCAACCTGAAATATCAAAAGAAACCATAGAAATATTTCGTAAAATAAAGGAGCTTAATATTGATAAGTATTTTATTTATCGGACCAACGGGAATGAATTGGATATTTTATTTTTTGCCAAACCTTCGGCAAAGCCATTTACCATTCCTGTGGTTGTGGATGCAGCTTTTATTCCCGCAAAGTGGCCGGTGGTAAAAGTACTTTTTAAAAATGCTGAAAATGCAAATGGGGAAGCTGGATCTTCTTATGCGGATAACAAAAATTTCAGCGTTCAGAAAATAGCCATTAAACAATTTGTTTCGGGGGTAAAAAAATTAACGCTTCAAAATGATAATGCGATACTTGATGCATCCAAAGATTATCAACCTTTTGGTGAAAGGCCATATCCGGGATCCGCTTTTTATATTGGGTCTTCAGAGGCATTTCAAAAAAAACTGGATTACCTGCAATTAAATTTTGAATGGGCCGGACTGCCAATAAAAAACAATGAGCTGGACTTTAGAAGTCATTATACTAACTATCCCGGCCTCCCGGATTCGTTTGGCAATAGCTACTTTACCGTAAAAGCTGAATATCTTGAAGGGAGTGCATTTCAAAATATCGCGGCGGAAACAAATGAACTTTTTAATTCCCGGGGATATATTAAATTTTTGGCGCAGGATACACCCATCATTGGCAATCCGGTTAATTTGCCCAAACCAAATGCGGCGCTTAAAAAAGATGCCATTACATCAACCACCGACAATCATATAGCCCGTTTTAACAGGGATCCTTCTTTAGCCGGTCAGGCCTTTTACGATGTTGGTACGCAAAGAGGATTTTTAAGATTGAACATGGAAAAAGATTTTTTTCATAGTTTATATCCAATGGCTTATACAGCCGTTGTGGCAACCAAAAAAGATAAACTATCCGCAAGTGATCTTCCGCAGGAACCCTATACGCCCAAACTTAAAAACCTTAGCCTGTCTTATCTTTCAACCGAAGAAATAATTATCGGTAAAAACGGGTCAAATAATTCCATCGAACAATTCTATCACATTACACCATTTGGTTACCAGCTAATGGAAATTGAAAAAGAAGATATTGTTTTTTTATTGCCACAATTTACCAATGCCGCTGAACCATTATTTACGCAGGGCAATTTATATATTGGTTTAAAGGATGCGGAAAAGGAACAAAAAATAAATATACTTTTCCAGGTGCTTGATGGTACAGGTGATAACAGGTTTGCGCCACCCGATGTGGAGTGGAGTTATTTGGTAAATAATGAATGGCTGGCATTTAAGCCTTTCGAAATACAGGATCATACAAGGGCGGATGAAAGCTCCCGCAAAAGCCTATTAAAATCGGGAATTATTGAATTCAACTTGCCTAAAGCAATTACGGATGAAACAACCACCATTCTCAATTCAACATTAAATTGGATTAGGGCCGTTGCCCACGAAGATTTATTAACTACATCGGACAGTGATTCCATGTTGGGTTTGCAACGCATAGCCGCTTTGCCCGATTTGGTTGCCATATTAGCTCAGGCAGGTATTGGGCAATTTGAAAATCATAATAATTCATTAACCCATCTGGCTATACCATTACACGCAAAAACAATCGCTAAATTTATTGATAGCCGTGCCGAAGTAAAAAAATTGGAACAACCATTTTATTCCTTTGATGGCCGGTTGACCGAAAATGATAACCAATTTTATACAAGGGTAAGCGAAAGGCTGCGGCATAAAAACAGGGCGATATGTATTTGGGATTACGAGCGTTTGGTATTGGAGGCGTTTCCGCAATTGCACAAGGTAAAATGCATTAATCATACCGGCGTTGCTGAAAATTTGTTGCAGCCAAATGTATTTAAGTTACGTGAAATTACACCGGGCTTTGTCACAATATCCGTAATACCCGATTTGAGAAATAAAAATGCCGTCAATGCCCTGGAACCACGTGTACCGATCGGGATGTTGGATGATATAAAAATTTTCCTTAAAAAGCATACCAACTTATTTGTCGCTTCTGCTTATACGGATAAGCTGGATTATTTGCAGGTACTAAACCCTTTGTACGAACCCATTAAAGTAAAAACCTGCATCCGCTTTTATGAAGGGCTTGATGTGGCCTATTATAAATATGTATTGAACGAAGATTTAAAAAAGTTCCTTTCTCCATGGTCTTATGATGCCAATACGGAAATAAATTTTGGTTCGGCTTATCATAAATCGGCGATACTAAATTTTATTGAAGAAAGAAAATATGTAGATGTGGTACTGGGTTTTGAAGTGGTACATTATAAAGACGGGACAGCACAACCCCGTTATGATCCGGATTGGATAATACCCACAACATCACGTTCTATTCTTACATCGTACAATACGATTGATGCCGGGCAGGCGTATGAACATGACATTGAATATATTCCATACAATGAAAGTGATCCTTGCCCGGATTGCGGGATTAGCATTACAAAAGATATCAAGAAGGAACCTGTTGGATAAGTATTTCAACAGTTAAAAAGTACAATTATGACAGAAAATATCACCATATCAAAATCTCCGCCACCTTTTACCAGTATGGATTTCGCCGCATTACGCGATATAGGGATAAAGTATATTGAAAAAAAAGGCAGCGCCTTATGGACGGATTATAATTTACATGACCCGGGTATTACCATTCTGGAGGTATTGTGTTATGCCATTACGGATTTAGGATACCGTACAAATTTTTCAATTGAAGATATCCTGGCTTCCTCCAATAACTTTCCGGCACAAAAACAGTTTTTCGGCGCATTGGAAATTTTATCCTGCAACCCTGTTACGGTAAATGATTTCAGAAAAATATTGATTGATTTGGATGGCATAAAAAACGCCTGGTTGGTAAAAACTACCCACCAGGAAATGGCGTTGGTCGCGGATAAAATTGACGGATGGTTTACAAGGTTTAAAAAAACAAGCGATACCGCTAATGAAATTAAATTGAACGGGCTATATGATGTGTATATTGACCTGGAAGATGATGTGGATCAAAACGATTTGGACAAGGTAAATGACATAAGGCAATGTGCCTGGCACCAATTATGGAAACACCGCAACCTTTGTGAGGATTTTGTATCGGTTAATGTAATTGAAGAAATGGGATTTGGCATAGAAGCGCAGGTGCAATTATGCCCTGATGCAGATGTAAACAAGGTGGCTGGCGATATTTATTATTTTATACAGGAGTTTCTTACGCCAACAATCCCTTTCTACAGTTTTAAGGAAATGCAGGATACAAAGAAAAAATTGTGTGAAGGGATTTTTGAAGGTCCCTTGTTGTGCAACGGTTTTATAGATGACGATGAGTTGAATAACGCCCAATTGCGCAGGGAAATTTATGTATCTGATTTATGGCAGGTAATTATGGATGTTTGCGGTGTGGCGGGTATAAAAAAACTGGTCATCAAAAAATGTGATGGCAACGATGTGGTGGTGGAAGAGGATGCCGGTAATAAATGGTGTTTAAAAATTGATCCGTTTCATAAGCCTGAATTGGTTGTGGCGTGTTCCAGGATTTTATTTCAAAACGAATTGGATTGTATTTATACTGATGATAAAAAAGTACGGGAACGAATAACATTGCAACAAAAATTGCATCATCCCCAAAAAAAATCACAGGCAGCACCTTTGTTGGATGAAGGTACCAACCGCTTGTTGGAAGAATATTTTACCATTCAAAATGAATTTCCCGCTACCTATAAAATAGCGGAAGGGCAGATAATTGAAAATGATGGCATACTGAGAAAAGCGCAGTCAAATCAATTGAAGGGTTACCTGATGTTGTTCGACGAATTACTGGCTAATTACCTGATGCAGTTGGCAAGGGTAAAGGATATTCTTTCTGTAAGCCAGCCTGAAGGGGATAGCTACTTTTTTAATGCGCTGTATGATATTCCCGGAGTTAAGGAATTAATTAAAGCATTTCCGCAAAATGGTACTGATGATGGGTGGGTGGGTATTACGGCAAATAATGATAATGAATACATAAAACGGTTAAGGGAAATAATTGAAACGGAAACCAAACATAAGCAACGAAAAAATATTTTCCTGGATCATTTGCTTGCCCGCTTTGGTGAATCTTTTACAGGCTATGTAATTAAAATGTATGAAGAACAATGCGGTTGTGATAAGCCTTTGCAGGGAGAACAGATAGCCCGTAAAAAACTAAAGGACAAAGCCGCGTATTTAAAAAACATTCCGGAGCTAAGCAGCGAAAGGGGAAAGGGGTTCAATTATAAAGCATTGGATTGCGGCAGGCCGGATGTATGGGATAGCGATAATGTAGCTGGTTTAAAGAAAAGGGTTTGTGCCTACTTAGGCTTTGATGATTATAAACGCAAAACCTTAACCTGCCCGCCAGAGTTTGAAATAAGGCCTTACCGGGTAATAGTGGAAGGAAGGGTGCAGGATTACCGTCTTCGCCTGGATGATAAGGATGGGAAGTTGTTATTGGACGGAATAAAAGATTACCGGCAACAGCAAAACGCATTAAAGGATGCGAAAGATTTAAGGGAGCAGGTAGTACGTGAAAAAATATTTATATCCACAGCGGATGCGAATGGTTTTGTAAGGATATATGTAAAAGACAAGGAAGATAATACCGCCCTGCAAAGTGAAATGATAAGCCAGCAGGATGCGGATGATTTAAAAGTAAAAATTGAAACCCTGGCTTTTCCCGATTGCTGTGCTATTGATGGCTTTCATATTGTAGAGCATATTTTGCTAAGGCCAAAGGATGATGATTTTATACCACTGTTCGACCCTGTTATTGTGCCGGATATGCTGGCGATAAAAGCCAATCAAACACCAAACAATTTATTAATTGAAGATGGTTATTCATTCTGTATTTCAGTAGTGGTACCCGGCTGGTTACCACAATTTAAAGATAATGAAAATGCTAAAAATCAGTTTGAACAATTGTTACGCAGGGAAACGCCGGCACATATCCTTGTTCGGTTTTGCTGGATGAATCCAAAAGAAATGTACCGGTTTGAAACAGCATTGCTGAAATGGCTTTATGAAAATGCTTTGGAAAAACCAAATGAGCGGGAGCTTACCCAACATGTAAATAATCTGGTAGCGCTGATGAAGGAATGCAGGTTCAACATTCGTGAAATGGGGGATCCGTGCTTAAATGGAAC
>JAVHOI010000144.1:0-3577 GCA_036169975.1 Ferruginibacter sp. | reverse complement strand
AAATAAAAAAAATCAAGAAGGAGCTTTACGATGTTATTGTTCATCACACCGGGCAGCCCTTCGATAAAGTGGCGGATGACTGTAGCAGGGATTATTGGATGACTTCCACCGAAGCTAAAGATTATGGTATCGTTGATGAGGTGTTGACTATCAATCCCCGTAAAATAAAAAAGGATTAAAAAAAATAAATGTTGTACCGGTGATGTTACTACTAATTAAAATGGTATTGTTATTTTAATTCAGGTTTAACAGTATCCACTTGTACTTTTAGTTCTTTATTCAATGCATTAAACCTGCTTCCGTTTTTCAAAATTTAAAAACAGCGGCAACATTATTAATAACCCTGTTAACTTAATCAGCATAATACTTTGAGTTAGCAGATTCCCAGGCTTCTTTGGTTTCTCCGGGATGATCCGGATTGGATAAGGGTTTGGAACAAAAACTTATGATATGAATTCTTATAAAAATAACGAAATACGCTTCGATGACGAAGAAGAAACACCAAAGGAATTGCCCGAAAATCCAATGGAAAAAATGATGAGTGGATGGCAGTTTGACAAAAAATTTATTGAGCAGCGTAAAATATTTTTATGGGGCGCTATAGATGATAAAACTGCTAAAGATATCACAGCCCGGTTGCTTTACCTCGAAGCCATTGACCCTGGAAAAGAAATTGTTTTTTATATCAACAGTCCGGGAGGTGTAGTAACCAGCGGCATGGTGATATACGATACCATGCAAATGATTACCTCGCCGGTAAGTACGGTGTGTATGGGTATGGCTGCCAGTATGGGCAGTATCTTATTAAGTGGCGGCGCAAAGGGAAGGCGTTTTATTTTTCCCAATGGCCAGGTAATGATACACCAGCCGAGCGGCGGAGGGCAGGGTGTTAGCGCCGACCTGGAAATTATGGCGGTGCAGATACTGAAAATAAAACAATTGGGAGCCCGCATTTTAGCAGATAACTGCGGCCAGACTTATGAAAAAGTGATGAAAGATTTTGACCGTGATTTCTGGATGGATGCCAAAGAATCAGTCGCCTACGGTATTGTAGATGGCGTGATGGATAAATTATAATATTTTGCTTTTTAACTTTATAATAAGCCCCATCAGTTTGGGGCTTTTTTTATAATAGGGATCAATTATCAGAATAACTTTGCAATATGCAGTTTCATGAAATCATAAATGCGAAATATAGCAGGGAACCGGATCGGGCCATGATGCGAAAGGATGCTTTCCCCGTAAATAAAGCTTTAGGAGCATACCTGCAACTTTATGGGAGGGACAAGGATATTCCTATAAAGTATAGCGATTTAACCAACTACAGCTATGCGGAATCTTTAAAAGATAAAAAGGGTAAATGGACATATTGGGAGAATGCCATTTATGAATCCGGGCAACTGGAATTTATAAAAAAGGCACTAATAGCAACTTATACTACCCTTAAAAATCCGGGGATGCCCGCTGCTTCAAAGCAATTTGAAATTGAACGGATTGATTTTTGCGATTATGCCAACAGCATACCTTTTAGAATAAAAATTATTGAGAAGGATACGGGGTTGCCTGATTTTTTTTATGTGAAGCAGGCGGATGCATCCCGTATTTATGGATTGGAATTGGAACACCTGCTAACACCCAACCGGATCAATTTTTTATATCATCAAAAAACATTGGTAGAAGAGCATATTGAAGGGGTTCCCGGTGATGTATTTCTGCAGCAAAACCAGCAGATGACAAAAGCCGCTAAAACCGGTATCGCCAAAGCTTTTGTTCAGTTTAATGAAAGCTGCTTCGCCCGGCTGCTTGGCGATATGCGGAGCTATAATTTTGTGGTAAATCCAATAACCGACGATAGCCATACCAGCTTTCGCATCCGTGCCCTGGATTTTGATGAGCAATGCTATGAAGGAAGAAAGAAATATTATTTTCCCCAGGTTTATAAAGAAAATGTGAGGTATGTGGAACTGGTTTTGGAAAACCTGACTGCTTCTGAAATAGAACAAAACCAGCAAATTGAATTTTCAAGGATGGCAGCAAAAATAGTAGCCTGCCGCAGGCAATTGATGGTATTGGTGAATAGCATGGTAAAGGATGACATTTCAGAAAATTATAAGATACGGATATTAAGGAATGAGCTGAATGATCATTTTAATACAACCCGCTTCTCTACCTGCAAAACCATGGGGGCTATTGTAAAGCAACAGTTAAAACAGGTTTTGCAAAAGCATGTGCGAATAGCAGGGCTAAAGTAAAAAAGCGGGGCGGGTTAAATATTTTTACCCCGTACGTTGCAACATTTTACCTTATAATATTGTCTGCAAAGTAGCGTTCTGTAAATGGATGCTTATCTTTGCAGGCCACTTAATAAAAAATACCGGGCGAATAAAAAGATTACAATGGCTAAACAACAAACATTACATTGTTCATTTTGCGGCAGAAGCCGCGATGAGGTAAAGATACTGATAGCAGGCCAGGAAGGGCATATCTGTGAAAACTGCGTAGAGCATGCGCAGGAAATAATTGGGCAGGAACTGATGATTTATCCAGAAGCTAAACAAAACACCGGGTATTCAAACAAACTCACCGTAAAAAAACCGATAGAAATAAAAAAATTTTTAGATGAATATGTAATTGGCCAGGATGACGCCAAAAAGATTTTGGCCGTAGCGGTTTACAACCATTACAAACGCCTCAATCAAAAAGTAGATAATGATGTAGAGATTGAAAAAAGTAATATCATTATGGTAGGCGAAACGGGTACCGGCAAAACCTTGCTGGCTAAAACTATTGCCCGGATGCTGAACGTGCCATTCGCCATAGTGGATGCCACTGTTTTTACAGAGGCCGGCTATGTTGGCGAAGATGTAGAGAGTATGCTTAGCCGCCTGTTGCAGGCATGTAACTACGATGTGGCAGCGGCGGAAAAAGGGATTGTATTTATTGATGAAATAGATAAGGTAGCCCGCAAAAGCGACAACCCTTCCATAACAAGGGATGTAAGCGGCGAGGGCGTGCAACAGGGCTTATTAAAATTATTGGAAGGAACGGAAGTATTGGTGCCACCACAGGGCGGACGGAAACATCCCGAACAAAAATTGGTAAAAGTAAATACTAATAATATCCTGTTTATTTGTGGCGGGGCATTTGACGGCGTTGACCGGATTATTGGCCGCCGTGTAAATACACATGCCATTGGCTTTAGTGTAAATAAAGAGCTGCAGGAGTTCCAGCAAAAAAACCTGTTGCAGTTTGTAAATGCGGTGGATTTAAAACAATTTGGATTGATACCCGAATTATTGGGGCGCCTTCCGGTAATTACTTATCTGAACCCTTTGGATGCGCCTACATTACGTAACATTTTAACTGAGCCAAAGAACGCATTGATAAAACAGTTTACCCGCTTATTTGAAATAGAAGGGATCGAATTGAAATTTGATGAGTTGGTTTACGATTTTATGGTACAAAAAGCTTTGGAATATAAACTGGGCGCACGTGGCCTACGCAGCATCTGCGAAAGTATTTTAACGGATGCCATGTATGAATTGCCTTCACAAAAAGAAAAAACATTCGAGGTTAC
>JAVHOI010000143.1:0-3598 GCA_036169975.1 Ferruginibacter sp. | reverse complement strand
GTTTTGGACCAGCTTCTGTTGGTTGGCTTTTTAATAGTTGGCCTGCCCGATGATGCGGTAATATCAATACCGGTAATTGTATCCAAACGCAAATGATGTAAATGCGCCACAAACCTGGATGGGTCATTATGATAATACTGGTCGGCCATCTTCGCGAAAGCCACATTACTGCTTCTGTAAAATGCTTCTTTAACCGTAATGGCGCCGGTTCCGGCATGGGCATCCTTTATCTTCAATCCATAAAACATTTTAGCGCCACCCTCACAATCCACAATGGAATTTTTATTTACATATTTATCTTCCAGCAAACTAAGTAAGGTGGCCAGTTTGAAAATTGAGCCAGGCTCTGTGGCTTTTCCAATTCCATAATTCAAATCTTCGGCATAATTTCCATTGGGCTGTTTGCCCAGGTTGGCGATTGCCTTTATCTTGCCCGTAGCAGTTTCCATTACGATGGCCGTACCATGCAAAGAATTATTGCCCACCAGCATTTTCATCAATGCGCTTTCGGCTACATCCTGCATATAAGTATCCAAAGTGGTGATGATATCCCTGCCATTTTCGGGTTCCAGTTCGGCGCCCTCCACCGGCATGTAAGCCCCTGCGATATAACGCATCAGGCGTTGCCCCGTCCTGCCCCTCAACAAACTGTCATAGCTCTCTTCAAGCCCAACATTCAACCTGGCATTGTCACGGGATAAACCGATCGTCCTGTTAGCCAGCAGTATGTATGGATTGATGCGCTTGTCCCGCGGATCAATGATAAAACCGCTTTTATTTCTTCCCTGCCTTACCAAAGGGAATTCACGCAACCGTGCATATTCCACAAAAGAAATTTTCTTTTTCAAAGTGTAATACCTATCCTTGTTTTTGTAAGCCAACTGAAATTCTTTTTTATAATCCGCTTTCTTTTTATCGCCAAAAAGATTTGCCATGCAAATACTTAATGAATCAATATTATCTTTAAAACGCCTGCCGTTTTTTTCTCTTAATCCATCGGCTCCAAAATCAACATACACATCAAAGATGGGAATGGAGGTACTCAGCATATTTCCATCTTCACTGAAAATAGTTCCCCGTTCCGCACCAAGTGGAACATATTTCAAATGCAAACTATCGCCCATGCTTTGCCAATACGCACCTTCTACCTGTTGGATATAAAAAGCCCTGCCCAATACAACCGCACCCAGTAATACGATCCCTAAAAAACAGAGATAAACCCGCCACAATATGTCTTTCTTTATATCCAAACTTTTAATTTTTCAATTCGAAAATTAAAATAACCGCCTTCATGTTTTTTATTCACCGGCCGATGGTGTCAACAGTACCGGTGCATTAGTTAATTCTTTTAATCCAAGCGGCTCCACAGCCTTTACCAATTCACTTGCCTTACTTCTAAAAATCACTTCGCTTTTAATTGTTTTATATTCGTATTCCAGCTCTTTAATATGCTTTTCAGTAGCGCCAATTTTCCTGATCTGCTTATCGGCATGATGGCCATTATAAATATACAATACAGCCAATGCAGCTAAAAAAAGGAAAAACGGAATATTCTTAACCACCCATTTATGACCAATTAATTTTTTCCATTCCATCTTTGAAGCTATAGGTTGCTCTTGTTGTATGTATTTATCTTCAATCATTTATTTTATAAAATATTAATACCGGATGCCGGAAATTAATCCAGTCATATCCGGATTTGTTTACTATTTTTTCTCTGCCACCCTCAGTTTCGCACTTCTTGCCCTTGTATTTTGTTTGGTTTCAGGCACGCCCGGCAGGATTGGTTTTTTCGTAATAATCGTAAATGGGTTTTCAGGCCTGCCACCATACACTTCATCCAGTACCGCATCTGAAAAACCACCCGTCTTAAAAAATTTTTTTACAATCCTGTCTTCCAGTGAATGGAAGGTAATGATGGCCACCCGCCCCCCAGATTTTAATAAGGGTGGGGTTTGTCGCAATAGTTCTTTTAATGCCGTTAATTCATCATTCACTTCAATCCGCAACGCCTGAAATACCTGCGCAAAATATTTTTGAGGATTCCCTTTCACCACAGCCTGTACCGATTGTTTAAATTCATTAATCGTTTTGATGGGCATCAGCGCCCTTTGCTGTACAATTGTTTTTGCCAATGTTTTCGCATTGGTTACTTCTCCATATTGTTCCAGCATTTTATGCAATTGCAATTCCGTAAATTTTTTAATTATATCGGCTGCGGTGGTAGTTTGCCGCTGATCCATCCGCATATCAAGAGCCGCATCAAAGCGAATGGAAAACCCCCTTTCCGCTTCATCAAACTGGTGGCTTGATACGCCAAGATCGGCCAGTATGCCATCAACCTGGGTTATTTTGTACAGGCGCAAAAATCGTTGCAGATGGCGGAAATTCTGCGGTATAAAAATCACCCGTTTATCGGGCGGTAAATTTTTTCGTGCCTCCTCATCCTGGTCAAAAGCAACAAGCATCCCCTTTTCGTTTAACTGTTGCAGTAGAGCACGGCTATGACCGCCCCCGCCAAAAGTGCAATCCACATAAACACCATCAGGCTTTATGTTTAAACCTTCAATGGCCTCTTTAAGTAATACCGGTGTATGATAACTTCCGGGCTGACCGGTTGATTGATTGATGGGTAATTTGCTTTCGTTATGAGGCATACTTTTCAATATTTCAACTTTTCAGCTTTTCGTCATTTTTATTCATCACTTCATTTGCGAGTACACTAAAAGACTCTGGCGAAAATGATTCAAAGAACTTTGTATATTTAGTTTTATCCCAGATTTCAATTTTATTTACAGCAGCTACCAGCACCACATCTTTTTCCAACCCGGCATATTCCATTAAAGTTTTAGGGATTAATAACCTGCCTGCGGAATCCAATTCCAAATTGGTAGCCCCATTTAAAAAGTAGCGGCGAAATTGCCTTACTTTAGGATCAAATTCGTTCAGCTTGCTTACTTCCGAAAAAATAGGTTCCCAGCTTTGCATGGGATACAAACTCAAACAGGTTTCAATACCCCTGTTAATAACAAATTGGTTGGCTCCATTTTCGGCTAATTGTTTCTTAAAACCAGCAGGTAAAAGGAAGCGTCCTTTGGCATCCATTGTAGCCTCGTATTCGCCAAGAAAACCAATCATTTACAGGGATTTATAATTTTTGAAATAAATATTACCACAAAATAACACTTTTTCCCACTTTTACATCAAAAATTATAAAAACATTTTTATCCACACCTTTTATAACATCAACTATGCTTACGATGGAGGGATTTTAAGCTGTACTTTAGGTGAACAAGCTGTTAATAGGACTGTATAACATGTGCATTAAAAAAGAGCCGGAATGAACTGATACGAAACAGGAATTGAACGCCTTTCGTTTAGTAGAAAAAAAATAAAAGACTAACCCTTGTTTATCGGCAAACAGATTCCCATTTGTTTAAAGAAATTTATTTCAGAATTTTTATTAGAAGAAAATAAGCGGCAATACAAAATATGGCAGGAATGTGAATTGAAGGAAATATTAAGATTTGGCCAAAGGAAAATTCAGTAAAAAACAGCTACCTTTTCCCGGAACGCTTTCTACCTTGATAGAGCCATG
>JAVHOI010000142.1:5556-16469 GCA_036169975.1 Ferruginibacter sp. | reverse complement strand
GCCTGTGGTGGTGGTACCCCTTGTTTTTATGATAATATGCAATGGATGAATGACCACGGAATAACTGTTTACATATCCTGCACCTTTACGGAAATATTGGAAAGGGTTTTATTGGAAAAGGAAAAGCGTCCGCTAATAAAGAAACTAAACCAGGCTGAACTGCTTTTTTTTATTGAACAGAAAGTAAAGGAAAGAGCGCCATTTTATTTACAGGCAAAGCTGAAGGTATCATCCGGCATATTAACTGAAAATTCTTTTTCCGAACTCATTTCAACCTTTAATTCTTAAACCAAAATAATGAATACATTTTTCTTAAAAGCAGCGGCGTTGTTAGGCGCCCTATCAGTTGCAGCAGGCGCTTTTGGGGCGCATTCGCTAAAGCAGTCGCTAAGTGACAAGTATCTCGCTATTTTTGAAACGGCGGTTCGTTACCAGTTTTATCATGTTTTCGCTTTGCTTGCAATTGGTATTTTATTTAAGGAATTTCCAAACAATTACCTGCTCTGGTCGGGCCGTTTATTTTGTTTGGGCATATTTATTTTTAGTGGCTCATTGTACCTGTTAACCTTACTGGAGGCGATGGGGCAGCAGGGTTTTAAATGGCTGGGTGCTGTTACGCCAATTGGCGGCCTGTGTTTAATTGCCGGATGGGTTTTGTTGGCTATAGGTATCGCCAATAAAAGCTAAAGCGCCACTTTGCGGTGCAGGGTAACAAGGGTGCCATTTTTATTTTCTATTTTAAATTCTATATGTGTTTCTTCCATCCTTTTTTTCATATTGATTAATCCGTTTCCAAACCTGCGCAAATGGTCAAAATCAATCCCGGTTCCATTGTCCTGAATATAAAGTGATATGCCATCCGTTTCTTTCCTTAAAGTAATGCTTACCTCAGTTGCCTTGGAATGTTTCAGTATATTATTCAATGCCTCTTTTACAACCAGGTAAACATTTCTTCTAATATCACCACTTACGGCAAGATGGGGCAAATTTTCTTCAAGTTGTATGTGGCAGTTGATACCGGTATTTTCAAAATATTCAATCGCATAGCCGCGTATGTAGGCAACCATATTATCCAGGGAATCATTGCTGCTGCTCATCGTCCAGATGATGGCATTCATGTTATTGAGTAGTTCGTTTGCCGAAGAAGATATTTTTTCAATCTCGGGGATCACCTCTTTTCCTATTCTTTTTTTTGCCAGTTCGCTATACAACCGGATGGCCGTTACCCCTGCGCCAAGGTCGTCATGCATATCCGCGCTGATACGGTTCCGCTCTGCCTGCTGGGCATTAATTACCGCCAGCCTGGTTTCATAAGATTGTTTTTCCGCTTCCAGTTTCAATGATTCCTGCTCTTTTATTTTTTCAATTAATTCTACCCTGTTTTTGTAGGTAAGGCCCAATAAAAACAGGATCAGTTCGCCTACAATGCCCACTTCATAATAAATCATGGAGTTGGTTAAAATGCCGTTATACCTGGGCCTTAGCAGGATTATCGAAAATGAAATGATGGAAAAAAAAATCAGTATCGCGTTTCCTATCGCGAGATAATTCAATAACCTGTTTTTTTGCGAGAGCGCAATACCGATATATGCGATGCCAATGATGAGCAGAATGATTTTTGTTCCGTTTTCCATTGATTTCTGCAAATGGAAATTATTGGTAAAAAAAACAAGGAAAGTATAGCACAAAAGTATAAGCATCATAAACTTTTCCGCATTAATGAATATTTTGTTTAACAGGGGATAATTTGCTTTGGTTTCCAGGAACTTTCTGGTGAATGCGATATAAAATATTGTTCCGGTTGCCAGCAGCATGAAATCAATGTAACCATTGAAAAGGCTCGGTAGCATGCCGCTTCTTCTTTCAAGGAAAGTATTTAAAAAGACCAGGCTGAACATGCAGACGGAATATAAGCAGTTATACAAAAATTCCTTCTTTTTACTTAGTAAATAATTGACTCCTGAAAAAAGAACCATCATTAAAAGGAAGCCGGCTAATATATATCCGATTACCGGCCGGCTTTCATTTCTGAAATATTTTAAATTCTGGTAATTTTTTAAGTAACCATCTTTAATAAGTACCGGATCAAAATAATTGAAATCTCTTTTGGTGAAGTTTAATTTTACAATAAAATCCCGCTTTTCTTTACCCAATAATTCAATTGGCTGGTATCCATCCAGGTGGCTTTCGTCTTTTAATTGTACAAACTGCTGATCAGTCAGCATTTTAAAAATATGAATGCTTCTGATATAAATGCCGGCTATAAAATAAACTTTCCTGGCGGAGTCATTACCATTTTCAAGAGTGAATTTTAAATAGACCGAACTGGTGATCCAGGTATTTGGAATATAATTATTTACTATGAGGTGACTGGTTGGTTTCCAGTTTCCATTCAATATGCTGCCGGGTGTTGCACTGCTGGCAGTGTCAACATATACCTGGCATTTACCAATTAAATCCATTGTCTCCCGGATCATTGAAATATCAATGGGATTACGATCATCAGGGGATTGCGCTGATGCCAAATTGGAATGGATTAACAAAAAAACAATAATCGTAAATCTTATCAAAGCAGTACGTTTTTCCAAACTTACAATATTTCGCTGATTTTATTTCTTTAAATCCTTTACAGTAGAAGGCTTTTTCAGCAATGGTTTTAATTATCTTTGTTCCAATGGCCAATAAAGTGAAATCCGCTAAGTCTAATTCCCCTGGTAAGGAGACGCTGAAACCTGAGGCGGAAGAAAAGGTTGCAGTAATGCAATTGCTGAAGGATGAGCGTACGCATAAAATAGCAGGTACCATTTTTTTGCTGTTGGCATTTCTTTTTTTTATAGCTTTTTCATCTTACCTGTTTACATGGGATGAAGACCAGGACAAGTTCAGTTACCGGATGTTGCTGGCCAATGATATTAAAGTACAAAACCTGCTGGGCACTTTTGGCGCATTCATTTCTGAAATATTTATCCGCCATGGATTTGGTGTCGCTTCATATCTTATTTGCACTTTCTTTTTTGTAACCGGAGTAAACTTATTCTTTGGAAGAAAGGTTTTCTCTGTTCCGCGTAATGTAAAATACATGATTGTCGGCCTTCCATTAATTAGTGTTACCGCTTCGGTAATTATGAATGGTAGTATGTTTCCTTACGGCGGATCTGCCGGTGACAGCAGCAGGGATTGGCTATACAGGATGATTGGCCGGATAGGTACATTGGCTGTATTAGCGGTAGCCGTTTTAGGATATGTAATCTGGCGTTTTAATCCTGTATTCAAATTACCTTCCAAAGCTAACTTAATGCCGGATGAAGAGGATACCGATGCCGCGGGGGAATATTTCACTGCCACTTCCGCACAGGATGAAAATGAAAATACGGAAGCGAGGGGAAACTTGCTGAAGGGAGATGGCGCTATGTTGCCTATACCAGATCAATACAATCCGGCTTTAAACCACGATATTCAAATTATTGAAAAGGATATATCCCTGGTGGTTACAAAGCCGGAGCAGGAAGGCCATGGACTGGTGAAGGAAATGCCGGGTGGCCTCAATTATCAGCCATCTTTAAATACATTGGATGCGAAAGGGAATGGGGATATACTTCCATTGGAAATAAAATCCGTTCCTGAAAAAACCGATAATGAAGAGCTGCCTTCTTCAGCCAAACACCAGGCTATTGATACGCCTTATGATCCGATATTGGATTTGCGGGATTATAAATACCCAAATCTTGAATTGCTGGATGCGCATGGAAGCGAAAGGATTGTACAGGATCCTGCCGAACTGGAATCCAATAAAAACCAGATCGTAAATACACTAAAGAATTACGATATACATATTCAGAAAATTTCAGCGACGGTTGGCCCTACCGTAACCCTTTACGAAATTATACCGGCGGCTGGTGTCCGTATTTCAAGAATTAAAAACCTGGAAGATGATATTGCGCTTAGCCTTGCTGCCTTAGGTATCCGTATCATAGCGCCAATTCCGGGTAAAGGCACTATTGGCATAGAAGTGCCCAATGCGAAGAAGTCCATTGTGAGTATGCGGACATTGCTTGCTTCAGAAAAATTTCAGAAAAATAATTTTTCACTTCCAATAGCGATTGGCAAAAAGATTGATAACGAAAATTTTATTGTTGACCTCGCCAGTATGCCGCATTTGTTGATGGCAGGCGCCACCGGGCAGGGTAAATCCGTTGGCATCAATGCGATACTGGTTTCACTATTGTATAAAAAGCACCCATCGCAATTAAAATTCGTTTTGGTTGATCCCAAAAAAGTGGAGCTGAGTATTTACAAGACAATTGAAAAACATTTCCTGGCGAAACTGCCCGGTGAAGAAGATGCGATTATAACCGACACCAAAAAAGTAGTACATACCTTAAACGCATTGTGCATTGAAATGGATAACCGATACGACCTGCTTAAAGAAGCCGGCTGCCGTAATATCAGGGAGTACAATGAAAAGTTTGTCGCCCGTAAACTTAATCCTGAAAAGGGTCACCAGTTTTTACCATTTATCGTTTTGGTGGTGGACGAATTTGCTGACCTCATCATGACGGCGGGCAAAGAAATAGAGTTGCCCATTGCCCGTTTGGCGCAATTGGCCAGGGCGGTTGGGGTTCATTTAATCATCGCTACGCAGCGCCCGAGTGTAAATATTATTACGGGCACCATTAAGGCTAACTTCCCTGCCAGGATTGCGTTTAAGGTAAGTAGTAAGATTGATAGCCGGACTATTTTGGATGCTGGTGGCGCTGAACAATTGATTGGTAAAGGAGATATGCTGATCAGTTATAATGGCGAGCTTGTTCGTTTGCAATGCGCCTTTGTAGATACACCTGAAGTAGATAGGGTGGTTGACTTTATTGGTAGCCAGCGGGGTTATGCGCAGGCCTTCCTTTTACCGGAATACGTGGATGAAAAAGAATTGGAAGGAAAAGATTTTGACCTGAATGATAAAGATTCCCTTTTTGAAGATGCGGCCCGATTAATAGTTGCTAGCCAGAGTGGTAGTACATCCTTGTTGCAGCGAAGAATGAAATTGGGCTACAACCGGGCAGGCAGGCTGATGGATCAGTTGGAAGCCGCGGGTGTGGTAGGCCCCAACCAGGGAAGTAAGGTAAGGGAAGTATTGGTAAAAACGGAGGCGGAATTACAGCAATACCTGGATTCCGCTACGTCCTGAATGGCAGTATCCAAAACAAATAGGTTTAATAATACTATTCCATTTTAGATAGTTTTAGCCCAACTGTGAAAATCAGGTATTCCATATCAGCTATCTTCCAATACCTTTTCCATTTGCATACTGCGGGAACCCTTTACCAACAATTTACTATTTACAAAATGCTGTTGCTGTAACCATTCTTTTGCTTCAATAGAATTTTTGAAATAAATATAGCCATGTATTATTTTATCAAAATCCCCACCCACCAAAACAACCGACTTCCAGGTATATTGATCAATCAGGTTTATTATGGCGCTATGTTCCTCAATACTATCAATGCCCAATTCCATCATTCCCCCCAGCAACAAAATTTTATTAGTTCCTTCCATTTTCGCAAAATTTTCAATTGCTGCCTTCATGCTGGTAGGGTTGGCATTGTAGGCATCTAAAATTATTTTGTTGCTGCCCTTTTCAATTAATTGGGAACGGCTGTTGGAGGGAAAATAATTTTCCATTGCCTGTTTAATTGATTCATCCGGAACATTAAAATATTTACCAACCGCTACGGCTGCCAGCACATTGGGAAGGTTGTAATCTCCTGCCATATTGGTTTTTATTTTTTGTATTCCCGTACCGCCTGTCATTTCCACCTGTAAAAATTCCGCTGTTTTTTCCGCGACACCGGTTATATCAGCATCAACGGTTCCATAAGTTATTATGTTTGCAATTCCTTTACTCATTTCATTCAGGTAATCATAATCTTTCATTATAAAAGCGGTTCCCCCATTTAATTTTAAATACCGGAATAATTCCCCTTTGCCTTTTTTAACCCCTTCCATACTGCCAAAGCCTTCCAGGTGTGCCTTGCCGCAATTAGTAATGATGCCATGGGTGGGCATTGCATATTGGCAATAACCTTCAATTTCTTTTTGATGATTGGCGCCCATTTCAATCACCGCCATCTCAGCATCTTCTTTTATTGAAAGTAGGGTGAGTGGAATGCCGATATGGTTGTTTAGATTTCCAATAGTGGTATAAGTTTTATAAGTAGAAGATAGCACTCCGCTTATTAGTTCCTTGGTCGTAGTCTTTCCATTGCTTCCGGTAATTGCAATAAAGGGAATTGTAAATTGTTGACGGTGGTAATTCGCCAAATCCTGTAATGCCTGTAAAGTAGCCGAAGTTTTAATGAGTCGAGGATCGTTAAAATTAACTGCCTCGTCAATAATAACATAAGCTGCGCCTGCGTCCAATGCCTGCTTCGCGAATTGATTGCCATTAAAATTAGAACCCTTTAAAGCAAAAAATAAATCTCCCGGTTGCAACTTTCTGGTATCAGTCTGAATGGAAGGATGATTAAGAAAAATAGTATATAAGTCCTGTATTTTCATAATTCAAAAATAGGGCAGAAGATTTTAAACGCAATAAAAAAACAGGTGAATAAAGTAGATACCCGGACATCTGCTTTGAAGAAGGGGTTTTTAAAATGAGCTATTCCGGCATATCCCACTAACCAATAATCAGCGGGGGTTGAAACCAATAAAAAACCCTTCAACTAAAAAGGTGAAGGGTTTTAGTTTTTAAAAAATATTCTTTATTATTTCTTACGGCTATTTTGTTTGCGCTTCCCAAAAATATTTCCTTCTCTAAATCCGGAACCTTCCGGCGAACCCATGTAGGTTTGTGCACAACGGAATCCAATGGTACTGGAAGATTGTTCTTCTTCCAGAAACCGGCGTGAACCCGGAGATAACCAAAAAGGCCGGTCGTTCCAGCTTCCACCTTTGAAAACCCTTGACCGGTCGCTTATTAAAGTAGAAGTTCCTGTTGCATAATATGATCCGCTCAATGAATCTCCATCTATATGCCCCAGTGCATTATTGTGCTGGTAATTCCGGCGATTTTTAACATCAGCATCATCAATATCAACTTTTTTCAACCTGCCTAATGTATCTCTTTCAAATTCACCGCTATTGTTCTTATAAAATTTCTGAAATTTATTACCCCTGAAATAATTAAAGTCTTCGCCATCCGCAGGGGTTAGCGGCCTGTAAACATCCTGTACCCATTCCGATACATTACCACTCATATTATATATTCCGAAGGCATTTGGATAAAAAGATTTAACATTGCCCGGTATCGCTGAACGGTCATTCAAACCTCCGGCAACGCCCATATTATCGCCACTTCCACGTTTAAAGTTGGCTAAAAATTTACCCTGCCAGCTACCTCTTCTGTTATCACGTAACCCATTCGGATTATTACTCCATGAATAAATTTGCTGGTTGGATATTAATTCCTCGCCTGATTTGCCTTCTTTTTTACGTGGATTAGGATTCTGATCCAATAATCCGTAAGCGGCATATTCCCATTCGGCTTCTGTTGGCAACCGGTAACCCATGTTGAGGATACCATCTTCCATTTTAATAATCGCTCTCGGCTTACCGCTCACATCTTTCAATTCTGATTTCTTCGGTTTAGCCCTGCCCTGTATTAGTTCCGGATTCATCAGGTAGGTATCTGTATTAAATGAACCATCAGAACCACCGCCTCTCATTTCCTTTTTGGCGAAATCTTTTTTCAGGTATCCCTTGCTGATAAGGTTCAATTCATTTACCCTGTCTGTTCTCCAGATGCAAAAATCGTGTGCCTGTAACCAGGAAACGCCTACCACAGGGTAAAAATTATAGGCGGGATAACGGAAATAATAATCTACATATGGCTCATTGTAAGCCAGCTCCTGGCGCCAGGATAATGTATCAGGTAAGGCATTTGAAAGAATTGCCGTATCCTGGCTAAAAGTATTTTCAAGCCAATAAATATATTCACGGTAATGTACATTGGCTACTTCAGTTTCATCAATGAAAAAGGAAGGTACAGTTATCCTTTTCGGGATATTGTTCCAATCGGCCATTACATCATCTTCTTTGGCGCCCATTACGAAAGTCCCACCCTGTACAAAGGTCAATCCCGGGCCTGCTTTTGGGTATTTCATTTTAGCTACATGGTAGTTTCCCATGTTCTTGTCATCATAGTTCCAGCCGGTTACAGACGACTTGCTTTTTTTCTTACCAAAAATACCACCGTTTTTACAAGATCCGAATGTGAATAGTACGGCGGTAAGAAGAATCAAATTTTTTACAGAAAGTATTTTTTGCATGTGCGTTCGTTTTGCAACTTGTTTAACGAAAGGTTTTCTTAAATATTGTGTAATGGGGTTACCTGACTGCGAATATAAATACTTTACACCACACAGCGTTAAAATGAAAATATGTTTATAAGGGAATTAGCTAAAGATTAGCAAATGAGTCAACCGGATTAAGAACATATTCGCCTTTAATTACAAACGCTGAATTGAAACTAAAAATTGTACCGGAATTTAGTTTTCAAAATTTATTGATGCTTATTCAAAAATAAATCAGTCATATTTTTTTAGGATCACCAGGCACGCTATATATTAAGTTTAAATTAATTTTAAATCAAAAGCGGCATAGTATTGGCTTTACTGACAGACTTTTAAATGGGATATTTACGAAACTCTAAATTATTTTTTTAGTTTATAAACTCTTCGTTTTGTGGTTGTTTCGGTAAGAGTCAGTCTTTGTTTAAAAAGCAATAATGTAACCCTGGAATGCGTTGTATCTTTTAATGAAACATTGAACCAAAAAACAAGGATATTCTTTTTGTATTATCCGGTAAGCCGGATAATACAAATAATAAAAACGGCTGATGTTTTATTTTTAGTGTTTTTCATGAAGCGGTGAGTTTGCAGCTCATTTGGAGAAATCAACTACTTTTACAACTTTACCAAAACCAAAATAGTAATCATATTGAATGCACGGCTACCTAACAAAGACAAAATAAAGAATGAAAAAAGCAATGATTAAACTAACTGCGTTAGTATTGTTACTGGGTAGTGCAACTGGTTTTGTGAATGCGCAAAGTCAGGCTAATTCGATCAATGTGGTAACCTCTGCCGTCCCTTTTTTAAGGATATCCCCGGATGCCCGAAGCGGCGGCATGGGCGACGTAGGTATCGCCACCACTCCCGATGCGAATTCCGCATTCTGGAACCTGGCTAAAACGCCGTTTAATGCAAACAAAGGCGGGGTGGCGCTTACTTATACACCCTGGTTAAAAGATCTTGGATTGAATGATGTTTATCTTGCATCGTTATCCGGCTTTTATAAATTGGATGATATGCAGGCAATATCCGCTTCAATGCGATATTTTAGTTTGGGAAATATTCAGTTTACGGATAATCTTGGAAATGATTTAAGTTCATTCCGGCCTCGTGAATTTGCATTTGATGCAGGCTATTCAAGAAAATTATCCGATAAATTATCGCTGGGTATTGCGCTGCGTTACATCAATTCCAATTTGGCAAGTGGTACCATCAATGGGGTGTCCTACAAGGCGGGCACATCTGTAGCAGGCGATTTAAGTATATTCCATACTGATATTAAGGAAGATGGTTCAGGCCTAAACTATGGCCTTACATTAAGTAACCTTGGTTCAAAAATATCTTACACAAGTGATGCTACCCAAAAGGATTACATTCCGGCTAACCTCGGACTGGGAGTTGCATATACCAAAGTATTTGACGAAACCAGTAAAATGACTTTTGGACTTGATATTCATAAATTATTGGTTCCTACCCCACCTGCAATTGGCGATAGCGCCGGGTTGGTAAATTACAGAAACAAAGGTGTAGTCAGCAGTTGGTTTAGTTCATTTGGTGATGCCCCAGGTGGTTTCTCTGAAGAAGTAAAAGAAGTGCAGGCTTCTTTAGGAGCGGAATTCTGGTATCAAAACCAATTCGCTTTAAGGGCAGGATATTTTTATGAAAACCCGACAAAAGGGAACAGGAAATATTTTACCGTAGGAGCAGGTTTAAAATATAGTACGTTTGGATTAAACTTCTCTTATCTTGTTCCTTCAGGAAATGGGGTTAACCGCAATCCATTATCCAATACTTTACGGTTCAGCCTTGTTTTTGATTTTGATGACGAAGGCTCTAAATAATTAAATATTTTTATTTAATAAAAGCGTCAGCTACGGTGAGACGCTTTTTTATTTTTACACTTCCGTAAATTTATTTTAAAAAAAATAAAATAAAATATTATGGGTATCAGAATTGGCTTTGGTATTGATTTTCATCAATTGGTGAATGACAGGGAATTTTGGCTGGGCGGAGTTAAAATAGATCATCCCAAAGGCGCATTGGGCCATAGCGATGCGGATGTATTATTGCATGCGATATGTGATGCGATGCTTGGCGCGGCCTGTCTTGGGGATATTGGCGTACACTTCCCCGATACGGATGTTTCATTAAAAAATATTGACAGTAAAATATTGCTTTGGCAAAGTTTTGAGCTGATAAAAAATGCCGGTTATGGTATTGTAAATATTGATAGCACACTTTGTTTGCAGGCGCCCAAAATAAAAGATTATGTTCCTCAAATGCAGAAGGTGATCGCCGGTATCCTTTCCCTGCAAATAACGGATGTATCCATTAAAGCAACTACCACCGAAAAAATGGGCTTTGTAGGAAGGGAAGAGGGATTGGTGGCGTATGCGACTATTTTGTTGAAGAAGTTATAATGCTTACGATTATTTTTTTTTGTTGATTGTGCCGGTATCATTATACTTTTTTAATTTCTTTTGATGTATTTATCCTCTCTGAAATTATTGCCGACTTCTAAAATTTTCAAACAGAAAACAGAAAACAGAAATCAGAAATCAGAAA
>JAVHOI010000142.1:0-5456 GCA_036169975.1 Ferruginibacter sp. | reverse complement strand
GAAAACCCTAAATCCGTTACCTTTGCTGCCATGCAAAAAATAGCTGTAAATATTGTAAATAAATCCGCCAACGAGTTACCCTCTTATGCTACGGATGGCGCTGCGGGTATGGATATCAGGGTCAACCTGGATCAGGCCGTAACGCTGCTGCCATTGGAACGTAAGCTGATACCGACCGGCTTGTATATTGAATTGCCTGATGGGTATGAAGCACAGGTAAGGCCAAGGAGTGGATTAGCCATTAAACAGGGCATTACCTGTCTCAATACGCCGGGCACCATTGACAGCGATTACAGGGGAGAAATAAAAGTCATACTGATTAACCTGAGTAATGAACCTCAGCAAATTCATCCGGGCGACCGGATTGCGCAGATGATTATCAGCAGGGTAGATAAGGCCAGCCTGGTATTGGTACAGGAATTGAATAGTACCCAAAGAGGCCAGGGCGGATTTGGCCATACCGGTAAAAAATAAAAAACTTAACGAAATAATGATATTCCCAAATTACAACAAAGGGTACTTCTCCATTTTTATTTTTGCCGCATTGATGGCATTATTTGCAGGCAGTTGCAAAACCGCAAAAAAAATACAGGCTTCCATTGATAAGAAAGATACCGCTTCGGTTCATATCAGGAACCCGGCTACAGATGATTCGCTGCAGGTAATTAAAAATGCTATGGATGATATTCATAAAAAACAAATAACGTTTAAAACATTTTCCGCGAAAATTAAAGTAGAATATGAAGATACGCATGGCAAGCAACCCAATATAACGGCTTATGTAAGGATTTTAAATGACAGCCTGATATGGATATCAGGTTACGCGACTGTTTTTAACATCGAAGCTTTCAGGGTATTGATTAACAGGGACAGCGTTTTTGTTTTGGATAAAATAAATAAGGAAGTAAAACTTCGATCAATGGATTATTTGCAGGAAGTAACAGAAATACCTTTTGATTTGAATACGCTTCAGAATTTATTTGTAGGCAACCCTGTTTTTCTGGAGGATAGCGTTATATCGTATAAAGAAACCGGGACGAAAATATTGCTGGCAACGCTCGGCCGTTTTTTTAAACATTTACTTACTTTAAATAAGGAAGACCGTTTAATGGTACATAGTAAATTAGATGATATCAATGTGGCCCGCAACAGAACAGCGGATATTACTTATGGTGAATATGAATTCAATAATGGAATACCCTTTTCCACTTACCGGGAAATAACGGTATCAGAAAAAAATAAATTAGACATACACCTCAACTTTAAACAGTATGAGTTTAACAAAGAATTATCTATCACTTTTAATATCCCCGCCAATTATAAACGGAGGTAATCGTTATTGGTAAACCATTGCTGATGGTTGGCGGTTGATAGTTGGTTGTTGTAGGATGATGGTTGATTTCAATTTAAAAAAAACAGTTTACCGGCAACTGTAATTTAATAGTTTTCGCCCGGCGTTTAATTTCTCTCCACCATCAACACCGTACTTTCTCAGCTAACTCCCTTATTTTTGTTTATATCCAAAAATCAGAAAATGATAAAGATTATTTCTTTGGTATTATTATTTTTTATTTTTTCCACATCATCATTTGCGCAATCACCCGCCCAGCAGGAGCTGGAAAAACAGCGCCAGCAATTGAAAAGGGAAATTGAACAAACCCAGCAGTTGTTGGATAAAAATAAAAAAACCACTAAAGAAAACTTAGGCCAGCTTGCACTCCTCAACCGCAAACTAAACCTGCAGGGAAATGTAATTGAGAACATCAGCAAAGACATCAATTTACTGGATAATACAATTTACAAATCTCAAAGGGATGTAAACAATCTTCAGCTTTTATTGGATACCTTAAAGCAGGAGTATGCGAAAAGCATGGTGTATGCTTACAAGAACCGCAGCAATTCCGATTTTTTGAATTTCATCTTTTCCTCCTCCAATTTTAATGATGCGATAAAACGCATTACCTATTTAAAGAGTTACAGGAATTACCGCGAAATGCAGGGGGAAAATATATTGCGTACCCAACAGCTTTTAAAAGAGCGTATTGATGAGTTAAGTGGCAATAAGAAAAAGAAAAATGTGGTGTTGCAAACGCAGAGCAGGGAAATGTCTGTATTGGAATCGCAGCAGGATGAAAAAAAACAGTTGGTATCTAAATTAAAAGCACAGGGCAAGGAACTGAATAAACAGATAGCGGCCAAGAAAAAACAAATGCAAAAAGTGAGCAATGCAATTGCGGCGGCTATCAGGAGGGCGCAGGATATAGCGAGGAGGGAAGCTTTCGCAAAGGCTAAAGAAGATAAAGCAAGGCGTGATGCAGAAGCTAAAAAAGATATTGCGGAAAATAAAACAAATACAAATCCTGTAACAAAACCCGTAAGCCCACGATCCAATAAAAGTATAACCGCGCCAAGTATTTTATTGGGAAGTGATGCGGATATAAAATTGAATGCGAATTTTAAAAGTAACCAGGGGGCTTTGCCCTGGCCAGTTGAAAAAGGCTATATGATCATGGGCTTTGGCAAACAAAAATTGGATATTGGGGTTATAATTGATAACCCGGGGATTACTGTTGGAAGCGATATAGGGACCTCGGTAAAAGCTTTATTTGAGGGAGAAGTAGCGTCTGTAACCAATATAGATAATATGCAGGTTGTAATTCTTAAACACGGGGGATACTTTACAACTTACAGTAATTTATCAGGCGTTAATGTATCACGCGGACAAAGCGTACATACGGGACAGGTATTAGGCAGGGTGGCGCCCAATGATGAAGGGACTGGATCCATTGACCTGATCATCAGCAATGAAAAAAGCAATCTTAACCCCGAGAGCTGGCTCAGGCGCCGTTAATTATCAGATCAACCGCTGGTATAATTTTTCATATTGAGGAACAATATTATCAATGTCGAATTTTTTGGCCTGTGCCAGGGCATTCGCTTTAAAACGGCTATGTGTTTCTTTATCTTGTAAAATGATTAACGCGTTTTTACTCATATCTTCCACATCGCCCACATTACTCATATAACCACATTCGCCATTGATTATTATTTCGGGCAATCCACCGGCATTGGTTGATATTACGGGTACTTCCGCGGCCATCGCTTCAAGCGCCGCCAATCCAAAGCTTTCATATTCACTGGTAAGAAAAAACAAATCGGCGATCGGCAATATATCTTCCATTTGCTCCTGCTTACCTAAAAATTTAATGGCATCACACGCATTGCTGTTTCTTGCCAATGTTTCAATGGCCGGGCGCTCTGGCCCGTCACCCAACAATAATAACTTGCCGGGCATTTTTTCATTCATCAATAAAAAAGTTTTTACCACATCATCTACCCTTTTTAACTTTCTGAAATTACTGGCATGAACGATTATTTTTTCACCGTGAGGGGCGATTAATTTTTTAAAAGCGTCAATGGGTTTTTTATTAAAACGCTTTACATCCACGAAGTTGTGAATAACCTCGATATCTTTTTCGATTTCAAAGTTTTTGTACGTTTCCGCTTTTAGGTTGTCCGATACCGCCGTAAGGATATCACTTTCATTCATGGAAAAAGTTACTACCGGCCGGTAGGTTTTATCCCTGCCTACCAGCGTGATGTCCGTGCCATGCAAGGTGGTAATTACCGGGATGCGCTTTCCTTCTTTGGCTAAAATTTGCTTGGCCATATAAGCCGCGGAAGCATGGGGTATGGCATAATGTACATGCAATAACTGGATGTCATTATTGTTGATCACATCCACCATCATGCTTGCCAATGCGGTTTCGTAAGGGGGATAATCAAACAGTGGGTAAGTAGGCACCCTTACTTCATGATAATATATATTGGTATGGAAATGACTTAGCCTTACAGGTTGCTGATAAGTAATGAAGTGTATGTTGTGCCCCTTATCCGCCAGCGCTTTTCCCAACTCTGTAGCCAACACGCCACTACCGCCAAACGTAGGGTAACAAACAATCGCTATATTCATAATTTATATTTAAGGGAAAAAATATTTTTTGGAAACGGATGCAATTTAGCAATTAATTTTTCATGGCACCTTCCATTGATGTATTACATTTATTGCTGTAAGTTTGTTTACTTAAAAAAAATCATGGTACAAAAAATCATTCCAATCGTTTTCATCTGTTTCCTTTCTTTTGGTGCTGTTGCGCAAAAGGAAGATTCCATAGCCATCAAAAAAATCGCTGATGAAGTTTTAATCAATGGCAAGGCTTACGATAATCTTCGGTACCTCTGTAAAAAAATCGGGCCAAGACTGAGTGGTTCCCCACAGGCCCAAAAAGCGGTGGATGCCACTGCCCGGATGCTGAGAGAAGCCGGGGCTGATACCGTTTATCTTCAGCCCTGCATGGTGCCGCATTGGGTAAGGGGCGAAAAGGAAGTTGGCTTTATAAAGCTGGCGAGTGGAACCAGGTACAACCTTGATCTATGCGCCCTTGGTAATTCGGAAGGAACTGGAAAAAAAGGGATAAGCGCCCCGGTTATTGAAGTAAAAAGTTTTGCCGAATTGGAGCATTTAGGCACGGCTGTTATTAAAGGGAAAATAGTTTTTTTTAATTTCGAAATGAACCCGGCTTATATCACCACTTTCAGGGCTTATGGCGAAAGCGGCCGCTCACGGGTAGCAGGCCCGTCAAAAGCGGCAAGCTATGGCGCTATTGGTGTGTTGGTGCGTTCGCTGGCCAGCAACCCCGATGATTTTCCCCACACGGGGGTTACCATTTACAACGATTCATTTCCCAAAATACCGGCGGTAGCCATTAGTACAAACAATGCGGAATGGCTGAGTGCGGCGTTGAAAAAGAAAATAATCCTAACGGCCTATTTCCGAAATACCAGTACTATGTTGCCGGATGCGCCATCTTACAATGTGGTGGGAGTAATTAAAGGCACGGAATTTCCCGGTGAAATAATTACCGTAGGTGGCCATTTGGATAGCTGGGATTTGGCAGAAGGCGCACAGGATGACGGCGCCGGTTGTGTGCAGGGCATTGAAGTATTGCGGGTGTTGAAGGCTACGGGAATAAAGCCGAAGCGGACTATACGGGCGGTAATGTTTATGAATGAAGAAAATGGCGGACGAGGAGGAAAAAAATATGCGGAGCTTGCCCGGTTAAATAACGAAAAAAATATTTTCGCTTTGGAAAGTGATGCGGGGGGATTTACGCCACATGGGTTTTCGCTTGAGATGAAGGCGGATCAGATTGATAAAATAAAGCAATGGAAAAATTTGTTTTATCAATATGGTGTTTACGATTTTTCACCCGGTGGAAGTGGCTCTGATGTAGAGCCATTAAAAGAAACAGGAACGGCGCTTGCCGGCCTCAGGCCTGATGGGCAACGGTACTTTGATATACACCACGCCCCAACGGATGTTTTTGAAAATGTAAGCAGGCGGGAACTTCATTTAGGCGCATTGAATATGGCAGCGCTTATTTATTTGATAGACA
>JAVHOI010000141.1:0-3614 GCA_036169975.1 Ferruginibacter sp. | reverse complement strand
CGGTACCAACCATTTTAAACAACAATATTTTTTTCCCATGCATGGTTGCTACAAAGCCATGGCACGGGATTTTGACGGAGATGGCAATCTTGATATTGCCGCCATTTCATTTTTTGCCGATTATGCGCATCACCCTGAAGAAAGTTTTATTTACCTTGAAAATAAAGGCAACCTTGATTTTAATCCATACAGCATAACCGGTACTACTACCGGAAGATGGCTTACAATGGATGCGGGTGACATTGACGGCGATGGAAAAACTGACCTGGTCCTGGGTAATTTTTCCATAGCGCCTACATCGGTAAAATCAGCTACCAGTTGGAAGGAAGGCCCTCCATTTATTATTTTAAAAAACATTATTAAAAAAAATAAGTAACAAGAAAACCCTGAAACCTGTTTTATTTTAAAATCGTATATGAAAAATTTATTAAAAGTAATTTGTTTTTTTCCCTTACTGCTTCTGTTGATAAGCGGTTGTAATCAAAAGAAAGCAAAGAATTTACCAGGCGCTGATATCCTTTTTCAAAATCAGTATCAGTTGACACAGGTTATTATTTACGATGTATTTACACCTCCGGTAGCAAGCAGGATTTATTTATATTCTTCTTTAGCATCGTATGAGGCGATAAAATTTGTTAAGCCGGGTTATACTTCAATTACAGCAAAACTAAATGGCTTTAAGCCAATGCCTGTTCCTGAAAAAGGAAAGCCGTACAACTTTACATTAGCTGCTACCAGGGCTTTTTTTACCGTGGTTCATAAGTTGGTTTTTTCAGTAGATTCCCTGAATGCTCATGAAGTAAAAACATATTCTGATTTTGAAAACAGCCTGGATAAAGAAACCTATAACCGGTCTTTATCTTTTGGCGAAAGTATAGGTGATGCTATATTGGCAAGGGCAAAGGATGATGGTTATATAAAATCAAGAGGAAAGCCCAAATACCTTGGCAGTGATGAGCCAGGCAAATGGCGCCCTACCCCACCCGATTATTTGGATGGTGTTGAATGGTGCTGGAATACCATGAAAAGCCTAACACTGGATTCCAGTTCACAGTGCGTAATTCCAAGGCCTCCGGTTTTCAGCACTGATACGAATTCTGTCTTTTATAAAGGATTAAAAGAAGTTTATACAATTAATAAAAACCTTACTGAAGAGCAAAAATTGATCGCGACATATTGGGATGACAACCCTTTTGTAATAGAGCATTCGGGCCACCTGATGTTCGGCAATAAGAAAATAACGCCGGGCGGCCATTGGATGGGAATCGCGGACATCGCCTGCAAACAATCAAAGGCAGACGAAGTAAAAACCGCACAAACTTATGCAATAACTTCAATAGCCTTATTTGATGCGTTTATAGCCTGCTGGGATGAAAAATACCGGTCCAGTTTTGTACGGCCCGTTACTGTTATAAATGAAATATTGGAGAAGGGGTGGCCGCCATTTTTACAAACGCCACCATTTCCGGAATATCCCAGTGGGCATAGTGCTATTACACGATCCGCTGCCACGGTACTTACCAAATTATATGGAAATAATTTTGCTTTCCAGGACACAAGTGACCTTCATTACATTGGCCTTCAGCGGCACTTCGATTCATTCGTCCAGGCTGCGGATGAAGCTTCTATCAGCCGGTTATTGGGAGGGATTCATTTTAGGGTAAGTGTAGATGAAGGAGCGGAGCAAGGTAAAATGGTAGGTGAAATCATTATAAAAAAACTGGGACTTTAATTACCTTTTTTTCTTTAACTTCAATAATATTTCAAATCTTTTTTTTGTTGAGTGAGGCCTGGCAATTTGCATTAATCATAAAGGGTTATCCAATCTTTTCATAAAGAAAATCCTATAGGGTTGTAAGTTGTTTGCTGTAATTATAATAGGTACCATATCGAACAAAGTGAGTTAGAAACCAAGCTTTATTTTTTTACCTTTAACTATTACTCATGATAGTAGCATTAATAATCGTATTTCTTTTTTGCATTTTTATCGCAAGTTATTTACTGGCTCGCCGGGATGATAAAATTTTAGACCTTCAGCAAAGAGTAGAATTTTTGGAACAAAAGAGTAATAAGAAAATAGTCAGCAGGCTGTTGTTCGTAGAATTAAAATCTGTTAACAGTGTGCTGGACACTTTGAATAATTGTTTTTATCTGATAGATAAAGAAGGTGATTATGATATTGATACCGAATACAGGCTGGCAGATGTAACGGATGATTGGTGGGAAAGTTTATCAAGCCAGGATCTTGAAGTAGTTAACAAAATTAAATAAGGATAACTTTTGAATACCTTCTTTTTTGGCCGAAATTTTAAATATTTCCACCGGAGAATAAAAATATTTTAATTTATTTTCGGCATTTTTTTTATTTTGAGGTCATTAAAATAACCTGATTATTTTCAATTGCTATGCCATTATTATTAAACTTTTAGAAAACCAAACTTCAATTTTTTCGTAAAAACCCTGTAATCAATTCAAGAGTCGTTTTTAAATAACATGCTTTTTTTATTAATATATTTTTACAAGGCTCCCTTTTTCTGAAATGCAGTAACGACACTTGTTTTATTGATTTTTTGATACAAACTTTGCATGATAAATGTAAACTTGTATGACACTAATCAATATTGTTTTAACAGACATTTGGTCTTTTATTTATAGCCCGGTAATTATTGAAATCTCTAAATTATTACTGGTATCTGTTGGATGGATCGGAGGGCTTACTGCTTTTGTATATTGGAAAGACAAACACAATATCATGGCAGGCTTAAGATAAACTTAAGCTACAAATGTAATTTTACGCGGCAATCGCTGCGTTTTTTTTATGCTTGTTTTTTTCTGATATTTCGCAACCTGTCCGCTTCTGATTTGAATGTGAAAATCTAAAATAAAATAGAGGCCCCTCATAGAAATGAAGGGCCTTCACGATTGCTTGCTATATGAAAAAGTTATGATTTTCTAATTTAGTTCCAACTGCAAAGCCAGTTCTTTTTTTACAATTGGTTTTTGCCTTTTTACCGCGGATCCATCTATTGCCCAAAAATATAGTACACTTGCAACGACAGACAAGGTCACACTTGTAAGAATTGATATTTTAGCAATATCCCTTACAGCATCATCCCCAAAAGCAAGCATGGTGGTAAAGATGGACATGGTAAAACCAATACCGGCAAGCGTACCCATACCAAGTATTTGCTTCCATTTTATATTGTGCGGTAGTTTGGCGATATTTAATGATACCAGTAAACGGCTGACTAAAAATATGCCGAGCGGCTTACCAATAACCAATCCTGCAATTATACCCAAGCCAACTGTACTTCCCAGCGCCTCTATAAAATGAGCCGGGATAAAAAGGGCGGTGTTAGCCAAAGCAAATAGTGGAAGAATAAAGAAGTTAACGAAATTGTGAATGTACCTTTCAACAGAAACCAGTTTGTGGGTGGGTATCGTAAAAGCAAATACGACACCTGCAATGCTCGCCTCAATACCGGATTGCAGAATTGCGTACCAAAGGCATAATGCCAGCAATATTTGTAACCCACCAAATTTTAATTTTAAATAATTGCAGGCAAGAAGCGCCATGAAAAAAATACCTGCGATACCTAAATACATTCCATGCA
>JAVHOI010000140.1:2322-3617 GCA_036169975.1 Ferruginibacter sp. | reverse complement strand
GCGCTGGCCGGCCGTTGAATCACTTCTCCGGCAGCAATTTGATTGGCAATATTATCGGGTAATAATTGTATGATATCAGGCAAAATAACTCCTTTGTTTTCGTGCGAAATTACGGAGATAATTTTTGGGTTAAAGGATAATGAAAAATTGTTTAATGGATAAACATTTAGTTTAGGCATTAACAATAAAAGTGGGATAAATTGAATTGTTTTAATTTTTTGGGAAACAGGGTGACAAGATGATTAATCCCAAATGTTGGTAAGATCAACTTCTGTTGTACAATTGGAATGTAGCCTAAAAAGGAATTTATCCGGATTTATGGCTACCTGTTCATATTGGGTATTCATGTATTCTTATATTTCTACTTTTTAAAATTGTAAAGGGATAACTGTTCAAATCTTACTATTTTGTGTGCCTATATTATTTACATTATGATGAAAGTTTATTTATTATGCTGCTGTGCTTTATTTGTTTTAAAAATAACAGTTATGGCTCAAAATAATTCCACCACTAAAAATGGGAAAGCAAATGCATGGGTTGATAGTGTTTTTAAAACATTAAGCCCCGATGAACAGATCGCTCAATTGATGGTAGTTCGCTTGTCAACGTATGATTCAAAAAATAAAACCGCCATTTTTTTTGAGGAGAAAGTGGATAGCCTCGTACGACAATACAATATCGGCAGCATCTGCCTTTTTCAGGGCAGCCCTGTAAAGCAGGCTACCATTATGAATAAGCTACAGGCGGTTGCCAAAACGCCCATCCTTATGTGCATTGATGCCGAATGGGGCGTGGGCATGCGGATGATAGATAGCGTGCTGCCGCTACCGCATCAAATGATGTTGGGCGCTGTGGCTGATGCCGGTATTGCTTACCAATATGGAAAGGTGGTAGCGGAACAATGCAGGCGTGCAGGCATCCAGGTTAACTATGCACCGGTTGTTGATATCAATAACAACCCCGATAACCCGGTAATAAATGACCGGAGCTTTGGGGAAGACAAATATAAAGTGGCCCTGTTTGGCACACAATACATGAAGGGCATGCAGGATATGGGCGTAATGGCCTGCGCCAAACATTTTCCCGGTCATGGCGATGTAAGCGTTGATTCGCATTACGACTTGCCTGTTATCAATAAAACAATGGCGCAATTGGATTCGCTTGAATTGTATCCCTTTAAAGAAATATTTAAAGCAGGTATCGGCAGTGTGATGACCGCCCATTTATTCATTCCGGCAATTGATAATTCCCCTAACAGGGCGACTTCAATTTCAAAAAATAATGTGACCGGATTA
>JAVHOI010000140.1:0-2222 GCA_036169975.1 Ferruginibacter sp. | reverse complement strand
CTTTCGCCGGAAAAAAATAATAAAAAAGGTGATGTGGTATATGTGGCAATTGGCGCCAATACGGAAAATGGTTTTGCAAAACGACTGCGGGCAGGTTACAATGCCGATGTTTTTTATTTTGATAATTTGAAAGATGCCACAAGAATATTATCCTCTGTTTACTTAATAAAAAACCGTTACAAAAATGTAATCATTGGCGTACATGGATACAAACGTACACCAGCTAATAATTTTGGCTTGAGCACTTACACAATTGATCTTATAAAACAGTTGCAGGAACAAACCAACTCCGCCACATTTGTATTTGGCAATCCATACGCCATTAAGAATTTCTGCGGCGCGAAAAACCTGGTGTCCTGTTACGAGGATGATGACATCATTCAAAATGTAGCGGCAGATTTATTACAGGGAAAAATTGCTGCTAAAGGAAAACTGCCGGTAACCGTTTGTGAAGCCTATCCCTTTGGCAGCGGCATCAATACAACCGCGAATATATTGCCCCTCTCCAATCCAGCCGACATGAGTATGGATATTATGGAATTAAATAAAATAGATTCCATTGCCAACAATGCTATCAGCAAGGGCGCTACACCGGGCTGTGTGGTACTGGCAGTTAAAGATGGAAAGATTTTTTATGACAAAGCCTTTGGCCATTTTAATTATGACAATGCGGAACCGGTAACCACTGAATCAGTTTACGACATGGCCTCCGTTACTAAAATTTGTGCCACTACCATTTCCCTCATGAAATTGTATGAGCAGGGAAAAATTGATTTAAAAAAATCCTTGGGAGATTACCTGACTTGGGTGAAAGGCACTAACAAAGAAAATCTTTTGCTTGAAAATATTTTATTGCACCAGGCGGGGCTTGTTTCCTATATCCCGTTTTACAAGGAAACGATTGACTCCGCAGGAACGCCTTTTACCAAAGATTATTCAACCCGCCAAAATGATTCCTTCGGTATAAGGGTAGCGGACAATTTATTTATGCGCAATGATTGGCGAGATACCATGTACAGGCGGATTTTGGAAAGCCCGCTTGGCCCAACGGGCAAATACGTTTACAGTGATAATGATTTTATTTTCCTGGCTAAAATCGTGGAAGCGGTTAGTGGCATGCCGCTGAATGAATATGCGAAGAAAGAATTTTACGCCCCGTTAGGATTAACAACCGCGGGTTTCAAGCCGAGGGAATATCTTCCGCTAAACCGGATTGCGCCCACTGAAAATGAAAAGCAATTCCGGTTACAACTGATACGGGGCGATGTACACGATCCCGGTGCGGCCATGTTTGGAGGCGTTTCCGGCCATGCGGGATTATTCAGCAGCGCTTATGATATTGCGGTTATCATGCAAATGCTGATGAATGGAGGAGAGATAAATGGCCGGCGTTACCTGCAAAAAGAAACTATTGATTTATTTACAGCCTATCACAGTACTATCAGCCGCAGGGGTTTTGGTTTTGATAAACCGGAGAAAGATAACAATACCCGCCCCGAACCGTATCCCTGCCTTTCCGCATCGCCACTTAGTTTTGGCCACACTGGTTTTACGGGCACCTGCACCTGGGCCGACCCGGTGCAAAAATTAGTGTATGTATTTTTAAGTAACAGGGTTTGCCCGCAGGGCGATAATACTTTGCTTTTAAAGATGAACGTAAGGCCTGAAATCCATGAAGCCATTTATAAAGCAATGGCAGTGGGCAGGGTAAAATAAGAAGTGCGGGGTACATTTTGGTTTTAGTTACCCGCCTGAATGACTCATCGGGCAGGCTCGCCTGAATGAATTGCGGCGGCTTCTGAAATTGCAGTCTTTTGCCTGCAATTTCTTGTGGCAGGAAATTCATTTTTCTACAGGCTGTTGCCAACAGCCCCGTAGGCTAAAGCATAATTTACTTTTCAATAATCTTTGCAACTCCATCAGGCGCCATACTCCCGTCCGGTGCCCTCCTGTCACTACTGCTTGCAAACTTAAAAGCCATCCAAAACTACAATAGCTAATAATTACAAAAAAAATTATTGGCCTATTACAATTGATATTCTGCCCCGATTCTTATCGCATTGGCGTCAAGCTAATTTTTAATAAAATTTTCTTTAACCCTTTGCTCACAGCCCCGCTAGTAAGCGGGGCTGTGCTTCTGTATAATATCTTTTTCTATCAAAATATCGCCCCGCTAACCAGCGGGGCTTCCTTAACTTGATGCGTATGCGATTCTTATCGGG
>JAVHOI010000139.1:0-3628 GCA_036169975.1 Ferruginibacter sp. | reverse complement strand
GTATGAGTAAAGAAATTACAAGCATGAAGGAAGATTATTCCCAATGGTATAATGACCTTGTCATTAAAGCCGGCCTTGCGGATTATAGCGCCGTCCGTGGCTGTATGGTCATTAAACCCTATGGCTATGCGCTTTGGGAAAATATGCAGCAGCAATTGGATAAGATGTTTAAAGAAACCGGTCATCAAAATGCCTATTTTCCTTTGTTTGTTCCCAAGAGCCTTTTTGAGGCGGAGGAGCAAAATGCCGAAGGGTTTGCTAAGGAATGCGCCATAGTAACGCATTACAGGCTAAAGTCTGATCCGGATAACAAGGGAAAATTAATAATAGACCCAGAAGCGAAGCTGGAAGAGGAATTGGTGGTGCGCCCTACAAGCGAGGCGATTATATGGAGCACTTATAAAGGATGGATACAATCCTACCGCGACCTGCCATTATTAATTAATCAATGGGCCAATGTGGTAAGATGGGAAATGCGTACGAGGTTATTCCTGCGCACCACCGAATTTTTATGGCAGGAGGGCCATACCGCACATGCCACCGAACAGGAAGCTATTGACGAAACAGTCCGGATGCTGAATGTATATGCCACCTTTGCTGAAACCTATATGGCGATGCCGGTAATCAAAGGCGTTAAATCGGCTAACGAACGTTTTGCGGGCGCACTGGATACATATTGCATAGAAGCGCTGATGCAGGATGGAAAAGCATTACAGGCCGGAACATCCCATTTTCTGGGCCAGAATTTCGCCAAAGCATTTGATGTTAAATTTTCTGATAAACAAAATAAATTAGACTATGTATGGGCTACAAGCTGGGGCGTAAGTACCCGGTTAATTGGCGCATTGGTAATGGCGCATAGTGATGATCAGGGATTGGTATTGCCCCCAAAATTAGCGCCCATCCAAGTGGTGATTGTTCCGATCTTTAAAGGGGAAGAACAAAAAAAACTGATTGATGACAAAGTAAAAACGCTGATGCAACAATTGAAAACCGCCGGCATTTCCGTTAAATATGATGACAATGATAACAACCGGCCGGGATGGAAATTTGCTGAATATGAAATGAAAGGGGTACCGGTCCGTATAGCCATTGGCGCAAGGGACCTGGCCAATAATGTGGTAGAAGTTGCACGGCGGGATACGAAGGAAAAAATGAGTTTTAGCATTGATGGGTTAAGTGACAGGATTATTGGGCTGTTGGAAGAAATACAGTCTGCTATTTACAACAAAGCAAAAATTTTCAGGGAAGAAAGGGTTACCAAAGCCGATACCTGGGATGAATTTGTAAAATTACTGGATGAAAAGCCGGGATTTATTTCGGCGCATTGGGATGGCACCGGCGAAACAGAAGATAAAATAAAGGAGCTAACCAAGGCTACTATACGCTGCATCCCACTGGATAATATATTGGAAGAAGGAAAATGTATTTTAACGGGAAATGCAAGTACACAACGGGTTTTGTTTGCAAGGGCTTATTAAGTAGGGAAAAAAATAAGGCATATCTATGGAAATACTACATTGGCTGGAAACACATCAGTTGCCCTGCCCGGTAAAGTTTTTTTTACATATTGATTGCCCAGGTTGTGGATTGCAAAGGAGTTTTGTTGAACTGCTTAGCGGTAATCTTTTGGCAAGCCTTCAATTACATCCTGCATGCCTGCCGCTATTGCTTTTCTTTTTGTTTTCAGCGCTGCACCTGATTTATAAATTTAAAAATGGCAATGCGATTGTTATTTATAGTTATATATTTATCGCTCTGATTGTATTTAGCAATTATTTTTTTAAAATCATTTACCAACATTTAATTTAACTTTCTTATGGAACAAAAGGATTTATTAAGTCCAATGACAAACCAGAATATTCAGCAAAATCTTCCGAACGCGACAGGCGCACTGGTGCTTGGTATTTTATCCATTGTCGGGTCATTCTGCTATGGGGTAATTGGTTTGATATGTGGAATTATTGGTTTGATTTTGGCGAATAAAGACAAAAAACTATACCGGGAAGCGCCTGAATTATATTCACCATCCAGTTTTGCCACATCCAATGCAGGCAGAACCTGTTCCATCATCGGTATTGTTTTATCTGCCTTGATTATAGTTTTCGTGATGTTCGTTTTTATTTTCGCTTTTGGTACCATGACGTGGTTTTCAACCAGGTAAAATAATGACAGGCTTTTGAAACGTAGGAACCCCAATATGATATGCAACACGGTCAACATAACGTTCCTGACTGAACGTAAATTAATGATGACTGGTTCTGTTGCTACCGATATACTTGCCCGATGGGGCATGGCTTCAATCTTAACTAAATGACATTTGTTCACCATTCACTATTCACCACAGCACTCAAACTAAATTATACAACTGCTATGAAATACGTAAAAAAAATTTCCATCGTTATTTTTTTGCTGACAGCATTATCAACCAACGCCCAGCAACGCAGTTTTAAGTTTGATTTCGGCACAGGAAAAGCAGCCAAAGGGTATATCGCTGTCGGCAGTAAAACCAATTATTCAGCGCAACAGGGATATGGTTTCTCTAATCAGTCGGAAGTAAAGGAGGTCTGTCGTGGCATTAAAAAAAATATTACCACTGATTATATAACCGGCAGCAAACCATTTTACTTTTCTGTAAAATTGCCCGAAGGAAACTACGATGTAAAACTTACGCTGGGCGACATTAAAGGTACATCAGCTACTACCGTAAGAGCAGAATGCAGAAGGTTGTTTCTTCAAAATATTCAAACTAAAAAGGGAATTATTAAAACGGAATCTTTTACAGTGCATGTAAAAGACAGTATTATAAGGGATGCGAACGGACATGCGTTTGATAAGGTAAAATTAAAGGCAAGGGAAATTACCTATCTGCACTGGGATAATTTATTGACGATTGAATTTAATGATACCGCCGCAAAAATTTGTGCGGTCGAAATCTCGCCCAATACAAAAGCTGTCACCATTTTTTTAGCGGGAAATTCAACCGTGGTAGATCAGGACAGGGAGCCATGGGCATCCTGGGGACAAATGATCCCTACCTTTTTTGAACCAAACCATATTTGCATCGCCAATTATGCTGAAAGTGGTGAAACGCTCAGTTCATTTAAAAGTGAAAAACGATTACAAAAAGTGTTGAGCGGGATGAAGCACGGCGACTATTTATTTATTGAATTTGGCCACAACGATCAAAAGCAGAAAGGGCCGGGCATCGGACCTTTTACTTCGTACAAAATGGATTTAAAATATTTTATCAGCGAAGTAAAAAAGAAAGGTGGTACCCCGGTATTGGTTACTTCCATGAACCGCAGAAGCTTTGATTCAACCGGGCATATCATTAATACCTTGATGGAATATCCCGAGGCGGTAAGGCAAACGGCCAGGGAAGAAAATGTAGCGCTGATAGATTTGAATGCGATGAGCAAAATATTGTATGAAGCCTGGGGTCCGGAAAAATCCGTTAAGGCGTTTGTACATTATCCCGCCAATACTTTTCCGGGGCAGGATAAAAAGTTGGAGGATAATACACACTTTAATACCTATGGCGCTTATGAAATAGCCCGTTGCATGGTACAGGCGATAAAGGACGGGCAATTACCCATTGCGAAATATTTTAAAAAGAACTTTCCTG
>JAVHOI010000138.1:0-3652 GCA_036169975.1 Ferruginibacter sp. | reverse complement strand
GGCGGTACCGGTTTCCGTGCGGCCAATATTCAGTTGCTATCCGATAATTCAATAAAATATACAATTGCCGTTATTGGATTGGCTGCGGGAGATGCCTTGACAGCGGCGCATATCCATACCGGCGATGCGATTACCAGCGGCCCGGTTATTTTAGGGTTTAACCCCGTGTTTACCGGAACCAATGCGTCAGGTACCATCCCCAATATCCGCAGCACATTTATTGATAGTTTAAAAGACGATGTAAATGAACTTTATTTCAACGTCCATTCCACTCAGGTGCCCGCCGGATTACTAAGGGGGCAATTGAATACCGATATTGAAATGGCTGCCGATGTAACACTTGATGGCGCAAGCGAAGCGCCCAACCCCGTAACTACCACCGCAACGGGTACCGCGTTAATCAGGCTAACATCCGAAAAAAAATTATATTCAAAAGTTACGGTAACCAATCTGGAAGCAGGAGATGCATTAACGGCTGCACATATTCATAAAGCCGCCGCAGGCGTTGCGGGAGGCGTTATCTTAGGCCTTTGCGCCAATGCCGCCGACTTTGGTACCGTTAAGGTTTTTACGGTTACGGACGTACTTTATGCTTCGCTGAAAACCGATCCGATTTATGTAAATGCGCATAGCACAAACCATCCGGGTGGAATAGTCCGTGGCCAAATAAGATAAAATTAATTTTAGTAAAAGGTGGCATCTTTTTTAAAGATGCCATCTCTTACCACCCCTTCCCGTCTTCCCTAAAATTTTGCTCCTACCGAAATAAAGAAGTTTCTTCCATCAGCAGGTAAAGCTCCCGGTCCGGGATAGCCGCCAGCCCGACGGGTGAAATAACGTTTGTCAAATAAATTATTAAGCCCTGCTTTGATATTTAAACTTTTACTGTATTTATAAGTAACGGTTAAATCAGTAACTATATAAGAAGGAATTAAACCGGTTTGCCCGTTGGCCGGTGCTTTTATGGTATTGTTGGCATCACTAAAGGTTTTATCCACATAACTTATCTGGGCGGTAAGCAGCAAATTTTCGCATCCGCCGGTAATACCTGTCCGCAAAATATTGGCGGGTGCATTCTCCACTTTTTTACCTTTGGTTTGCGCATCTTTATGATCACCGCTGTAAGTGGCATCCGTGTATCCATAAGAACCAAAGATGGATAGTTCCGCTTTTTTATTATTCGTGAATGCCTTTACGAAGTCGAATTCCGCGTAGCCTTCAAAACCTTTACTGGCACTGTTCCCCACATTTGTAACCAAACGATAGTTTGTACCGTTTGGCGTAATGGTGCCAACCCGGTTATTGTATTGCAGATAAAAACCACTAATGTCAAATTGAAGAAAGTCCTGTACCCTGCCCCGGTATCCGAGATCAATATTGTAGCCCTTCGCATCTTTAAGGTTTGGATCCACCACGTCCGTTGTTGGCGGCGCCTGCAAATTGGCAAACTGTATAGGGCGATAAGCCTGGCTGTAATTGGCATATATCTCCGTATTGGTTGTCAGGTGATATTCCGCACCTAACCCGGCAAGTACAAAACCGCGGCTGCGTTTTACAGCCTGTAATTTAATTTCATCACCCACAGGGGAATAGGCAATCCTGCCTGCCGCCGAGCCTTCCAGCCATTCATACCTGATGCCGGGAATAATTAATATTTTATCATTTATCCGAAAAATGTTTTCTACAAACGCTGCCACATTGTGTGAAGTAAATTCCACATCTTTTTGATAATTGCCAATCACGTCCATGTCATAACCCGTGCCGGTGGTGCCTTTTCCATCCGCCACCCTTTTAGTGGTACCGGTATAAAAGCGTATTCCGCCGGATAGGGTATTGCTCATTTCTCCCAGCGTATAATCACTGATGATCCGGCTTTCCAAAGCGTAGTTCCTGTACTTGTCCGCATTAAGCACCCTGTTGTTGTAATCTTTTGTCGCGGTATTGATAGTATCTTTTGTGGTTATGGATTGTATAAAGCCCACGCTGTTCCTGTTACCAATGGTTGCGAATAATTTAGTGTTCCACCGGGTGTGATCGTTAACAGCAAAGTTGGCTATTATCGCCGGGGTTGTCCAGCTTATGTCAAACCAGTTACGGCTGCGAAAACTTTTTTGCGCATCCGTGTTTACCAAACTATCGGGTAAGCCGCCCGGCTGCTGACTGCGTATATGTTGATGCATTACCTCCGCCGTAATGGAAAATTTTGGCGTTATTTTATAAGTAACGGTACCATAGCCGGCATTGGTATAATAACGGCTGTTCTGCCGCCATCCGTCACCATTGCGGTGATCAAAAAAGGAATAGTAATTTATTTTAGCCGTTTCGCCGCCGATAGCACTAAAGCTATTTAGTAAAGCCTTGCCACCAATGGTTTGCTGGGTTTCAAATTGAAAGGGTTTATTTATTTCGCTTCCATTTCGTAAAATATAATTGACCAGGCCGCCAAACTGAGGCCCATATTGCAGGGAGCCTTGCCCCCTCACCACTTCAATTCTTTGCACGGCCTGCAATTGCGGATTATAATAAGCCTCGGGATAACCAAAAGGATCCGCGGCAATATCATAACCGTTTTGACGTACATTAAATTCCCAGCTCCTGTTGGGGCTTAGCCCCCTTGCCGCGATGCCAATCTGAATCCCGCTTGGATCACTTTCCCAAACATGTATCCCCGGCACTTTTGCCAATACCTGCCGCATGGTATTGGTTACCACATTACCTTTTACATTATCCAAAACAATCAACGCGTTTTTTTTCCCCGCATAAATATTGGTGCCCACTATTTCGGGCATCTGCTGGTAATCCCTTGTGCTGCCCCGGCCCACAATGGTTAACTCCGGTAAATTTTTTTGTTGAAGGGTATCGTATTTTTTATTTGTTTTTGTTTGGGCAATTAAGTTTAATCCTGATAGCAATCCTAAAACCGTGTATATGATATTTCTCATTATATATTTTTATGGATGCAAATTTCAAATTAAATTATTTTTTACCATTACGCAATGGGTAAAAGAGTTTATACAATCGGGAAATTAAATGAAAATGATATTCGCTGTTACAGGTATTCAGGCCGATGGCTTCTTGCGCCATTGCTGATGTTTGCGAAGGGCCCTAAAGCAAAACCATCACCAACAACCAGGTTGGCAACAATGAATGAAGGATAGAGTGAGAAAAATTAGTTGATACCCAAATCTTCAAAAGGCATAAAACTTAACAAAGGATAAATCAGTGATTTTTTATTTTGCTAAATTTAAAAAAATCACCCCACATTCGGATAGCTACCGGCTCTTAAGAAGGCCGGATTCATTGTTGCAAATGTGCGGTGGGGTTTATAAAAAACCAACCCTTATTTGTGCGGGGGTTACCCGAACAATGGCAAAACACCAGACAGAAGTCTGGCATTAATGCGGAATACCTTAATCCAATTATCCGTAAAAGCCCTGTGGCTTATTCAAATTTTTTAAAAATACTCGTAGCGATATGCCCGCCAAATCCAAAGGTATTACTCATTGCATAGTTTATTGTTTTATGCACAGCCTTGCCTAAGGTGAAGTTGAATTTTTCCGCGAATTCCGGTTCTACTTCTTTGGTGTTGATGGTAGGCGGAACGATATTTTCCCGGATAGCGCTGATGCAGGCAATGGCTTCAATAGCGCCC
>JAVHOI010000137.1:0-3663 GCA_036169975.1 Ferruginibacter sp. | reverse complement strand
CTGTTCGAAACGCAGGTGGGGAATAAAAAGAAAATAATGTAAACCTGCCTTTTAGCCCTGAAAGGGCGAAACGCAATAGTTTATGGCAACGACCTATGCTGAAAGAAAGGGCGTAAAAAATATTCTAAAAAAATTGTGGCATAAACATAATGCTATACAAACAACGTGAAAAATGATCCACAATGGTATGCGGTACAAGAAAGCCCCGATATTCGGGATTAAAATAACACAACAATGTTTAATTGAAATACGACGACCTGTAAACAAAGGAATTTAACAGGATAAAAATAAAATAAGTTTGAAATAACAACCCTTAAATGACTGGATCAACAATTATATTTTACATGCTGGCGGCACTTACCTTGGTGAGCGGTGCGCTTGCGGTTACTACCCGGCAAATATTCCGTGCGGCCATTTTCCTTTTATTTTCATTGATAGGGATCGCCGGTTTGTATTTCTGGATGCAGTACGAATTTATCGCGGCGGTTCAGATTGTAGTTTATGTTGGCGGTATTACTGTACTGATTATCTTCTCCATTTTTTTAACCCAACAAGCAGGGGAATTGTTACCTAAACAAAAAATGGGAAGACAGTTATTTTCAGCGCTGGCGGCCTTTTGTGGTTTTGCCTTAACCATGTTGCAATTGTACCAGCATACTTTTAATAAAACAACGGATCAGCCAACAGAACCTACTGTAGCCAATATCGGCAATCAAATGCTGGGTGTAGGGGCAAATGGGTTCGCATTGCCTTTTGAAGTAGTGAGTATATTGCTGCTGGCAGCAATGATTGGTTGCATTGTAATCGCTTTACGTTCAAAACCCGCCACAGCATGATGGAACCCGGATTATATCATTTGTTATTTATCAGTGCCGCGCTGTTTTTTATCGGCGTGTATGGTTTCCTGACCAGGCGGAACCTGATTACCATGCTGATGAGTATTGAGCTGGTGCTGAATAGCGTTAACCTGAATTTTATCGCATTCAATAAATATTTATGGCCACACAAATTGGATGGTTTATTCTTTGCCATTTTTGTGATTGCCATAGCTGCTGCGGAAGCGGCGGTAGCCATTGCTATCATCATTAATTTGTACCGGAGCCATCACTCCATTGATGTGGAGAATGCGGAAGAATTGAAATTTTAAAAGTTCTTTTCAGTCTTGCCCGTGAAGGGATTGCTGAAGAACCACTTACTATATTATGAATGATTTGTTACAAATTCGGATACTCCAGGTTCTTCCTTTAGGGATGAATTTAGGATGGGCTTTATTGCTGATTCCTTTGTTGCCATTAGCTGGTTTTGTACTGCTTGGTTTATTCGGCAGAAAACAACTAAAACTTTCATCCGGCATTATCGGCACCACACTTTTATTGGTGTCAACGGCCTTATCTTTTTATACCGCTTACGGATATTTTTTTGAGTATGGAAAAGTGGATGGGGTGTATCAAAAATTAATTCCCCTGCAATATACCTGGCTCGAATTTTCGCCCGGCCTTTCCATTGATTTGGGGATCATGCTCGATCCGATTTCGGTGATGATGCTGGTGGTGGTTTCCTTTATTTCTTTGATGGTGCATATTTACAGTTTGGGCTACATGAAGGGCGAAGAAAGGTTTCCAACTTACTATTCATTCCTTGGCCTCTTTACTTTTTCCATGTTGGGATTGGTGATGGCTTCCAACATTTTCCAGATGTATATTTTCTGGGAACTGGTGGGTGTTTCTTCCTTCTTATTGATTGGGTTTTACTACGATAAACCAAGCGCTGTAGCCGCCTGCAAAAAAGCGTTTATTGTTACCCGTTTTGCTGATCTTGGTTTTCTTATTGGAATATTGATATTATCCTTTCATGCCGGCACGCTCGATTTCAACACACTCATACAACGGTTAACAATTGATGGTAGCCCTGAACTACATACTGCTTTTACCTCCACCTTTCTTGGTGTATCTGCATTAACATGGGGTACGGTATTAATATTTATTGGCGGAGCCGGCAAGAGCGCCATGTTTCCATTACATATATGGTTGCCCGATGCCATGGAAGGCCCTACACCGGTTTCCGCATTGATACATGCAGCTACCATGGTGGTGGCAGGTGTTTATTTGGTGGCAAGGATGTTTCCTGTTTTCAGCATGTCTTCCGGTGCAATGTATATAGTAACTTATGTGGGGATTATCTCAGCTTTGTTTGCCGCGGTGATAGCCTGTACACAAACGGATATTAAAAGGGTGTTGGCTTATTCCACCATGTCGCAGATAGGTTATATGATGTTTGCTTTGGGCGTTTCAGGAAGTAATTTGGAAAATGGGAGCCTCAATTATTCAGGATTGGGCGCAGGGTTTACCGCCTCCATGTTCCACCTGTTTACACACGCCCTGTTTAAGGCGCTGTTGTTTCTCGGGGCCGGTGCGGTAATCCATTTTATTCACAGCAATGAAATGAACGACATGGGTGGGTTAAGAAAATATTTACCCGTTACGCATATTACTTTTTTAGTAGCCTGCCTGGCAATATCCGGTGTGCCGCCTTTTGCGGGTTTCTTTAGCAAGGAAGAAATACTACTTGCCGCCTGGCAACATAATGCGGCGATTTATTATACAGCGCTCATCACCTCCGGCATTACCGCGTTTTATATGTTCCGTTTATATTTTAATATTTTTTGGAGCAAGGCTCCCTCTATAATAAAATCACATCCGCTTTCCTTCTCCCCTGGAGAAGGTGGCCAGGGGCCGGATGAGGTAGAGAGGGCGGGGGGTGAGGTTCACGGAGAGGGTGGGTTCGCCATGATGCTGCCATTGGTGTTGTTAGCGGCCGGCGCCGCGGCAGCCGGGTTTATTCCTTTCGGTCATTTTGTAAGCGCGGATGGCAAATCGTTTGAGCCGGCATTTCATTTACAATTTTCCATAGCCCCGGTTGCGCTGGCATTAGCCGGCATATTCACGGCAATGTGGTTGTATAAAAAACAAAATGACAAACCTGCCTCCATCAGCGCTTCATTGGGCGGGTTTTACAAGGCGGCATATCATAAATTTTATTTTGATGAATTGTATTTGTTTATCACCAAAAAAATAATATTCAATTTAATAGGAAGGCCCGCTGCATGGTTCGATAAAAACGCGGTAGATGGGTTAATGAACGAAACGGGAAATACCACACAGGCTATCTCCGAAAAAATAAAGAAGTTTCAATCGGGCAAAGTACAGCAATACGCCATTTACTTTTTAGCCGGGGTAATCGGCCTTGCGGTACTGTTTATTTATGTTTGGAAATAAAAAATAAATAATTGTCAGCAAAAGTTGTTGGCAATAAACAGGAGGCTTTTAGTGAAAGTTAAACAGCCACCAAAAAATAAATAAGCTCAGCATAATTGGGGGCAAGGCTCCCTCTCCCCGGGAGAGGGAGGGGGGTGAGGTCGCAAAGAAAAGCTTAACCTCATCCAAAAAATAAAAGGGCTCAGCATAATCGGGGTCAGGCTCCCTCTCCCCGGGAGAGGGCGGGAGGTGAGGTCGCAAAGAAAAGCTTAACCACATCCAAAAAATAAATGAGCTCGACATAACCGGGGGTCAAACTCCCCTCTCCCCTGGAGAGGGGTTGGGGGTGAGGTTAAATAAATAAGATTAATTAGAAATGAATACATGAACCTAACATTACTGATATTAT
>JAVHOI010000136.1:0-16723 GCA_036169975.1 Ferruginibacter sp. | reverse complement strand
ATTGAGGGTTGTGCCGCTTAAGAGCCGCCTGTCTGGCTTTTGCACCACAGACAATTGCTTCATCATAATGATTAACCAGGTGGACGATCATCCCTGCAAGATCGTATTTATCATGTGGATTGAATAAATACCCGGTTTCGCAATTGGTGATCAGGGAGCTTATGCCACCAACTGCAGAAGATATCACGGGCATTCCAAGCAGCATAGCTTCACATACGCTGTTCGGACTGTTGTCAATATACGAAGGGTGAACAAATAAGTGGCACGATTTGAGTTCTTTGATCAGTTTTTCTGATCCGGTTTGGCCATAAAACTGAATAGCAGGATAAGCTTTCCTGATATGCAATGATTTTTTGACGATATGGTTTAAGCCGCTCTCCTCTTTAATACCAAATAATTTCCATTGAATGGTATAATCCTTCAACAAAGGAATCACTTTGTAAATCAAGTCGAGACCTTTGTAAATATTTGGATTGATTGTAGTTGCAATTACAATTATCTTTTTTTGTACATCCATCAATGGCGCTTTCCACTTGTTGGCAAAAAACTCGGAGCGAAGCAATTCCTCACAATGAAAATAGATTGCATTTGGGTTAATGAGGTAAGTATAATTTCTGTCCCAATCCGTTCTTCCGGAATAATATTTCCAACATTTCATGATTTCAATTTCCCTTTTAGCTGCGGCTTTATAAAGAACATATTGGTTATAAAGCGTCAACCCTCTTAGGATATCTGAAATGCTGGCACTAAAGAAAGCCGTTTTTTTATTGATTCCAGGTGGAAAATATACTTCTGTATATGGAGCTACTAAGCCCTGCAAGTGAAAAAACACTTTCTGAAATTTATTAATTAACATTTTACCATATCCCATTTCCGTTCCAAATACATGGATAAGTTCGGGGCTGAAATCGCTAATCACTGTATCAATAAAATTTGAATTACCATCATTCAAAATCCCCAAATGACGATTTACAATCCTTTCAATGGCATTTTCCCTTTGCCGGGGAATTCCATAATACACCACATTATCTTTCACCAATTTTTTGTATTCATTTCCATCGTAAAAAAAGCAAATGCCCAATAAGTGTTTGTTCTCTGCTACTACAATAGTTTCCAAAGCTGATATCCACCCACCCCCAATATAATTATAACCGAATTCCGTTGATGCGTTTGAAGGTGTGTTTGTAAACCAAAGTACTTTCATGATTATATAATATTTTCATTTTTTCTTAAAAACCAAGAAATTGAATAAACTGATTTTGAAGTTTATAATAATTACTTATTTTCTATTTCAAATTCTTAAAAATCTCATTTTTGGAATATTTTATGCTAATCCTACCGCCTCAAATGATTCAATTATTTCCTCATCAGTCCTATCTCTAAAACTATTTTTATAGCAGATACCGACAGCCATCCAAACCAATATATACTGCATTAACAAACGAGGCAAACCAAAAACCGACATATCTACCATCCATAAAAAAACAACTACCCCACAGGTCTTAGTAAGTTGATTGTTGGATTTGAATATTCCCAAATAGGCTGCGGGTAGCAATGTTAACACAAAAAGAACAAAATATACATATCCTCCATTTAACAATAATTGTAGATACCCATTTTCAATCAAATTTCTATATTCCGTTTCGGAAAATGTAACACCATCTTCCAAAGTCGTTTCATCTACTGGAAGGTAATAACTACCATTCATACCCCTTCCAAATATCATATCACCTTCCATCTTCTTAAAAAAAGTAACAAAAAGTTCTGTTCTTGTGTCCTCTTTAAGCCTTTCATTGACTTTGCTTGTAAGCGCTTCTGGTAAATCATTTATAATGAAAAGCACTAATAACAATAGCCCGATAAATACAGGAAATAGCCTGATTATTCTTGAAGTCTTAAAGTTTCGCAGAATAAAATAGAACCCAACTATTAATAGTCCGCCAAATGATAATATGGCATTACGCCTTGCTAAATAAATAAATGATAATAATCCCAACAGTAAAGAAATTAATGCCACCAATGATACTTTTTTTGAAACATATTTGGTATTTAAAAACAGAAACCCACATGTAAAAGCGAATGGCATAATAAATGGTTCTGATGTAATCCTTTGTCTAATCAACGATGAATCTACCGCACTTATAAAAAGAAAAGCAATACCCAAAATATAAAAAGATTTTAGAAAATAAAAGAAAGTCAGGTCATCTTTATTCAGAAAAACAACCAACGGAATTACCAGAGGCCAAAAAATATGGTCAGTTTGCAGATAATACATAATTTTTTCATAATCCATTTCAAAGCCTCTAATAAAAATTATTAAGCTATAAATCATGAAAATTGTAAAAATAAATTTAAAATATTGGTTCTCAAATTCAAAATCAGTTAGTATTTTTTTTGCAAAAAAAACCATCATTACCATTGACCCCAGCTCTATCAAACCGTACATTCTATTGCTCAAAAAGCTAAATTGAATAATTATCAACTGAACAACAGAATACATGATAAGTGCAATAACAAAATAGTAAACCGAATTCCTCTTCTTGATTATCTGCTTATTTATTGACATAATATTTGCTTTAAACTAATTGCCTGTTCGTATATTCCGAAAATAGATTTTTATTGCATAAAAATGCCTGTAGCGGTTTTGTTTAAAATTTTGTAGACCTGAAAAGGTTGTATGAAAGTAAATAAAATGTAGGGTATTAAAATAGCCACCAACACGCCACTACTATCACTAAATCTATGTCCAAACAGGTAAATTGAAATAAAATATATTGCTATACCTATTATTGAAAACACCATAGTAAGTTTTAATTTTCCGGTACCATTTACAAAATAAGAATAGGGGGCTAAAAATACATTCAACATAGAATAAATTGCCATCAATATGGTTAAACCCATCGGTACTTTTATTTTATCTCCTATCCATAATTTAAAAATAAAGTTACTTATGAATATCATCACAACAATACCAAATATGAATACCAATGAAAGGATGTTCAGCCTTTTCATTGTGGTTTTTAACCACACAAAATCTTTAGTAACGTATGCATTGGTAACTGAAGACCATAGTGGCGATAAAATAATGGTGAAAACCATAATAGGCATTTGAAAGTATTTAAAAACCAGGTTATATACAACTACTTCACCGGGTCCATAAAACTGTGATATAAAAAAACTCGAAGTAGAATAAAGTATTATAGCAGTTACCTGCAATAAAAAGAATTTAGCACCGAGTGATATCAGCCCCTTATTCAATTTGAAGTCAAGATATTTTAAAGAAGGTCTTAAATAAGAAAATCTGGTATTAAATGCATAAATAGATAATAAAACAAATAACAGTACTGGCATTATGGTTATAATAGAACCCAATAAAACCAAATCGCCCTGACTTGACATTTTGGTAAGAATAATTATAAATATTAATGAGAACACACTACTTATAGAATTAACAGCATTTTCCATTGAGGGTTTAAGATCTGCTATATAAATTACCCCAATCAATTGAACTATAAAACGCAAAATGAAAAAAGTAAATACAACGGAGGTAAGCAAATACAATTCATTGAATGAAATCGATTTAGTATTTAGTACAATATTCCAATTGATGAATGGATTGATGATATGAAATACAACCAGGATAGAGGAAAAAATACAAATAACCAAAGCATAAGTGGTGCTGACATATTTCCTTCCTAATTCCCTTTCACCTTTCGCATTTGCTTCTGAAAGTTTATTACGCATGCCATTACCCAGGCCAATATCAAAAAAACTGAACCAACCGATAATGGATGTAAGCGTTAACCATATCCCGTATTTCTCCTGAGTAAGATAATTTAATAGTAATGGTACATACAGTAAGCTGATTACAATACTGGTTACCTGAAAAAAGAAAGATAATATAACTTGTCTGCTAGCTTTAGCCGTAAGACCTTCACTGTTTCTTAATTTTGAAAATATTTTTTTTAGCATCCGGTTGTTTATTTTGTAAAATAAAATATTACAGTTTGGATTGCCCAACTTTTGAATATTTTCTATAATTAATTACCACTCGCTTTTAAGGCACAAAAGTGATGGCAATTATTAATCGGTTGTATTAAAATCTAATAGAAGTAAAATTGCCTTATTTTTTCCCGCCCTTAACTACTTATCATTTCTTCAATATTATGCATGGCTTCGCCCTCCTGGATCACATTTGTTTTTGTTTTAAAGTGCATCCAATTACAATCTTTAGCAGCGCCAGATAAAAAAAACAAAAACTGTTTGTTCTTTTTAAAAAGAAATAAATAATACCAGGGTTAATAATAAAAAGATAAGCCGATTTTTTTTATTATTTCAACTTCATCAAATCCATTGATACCACAATACTTCATCCTTCTGATTTGTGTTAGGTTGTTTCCTTTTCAAAAAGTGCTAAAAAAAACTTGTTTTGATCAAAGGCACAAAAAACATCCTGATGCCATCAATTACAATAACGTCATCAGCCATATTAATGGTATGCAAACCGACAATGAATCCCTGGTTTTCAGAAGATTTTATCTCACAGCAGCTCGCTTCTTTAAATATGGTTTCTGAAAGCATGGTTATTTGATCATTGATGATGGATTTACCATAAAGCGTTGATCAGTTATGATCCGGCCTGTAATCGAAACCTGCTACATCAATAATGTTGTTTGCCAAACCAGTACTATCCAATTGTTAGCGTACCCCATTATTCGCATCAGGCTTTTATTGACCCAATAGCGCCTCCGCGATGCAGCGTATAATTCAATATTGTCATTCACTCCATCACTAAATGAAGAGAAAATGCAGCATTTAATCTGGTAGTACAGGATAGTAGCCTTGTAATACATGAGTCAATTTTTTATTTTCAATGCCCTTATCTAACCTGTTTTCGACTTATCCTATAGCCCATTTTAATACACTTCATTTTTGAAAAACCTGACAACAGCAACACTCATTTGAAAAGAAATTATGACAAACCAAAAAAGTGTCAAAATATTATAGGGTAAATGCCCCGATACTTATCCAATTTCGTTAAACCATACACCATTTTATTATTGGGTTTCACCTTTGCGCTTTTCAGCAAAAGGGAAACCGCTAAACTAAATGATATCAAATGAAAAAATGAACCGGTGATTCTTTGAAGCAAAATCATTACCTGAAAACCCATTCAATAAATCAGACTTTGCCGTATTTGCACCAACATAAATTGCTACCGCTTCAGCAGAATACACCGTAACTAATAGTTGTACTTAAATCCTTCCTGCCTTAGAAATATACCTGCTGTAATTGCTGCATTATAATATTTTACAAAAATAAAGTTGCAGGGTTTAAATTTTTCGAAGCAGAATCAGCATAATAATTGGTAATTAAATTGATGCCGGATGAAGCGTTTGAAAATAGCACATAAAATATAAGCGGTTATTGATAAAAAAAATATTCCTGTTAAATATCCCTTTTCTTCTTTTTATTATCGTAGCTATAAACATAGTTGTTGTAACCGTAACCATAATTATTTTTGAAAAACCCTCTTATTTTCACACCATTAAATATGATACCCGGGTTTTTTATGGGGTTAACCGCAAAATTATCTTCCATTCTTTTTACAAACATCTTTGGCGTATATTTATGCCTGACTATATATAAAGTGGCATCACACAGGGAGGATAAAAGGTAGGCATCCGTTATTAAAACAATTGGCGCCGTATCAATAATCACTACATCAAAATCCGCATCCAACCGGGCAATGAGGGTTTGTACTTTACCATTTTCAAGCAGTTCGGAAGCATCTTTTTGTAAAGTACCCGATGAAATATAAAACAGATTTTCATTGCCGGGAATGCTATAAATTATTTGAGCCGGCTCTTTTTCCCCAATTAAATAATCACTTACACCCGGTAGCTCCTTTATACCGAAAAAATTACCGAGACCTGGATTATGAAGATCCATGTCAACAAGCGCTACTTTTTTACCGGTAAGTGAAATGCTTGTGGCAAGGTTGGCTGCGATATAACTTTTACCCTCACCCGAAATACCTGAAGTAACCAGTATCTTTTTATGGTGTTCATTAATTCCAAGTGATAAAAGTGAAACTCTTACTTTTCTGAATTCTTCCGCACTTATCGTTCTACTGCCTGCAGTCACCACCAATGCCTTTTTTGATTTATCAAAACCGATTTCACCAACTATGGGGATGTTGGTCATTGATTCAATTTCATGCCTGTAAAGTACTTTAGGATTTAAGGCCTCCCGGCCTGTAATTAGCGCTACCGGGCCACCAAACGCAATTGCGAGAGCTATTAAATAGACAAACATTTTTTTTGGACTTACCGGATCCCTTGATGACTGTGCATAGTTTACTATACGGCTATCCGAAAGGGTAGATACAGCGGAAAGTTCACTTTCTTCTCTTTTCTGCAATAAAAAACCATATATGCCATTTTTAATATTTTGATCCCGGCTGATTTCTACTAATTGCCTTTCTTTTTGCGGAATAGAGGAAAGGATACTGTTAAAGTTTCCTCCGGCGGAATATAAGCTACTCTTGCTCTGTTCAAGACTTTTGCGCTGACTTTGAATATTGCCAATGATAGCAGGTTTAATCCGGTTGATCTGTTCGGTGATTGATAATAAAAGCGGATTGTTTTCGGCTACTGTTGTTTTTAGTTTATCATATTGCATCTGCAACGAACTCAGGTTGGTCATTTGCTGGATTAATGCAGGATCATTAATACCAAGTGTTGATGGCAATATGCCTACATTTCCAGGTGCAGTCGCGGATTTTTCCAACTGGCTCAATACAGCGCTTTGCATATTCAGATCACTTAGTCTTTTATCATTAGCGCTCACATTTTCAAGATAAAGCTGTCCCTGTTTGCTTATATCCACTGCCCCTCTACCCGCCTTATATTGTTGTAATTTTCTTTCTATTGAATCAAGATCTCTTGATACAAGGACTAATCTTTCCTCAATAAATGCAAGGGTATTTTTAGCCAGTGTACTCTTTTCATTTAATGCGGCCTGGCCATAACTAACGATGAGTGCATTTAAAATATCTTCGGCACGCTTGGGATTTTCATCCCGGTAAACTAAATTAATAACACTTGATAATTTGCTGGAAGCCGAAACTTTTATATTCGCCAAAATCATTGCGGCAGCGTATTTTGGCGGAAAAAGTGCAAAATAGAAGGGCTTGTTTTCGGCATCCGGTACAAAATTTTCATTATGTATAAATTTCAATGTGCCATAAGGCGTTTTAATCCACTGATTAACAGAACCACCAAATTTATTGTCAAGCAAAACCGTGCCCCTCTTCGCATCATAATGCAAATTTATTTTTTCAAACGCTTTCACTGAATCAGGGTTCATGGCCTCAACAGTTAAGGGAGAAATGGTGTAGGCTGATATGGATTTTACTTTCCCTTCCTGTGAAACCGGAGCATATAAATGCAATTTTTTTACTACTGTATCCATCAAACTTCTTGATTGAAGGACTTCAATTTCATTCTCAATAATTTTTTTTGTTTTAACGAGATTGAGCGATTCCATTGATTGGGAATCGTCAGCGCCTTTCTTTTCATCCTTGATGATTAAAGTTGCATTTGCCTCATATTGTGGTATAGTATAACGCAGGTACAAAAATGTTCCACCTGCGGAAAACAGTAAAAAGATCAGAAACAAAGGCCAATAGGGTAAATAAGTCGTAAATACCTGAACGATTGCTCCTTCTTCTTTTTTGGCGGAAGGATTATGTTGTTTGGGTAGCATAGTTATTTGAAATCCTTTTTTTTATGTTATGTTATTTTATAATTCTATCAAGTGCGATTAAAATGATTGAAATGCCTGATAAAACTATGGATAGGGTTTGGTTAAAATTGCTTGAATTAGCCACTCTATTTTTATTGGCTTCCACATAAACCACATCATTGGGTTGCAAATAATAATATGGAGATGAAAGAAAATCAGCATCATTAAGATCAACACGCCTTACCGTCCTCTTGCCACTAATTTCCCTTATCAACAGTACGTTATTCTTTTTACCGAAAACGGAAATATCACCTGCAAGGCCAAGGGCTTTTAAAAGGGATATTTTTTCGCTTGGTACGTTTATTACGGTAGGTTTACCCACCTCACCAATTACTGTAACTTCATAATTGAGGTGACGAATGGTAACAATGGGATCTATCAATAATTTTTTTTGAATTATCGTTGTTGTAATGAGTTCTTTTACTTCTTTGGTGGTAGAACCGTCAACTTTGATATTTCCCAAAATTGGCAATTGTATAAAGCCATCGGAATTCACGAGGTAGCCCGAACCAGTTTGGCCATTTGCCGCATTGGTAACGGTACTGCTGGCTGTATTGGTAGTGAGGTTAAATATAGCGGAAGCTTCCGCATTAAGGCTTGTAATAGTAACACTTAAAATGTCATTTTTTTGTATCAGGGGCGAGGCTTTGTCTTCGTTACTTGTATTAATATTACCTTCTTTAGCATCATTAAAATAAGTAGATTTCCTGGTATTCACACAGGAAGCGAAGTAAATAATAATTGAACTCAGAAAAAGAAAATTTATATACTTTTTATACATATATAGTTATTAAATAGTTACTAATATTTTTTATGAAATAATATTTTTTATTTAAAAACAAATAACTGTCAATAATAACTTTAATACAAAGAGTACCAACAGATCAAATCTTAAAAAGAATGGAAATTCGCAGGAACCGGTGTAACAATCCCAACCAAAGTGTGGATTGACCCTGGGTAATATTGGATTAAATTTTAAAACAGCAATTAACAATCAATGCCATCTATATAAGGCCAAAAGTACCCATTAAAAATAAACACACCAAAAATCAAAAATAAATTATTATCAACTTAAATCAGGTTGTAATTTAATTATCCCTCAAAATTATTCCATCCGTTCAAGTAAAATTAAACAGGCCTGTTTTCTTTATTTCTTTTCTTTTTTTTTACTCAATTTCCATATTCATACAATTAACCATATCAAATACCCAAACGAAAGCTGGTCATAAATATTGCATAAAAAATGATGGAAAATGAATTAAAAATCCGGTATATATTTTTTGGCACAAAAATAAAATCCCTTCACGAATGGAAAGGATTTCTACTAATATTAATAATCAAAAGCTACCATTTATCTACTTCTTCCGTACTGCCATTATCCAAAGGAGCCTCCTGAATTATTGCGACAGGCGTTTCTTCCGTCACATTTGATGCCACTATTTCAGCAGGCGTTTCAATAGCGTCAGCTTCTACAGCAGTATTTGATTGTTGCCCTTCTTCTCCTTCATAAGGTGTGTCGTGATTAAAGGCATCAAAATCAAAATCAGGCATTAATTCCGTTTTTACATGATCAATTGCCTCTCCCAGCCCTTTAATAAATTTGTTGAAATCTTCTTTGTACAAAAATATTTTATGCCTGTCATAACCATCAGCATCAAAACGCTTACGGCTTTCCGTGATGGTTAAATAATAGTCATTGCCACGTGTTTCCCTTACATCAAAAAAGTAAGTCCTACGTTTCCCAGCCCTGATGCGTTTGCTATACACGCTTTCCATTTTTTTGTCATTGTTTTCGTACGCCACAGTTGTAATTTTTTTTTGTTAATTGGGGGTTATCAATAAATAAATACCGGGCAAAGATATAGCTGTTTTTGAAATAGCAAAATAAACAATATTAATTTCTCCATTACTCAATACTCCATTACTCAATTACCCCCCCAACTCATCACTCCTCACCCATCACCCTTTCCCCCTCCTGTTCCTGCTGCCTGGCATACATTTCGGCATAATAGCCATTTTGATTTAATAAGTCCTTATGTGTTCCCTGTTCCACTATTTTTCCATCATCCAAAACGATTACCTTATCAAATTCCAGTAAAGAAAAAATACGATGGGTAATGATTACTGCGGTTTTTTCCTTCCACCATACATTAAGGTTATTCCATATTTCTTTTTCAGTTTTCGCATCCACGGCACTCAGGCAGTCGTCAAAAATCACCATTGCCGGGATTTTTACCAATGCCCTTGCAATAGAGATGCGTTGCTTCTGGCCACCACTAAGCGTAACCCCCCGTTCCCCGATCATCGTTTGATAACCATTGGCAAAACCTTCTATCTCCTCATGGATACCTGCCTGTTTCGCGGCTTTTATTACTTCTTCCAAACCTGCGTTATCCACCCCAAAGGCGATATTATTTTGTACCGTTTCGCTGAATAAAAAAACATCCTGTGGTACATAACTTATTTGTGTACGTAACCAGTTAAGTTCTATTTTATTTACAGGTATCCCATCATACAATAACAATCCCTGCTGCGTATCGTACATGCGTAAGAGCAATTGGGCGATAGTGGATTTGCCAGAACCTGTCCTGCCTACAATGGCGATTTTTTCACCTTTCCCGATTTCAAGTGAAAAATTTTTGATGGCACGGATACCCGTATGAGGGTAGGTAAAATCCACATTGTTAAAAGTGATTCCGCCCTTAAGTGAAGGTTTTTGTGGCGTTACCGATTCGGTAATAGCTGGTGTGGTTTGCAGAAATTCGTTTATGCGTTTCTGTGAAGCAGCCGCCCGTTGCGTCATACTCGCCGTCCAGCCAATAGCGCTTACCGGAAAAGTGAGCATTTGAATATACAATACAAACTCCGCGATAGTGCCTATACTTGCGCCCGGTACGCCATTCACCACATCCATACCTCCCGCCATGATGGTAATGAGGGTACTGATACCAATCAATAAGCCAATGCTTGGGAAATAGATTGCCTCAGTTTTGGCAAGTTGCAAAGCGTTTTTTTTATATTGCTCGCTGTTGGCGGTAAAAAAACCCAGCATTGCCTTCTCCTGCACAAAAGATTTAATTACCCTGATACCGCTGTACGATTCCTGCGCATTGGTGGTAAGGTCGCTCAGGAGTGCCTGTATGCGTTCACTTTTTTTATTAATTATTGTATTTACAAAATAAATCGTTACAGCGAGTAAGGGTAAGGGTGATAAAGCGATCAGGGTAAGTTTTGGACTGGCCTGAATCATAAAAAAAATGCTGAATGCAAGCACGGCGGCGAGGTTGATAAAATACATCAGCGCCGGGCCGGTGTACATCCTTACCCGGCTTATGTCTTCTGAAATACGGCTCATCAGGTCGCCGGTACTGTGGGTTTTATAAAAGCTGGTGTCTAATTGCTGGTAATGGTCATATACCTGGTTCTTCTGATTATACTCAATCAGCCTGCTCATTACAATAATGGTTTGCCGCATTAAAAACATAAATATACCGCTGATTAAAGCAAGAATCAGTAACGTGATACCGCACCATAAAATCTTTTGGCTAAAGCTGGTTCCCTCTAATCTCAGGATAATCTTTTGTACAACAAAATCATACTCTTTTTTTTGAACTTGCTGATGATTGATAGCAGTAGATTGAGCTGCTTTATTTACAACTGTGTTCACCACATAACCGGTCAGTTGAGGAGCCAGTATCCTGAAATAATTAGTGAGAATAATAAAGAGGATACCTAAAAAAAACCGGTACCGGTATTTCCAAAAAAAAGGATTAAGGGCTGCAAGTTGTTTCATTCGGTACAAAATTAAAGAAAATTAACTTCATCAATCGGTCGGGTGTATTTCAAATTGAAGTACTATTCTCTGGAGGGTTGCCAACCTTGGCAATAGTTTTACAAATAATAAGTGGCTATAAAAGGTTGGCAACCCTGTGCGACATTTTGAAATGCACCCAATCGGGCAGAGCGCATTACAGGATGCATTTCAAACGAACGACCACAATTGCAAACCATCGGCAGATTCAATTCATTTGATGACCCCGGAGTTGGCAGCCCAAAAGACTTTTAGTGAAAAATCCGAAAAAAAAGAGTACAGGTATCCTTAATAAAAAAGGCTCCCTTAAAGAGCCTGTGTTTTTAATTTTTTTAAGAAAAAAATTAAAATTCGCTTAATACATTATAAGTTTTTTTATCAAGGTATTTCTTAAACAATTCAAGGTTCTCACCTTTTTGCATTATGGCCAGATGCCGATCATGGTGCATATCCGTACCCACAAAATCGGCCAAATCATTCTCCAGAATATACTTTGCCGCCCTGGCAACCGGCTTGCCATAATAACCAGTCAATGACAAAATATTTATCTGTAAAAAAAAGCCCATGTCTTTTAGATGCCCATAAATACTGTAATCATCATGATAATAAAAATACCGCTCCGGGTGCGCCATAATCGGGCGATAACCATTTGCCATTATAGCGAAAGCTATTTCATTAAGGTTATTCGATGAAGAAGCGTAAGACTGTTCGGTGAGGATAATATTTTCATGTATCGTAAGTAATGGGGAATGATCCTGAATCAGTTTCAAAAAATAATCGTCCAGCATATATTCAGCCGCTGCATTAATCTCAATGTCAATTTCCGCCGCTATACAGGCTTGCCGCAATAGTTTCAAAGCCGCATTAATGGTGTCGGGAGTATTTCTATAAATATCCGATATTACATGCGGGGTAGCAACCGTTTTACGGATTCCAAGATCATAAATACCTTTTACCAAACGCAGAGAGGTTTCTATATCAGGTGAACCGTCATCAATACCTGGCAATATATGGGAATGAATATCTGTTTGAAAAGGCAGACAGGCAGGTGATGAGGGGGCGATATTTTTTTTCTTAAAAAAGTTAAACATGGGTTACAAAGAATGCAAGTTACTAAGAAGCTATTTATAAATAAGGTATTCATTTACTATAAAGAACCAGCAATACAAATACTGGGCCATTCAAATGAAGGGAATTAATCAGTATCCGCCCTAACTATTTTATAAACCAGGTATCATCGGGTATTATCAGGAAATAATAAAAAATATTACTTTATTAATTTGTATCCACACTATGCAGGAATAGTGGCAATAACCCTACCTGAAAAAAGCAGGAAAGCTGAAATTAAATATTGAAAGGGAGCGTCAATTGCTGTAACGATATTTACAATTTATGAAACAGCGAATAATAATATTGATGAAGTTTAATAACCGGCTTTAATAATGAAACCAGGAATGGAAGCGGTATCCTGTTTTTTTTCATGGCAAGATAATCCCTGCGGTTGGCCCGCAGCCTGCTTTTTAGGGTAACATTGCTTTGCCCGCCTACCCTCATTTTTACAATAAGTTTTGGCAGATAACGGGCACTGATCCGATAGCGGTAAAGGTATCTTGCCATGAATTCGTAATCCGCCGCGGTGAAATAATGTGATTCATATCCACCGGAATCACCAATTAATTCACGACGCAAATAAAAAGTGGGATGAGCCGGCATCCAGCCGTACAGGAAACGATAACGTTTATACGAAAACCCTTTCCATAGGCGGATAACTTTATTGGTATTCGTTTTATTTACATACACAAGATCGCCATATACCGCATCTAACTGATGCTCATTAAAACAGTCAACTATAGCATCAACCACGTCATTGGAAGCTAACATATCATCACTGTTCAATATGCCGATAATATCTCCGGTAGCGAGGGCGATCCCTTTATTGATGGCATCATACATTCCCCGGTCTTTTTCGGTTACCCATTTGGCGATATGGGGTTCGTACTTCTTAATAATATCCAGGGTACAATCTGTTGATCCGCCATCAACTATGATATATTCAATATCCGGGTAATGTTGTTCCACAACAGAATTGATACAATCCTTTAGGTAAGCCGCCGAATTATACGTTACTGTTATGATTGAAACCTTCATTGTGGTTGAAACTGATTTTCCATTTCGCACTGCAAAATAACAATTAACTTCAGGAACTGATGAATAATCTGAGCTGATTTTTAAAATTGTAACAAGCGGTTTTGATTTTAATTATTTTTTAAAAGCCTTTACCTGTTTTCAGTAAAGGTTATCTTCAAACTTTTTCTACCAAAATATTTTCCATTACCAGCATGTCCATATTGGTACGGAGATAACAATTGAGCGCCTCAACGGGCAGGTTAACGATTGGCTCATTTTCGTTGAAAGAAGTATTCAGCAAAATGGGGATACCGGTTTTTTTTCTGAATGCTTCAATCAGCGCATAATAGCGTGGAGATATTTTTTTATCAACCGTTTGCAGCCTTCCGGTACCATCCGTATGGGTTACAGCGGGTATCTCTTTCCGCTTTACTTTTTTAACCGGAAAAACTTTTTCCATAAAGGGGACTTCTTCATTCGCCTCAAAAAAATCATTTACATATTCTTTTAAAATGGAAGGCGCGAAGGGACGGAAACTTTCCCTGCGTTTTATTTTCAGGTTCAATAATTCTTTGGCGTCATTCCGCCTTGGATCCGCAAGAATGGAACGGCCACCCAGTGCACGGGGCCCAAATTCAGCACGGCCATTAAACCATCCCACTACTCCCCCATTGATCAGGCATTCCGATACCTTATCAAAAAGAATTTCATCTTCGTATTGTGAAAAAGAAATGCCTTTTTCAATAAGTAATTCTTTTATGGTTTCATTGGTAAAATGACTGCCCGTATAAGCGCTCATAATGGCAGGCTGCCTTCCTGTTTTTTGCAACTGATGCTGCACATACAAAGCAGCGCCCATCGCAATCCCCGCATCATGCCCCGCGGATGGTATATACATATTTTTAAAGGGCGTATTCTTAGTTATCTTTCCATTGGCCACACTGTTTTGCGCCACGCCACCGGCAATACACAAATTGTCTGAACCGGTTCTATGGTGCAGGTGTTGCAGTATATGAAAAATTACTTTTTCCGTCATGCTTTGTACAGAAGCGGCAAGATCTTTATGGTATTGAGTTAAGGGTTCATCCTTTTTGCGGGGCGCTCCAAATTCCTGAATCATCCTTTTGCTGTACATGGGCGCTACCACAGGAACATTATCATCCCCGTAAGTGATCACCCCTTCGGTGGCCGAACGAAAATAAGAAAGGTTTAATTTAAATAAACCATTGGCAGTAAGCTGAACTACCCTGGCCAGCTTTTCAATGTAATTAGCTTCACCATAAGGAGCCATTCCCATCACTTTATATTCATCCCCATAATGCGGAAAGCCCAGCAACTGCGTGAATGCGGTATAAAATATTCCAATGGAATGAGGAAAGTCAACTGAATCCAAAATCTCTATTTGGTTGCCGTTGCCCATCCCAATCATGGTTGTGGTAAAATCACCGGAACCATCAATGGACAAGCAAGCAGCGCTTTCAAAAGGGGATGCGAAAAACGCCGAAGCGATATGGCTCCGGTGATGTTCCACCTGTATTATTTTTCGGGTAAAAGCATATTCCGGTAAACCCGAAATTTGTGAAAGTTCTTTTTCAATGGAAGAGGCTTTCCGGCTGTTTTTAATCCTGTCTTTGATTACCCCAAAACTGCCTGCCGGATTTTTTACAAGGAACTTTATTTTTTTAAAAAGCTTCGCCTTTGGATCACGGCCTATGGCAAAATAGTCCACCTGTTCAAAGCTTATTCCAGCTTCCTTTAAACAAAACTCTATGGATAGTTTTGGAAAACCGGCCCAGTGTTTTATTCTTCTAAAACGCTCTTCCTCAATAGCGGCTATTAATTTCCCATTTACAAATATGGCTGCCGATGAATCAGCATGATAAGCGTTGATACCGATTATGATCATTTATGACGATTTATAGGGTTGCTGGATTTTCTGATGACAGGATGGAAATGATACCTGTTCCCGGGTAGTTGTAACAGCCTGTTGCTCCTGCACTGCAACAAATATCCTCTTATTGTAAAACCCCTCATTATACCAAACAAAAGGGTTTCAAAAATAAAATCAGACTATCTCTTTTATTAAATTATAAAGTACAGGATTCAATACCTCAGCATTTCACCCGACTTTGGGAATAGCTCTATCCGAACGCTGAAACAACCACATCATTAATAAAATACAGGCATACACGATGATATTAAAAAGTGTATGCTGCTCCATTGTTACCTTAATTTTCCAATGCCGGTTGGCAGCTATCAATACTAAACTTATCCTCATCACATTAATCAGCCATATAGCAACGCAGCCCCCAATCATCCATTTCATTTTTTTGAAAAAACTTCCGCCATTGGCGAAAACAAATGATATCCAGAAACTCAATAACCCGTACCCCAGGCAGGCATATACCAGGTGTACCCCTCTGCCATTCACCATGGTAACATGATAGGCATCCCTGATGTAGGTATCAAATCCAAAAACCGCTGCCATCATGCGGGTACCATGGAGTAAGGAATTACGCAGCAGGGATGGGTAATCAAGATACCGGGCCACGAAAGGGCTGTAATATCCACCCGGTACCGTAAGCCCTATGATGGCCTTTGTACCAAAATATAAGATACAAAATGCTCCAATAAATTTTACGAGGTAAAGTATATATTTATTTATTTTCACTTATTGTCCTAAATCAATAGTCCGGTAAATTTTTTCATTTCAATCAGGTTACCCTGATTATTAATTCACTCTTGAATTGCCACTGGCTTTAGGTGAATTGCCACTGGCTTTAGCCAGTGGATAAGAAAAATTAATAAGGAAGTTTGGCTTCAGCCAAAAATGGATTTTAGCAAACTTCTGATTCAATAATTGATACAGATGCAAATGGCCATTTTAAATAGTCCGGCTAAAGCCCAATGCCGTTAAGTTAACTTTTTTTATTGCCGTTAAGGCGTTATGACGTTTTAAAAATTGCTACTTTTTTT
>JAVHOI010000135.1:0-3688 GCA_036169975.1 Ferruginibacter sp. | reverse complement strand
CGGAATGGAAAAAACAACTGAGTGCGGAAGCATATCAGGTAACCAGGAAGGAGGGGACCGAGCGGGCATATTCGGGCAAGTATTGGGATAATCATGAAAAGGGAATTTACAAATGTGCATGTTGTAACCAGGAGCTTTTTAGCTCCACTACAAAATTTGATAGTGGTACCGGGTGGCCAAGCTTCTGGCAGCCAATCAATAAAGCTGTCATTTTGGAAGAGGCGGATAATAGTTACAATATGGATCGCACCAAAGTTACCTGCAACAGGTGTGGGGCGCATTTAGGCCATGTATTTAACGATGGGCCAAAGCCAACAGGGCTGCGGTATTGTATCAATTCAGTTTCACTTGTTTTTACAAAAAAATAAAAAATGCCGGCATCCATGTTGAATGAATTATCCATAAACGGATAAATGTAGATTTACAATTATTGCTGATATAAGACTATAATTAAATGATTATGCTCCAACATTACCCAACAACAAAATCCGCTGTTGTTACCAATTTTTAAAAGCTGCATTTACTATCCGGGTGCTGACTATTATAGCTTTCTTTTTAATTGAATCCGTTTATTGATATGAACAAGAAATATGCTGCCTGCAAGCATAAAAGGTAGTCCATATACCAGCCCCATAGCGGTGTCGCCCTTTATGATAAAGAATGCAAGCAGGATGATTCCACCGGCTGCCATCATCACGGTTCCCGCGAATTCTTTGTACCAGGTTACGATATATCCTGCAAATGGTATTATCAGGAATGGAAGGAATGGCATCATTTCGTTTTCATCCATTTTTAATATTTCCGGCACACCTCTTCCGGCATAATAAAAGAGTATAAAAATACAAGCGACAAGGCCTGCGGTTTGTGCCGCTATTTTGTACGAACGGATATGGTGTTCTGGTTTTTGATGATGGCTCATGAGATTATTTTTTCTTCAAAGTACTTTATTTTGTCAATAATTCAGCTAAATTTTATTTAATGATCAAACAGGTTTGATGCGTAAATGGCAACGGTGCGAAGTTTAACCCTATTCTCAATTGAAACCCATCCCGTCTTTCTTTCATTAATCCAAACTACCCTGGCAAATATTTTTAAGGCAGGATTTGATTTAACCCCATCAGTTTTTTCAGCCCCCAAAAACAGGGCTAAAATCGGTATGAGGGTTTAGATAGGAGAAATGAATGATGAATGATGAGTAATGAATGATGGGTGATTAGAATGTGTGTATTGGTAAATAAATGATGAATAATTAATTTGAAGTACAGGTAAAAATCATTGAAAAGTGGCGGTAAGCTTTACCTTTGAAATTATTATGACAGTAGATATCCCACATCAATTAACCAGGGCCGAAGCCGAAACAAGGGTCCGGAAATTATTGGACAATGTAAAAACCCAATTTGGCGATAAGGTACAAAACCTTGAAGAAGACTGGAAAGAAGATACCGGTACTTTTAAATTTTCCATGAGCGGGCATCCGGTTTCCGGTACCATCAGGTTATATGAAACCTCGGTACAGGTGGGCATTGTGTTGCCTTTCATAGCAACGCTTTTTAAAGGAAAGATTAAATCCGTTATTGAGGAGGAAGGGGCAAAAATCCTTTCAGGCGATGGTAAATGAATATCGTGTGCTTCCTTTTTTTTATCTTTTTATAATGGTTAACGAATCAAAACTGCCGTCCGGTTGGTATGATATCTATCTGTCCGAAAAGTATATATTCTATTAAGTACCTTTAGCGTATTAAAAATCAGTAAGCCTGCGTTAATATTTACAAAGAACCGGGCTGAAAAATATAAGATGCTATGCTTAAAAAAATAATTGTCAGCCTTACCATTCCTTTTATTTCCATTTTATCGCTTTTAATTTTTACGGCTTCAAGCTTTCCTGCAGGCTACATTAAACTGGCAGATGGAATCCTTATCACTGTAAAAGAAAAAAGAAATAATTCGCCCAGGCTCGTGAAACTTCAGATCGTAAGCGACAAGATCATTCATGTAACCGCTACACCAATTGACAGCTTTGCATTGGATAAAAGCCTGATGATTGAAGATAAGAAAAGAAGCACGGTAAAATGGGACGTAAAAGAATCGGGTGATATTGTGGTGTTATCTACTGAATATATACAGGCCAAAGTATTAACGAGTACCGGAGAAATAAATTTTACGGATAAAAATGACCTTCCAATATTGCAGGAGGCCAGGGGCGGCGGTAAAACTTTCAGAGGCAACATTATTGCTGGTGAACAATCCTATGAAGTGAGCCAGTCGTTTCAATCAACGCCGGATGAAGCATTTTATGGGCTGGGCCAGCACCAGAATGGCATAATGAATTATAAGAACAGCCAGGTGGATCTTTCCCAATATAATTCAGTAGTGGCAATTCCCTTTCTAATATCCAATAAAAATTATGGTATTTTATGGGATAATTATTCCATCACAAAAGTAATGGACAGCCGCGACTACAATCCCCTATCAACGCTTAAATTATTTTCAGCTAATGGAGATCAGGGATGGCTTACCGCAACTTACATCAGTAAAGCTAATTCTGACAAAATTGTAACCACACGTGCAGAGTCGGAAATAGAATACAATGATATCCCTTCCTTAAAAAATTTACCCGATGGTGTACAATTAAAAGATGTAACCGTAAAATGGGAGGGAACCGTATCATCCGGCTTTACCGGTGTCCATAATTTTTTATTAAAATCAGCAGGCTATACCAAACTATGGATAGATGGTAAACTGTTGGCTGATAAGTGGCGCCAGTCCTGGAATACGGGGACCACGCTGATCAAAGTGTTTTTCACAAAAGGCGAAAAGAAATCCTTTAAAATAGAGTGGGATCCCGATGGAGGGGAGTCTTATATTTCCTGTAAATGGCTAAGCCCATTGCAGGGTGGTAGCAAAAATGAATTCGGTTTCAGTTCGGAAGCCGGCAATAATGTAGATTATTATTTTGTGTATGGTGAAAGTATGGATGAGGTGATTGGAGGATACAGGGATCTTACCGGCAAGGCTACCCTGCTGCCAAAATGGGCTTTTGGTTTTTGGCAAAGCAGGGAAAGATACAAGACACAGGAAGAAATAATTAATACGGTAAGTGAGTTTAGAAAACGAAAAATCCCATTGGATAATATTGTGGAAGACTGGAGCTACTGGGAACAGGATAAATGGGGAAGCCAGCAGTTTGATAAGGCCCGTTTTCCGGATGCGGATGCCATGATAAAAACGCTGCATGAAAAATACCATACGCAGTTTATGATTTCTGTGTGGCCTAAATTTTATGAAGGGATAGATAATTTTAAACGGTTCAACGATAGCGGTTGGCTATACAAAAGGAATATCGCCAATCAGCAAAGGGACTGGATCGGTAAAGGATATGTTTCTACTTTTTATGATGCTTTCAATCCCAATGCACGTAAAGGGTTCTGGAACCTTATCAATAAAAATCTTTACAGCAAAGGCGTGGATGCCTGGTGGTTAGACGCCACCGAACCTGATATTCACAGCAACCTGCCGGTTGAAAAGCGTAAACAAATAATGGGACCCAATGCCCTGGGCTCATCCACCAAATATTTTAATGCCTTCGCCCTTCAAAATTCAAAAGGCGTTTATGAAGGCCAAAGAGAAACCAATCCTGCCAAAAGAGTATTTATTTTAACCAGGTCCGCCTATGCAGGCTCACAGCGTT
>JAVHOI010000134.1:0-3694 GCA_036169975.1 Ferruginibacter sp. | reverse complement strand
ATGGATTGCCAGCATTGCCACATTGATGCAGGTACCCGGCCTTATGGAAATTCATTTGGGGCCGTTGCATCTACTTATCCAAAATACAGGGACAGGAGCGGAAGGATTGAAACGGTGGAATACCGCATAAATGAATGCATGGAACGAAGCCTCAATGGAAAGAAATTAGATAGCCTTGGAAAGGAAATGAAAGCAATGGCTGCCTATATTAACTGGTTAGGAAAAGATGTGGCAAAGGGAGTTAAACCTCCCGGTACCGGTGTACCTGAGGTCCCTTTTTTGATTCGGGCTTCAGACACCGGGAAAGGGAAAATAATTTTTATCAGCAAATGCCAAAGATGCCACGGGGCAAATGGTGCAGGCCAGATGAAACCTGATTCAACCGGGTATGTTTATCCCCCGCTCTGGGGGCCGCAAAGTTATAATGTAAGTGCAGGGCTTTATCGCCTTTCCCGTTTTGCAGGTTTCGTAAAGTACAACATGCCTTTTACTGCAATGCCATCCCAGCCACAGTTAACGGATGAAGAAGCATGGGATGTAGCGGCTTATGTAAATTCGCGGCAGCGGCCCGAAAGATATTTTAGCTATGACTGGATGAAGATAAATACGAAGCCTGTTGATTATCCTTTTGGCCCCTTTGCGGATAGCTTTACGGCTTTACAACATAAGTATGGCCCATTCAATGAAATGAAAAAACATAAGCGTTAATCCGGGGTAAAAAATGAAACAAAAAAAACGTGAAAAGTAATTCAGTTTATTAAGGCCAATAATACTTTTCACGATTTTAATTTTTAAATTATGACACAAAACAATACGAGCACTGATGCTCCTGCGCTCTGCCAACAGCCCATACCCCGGATGGCACCACCTGTATTTTTGGCAATAAGGAAGCTACCCATTCTTTTTTTACTTCAGCGGCACCCATGTTCATTTTTTCGGCCAATACCGCGCTGAATACGGTCATGGCGGCATCACAAACACAGAACATCACACCGCTTTGCTGTAATTCATTTATGCCAATTTCCACTTCTCCAATTCCGGGCACTTTAAATTCGCCTTTCTTTGGTTGCCAGAAAGGGTTACGTACGGAAGGGGATTTGGTGGCAGGGTCATCCACTTTAAATACTTCTCCAAATTTGTACTTTTCCCAAAGCTTGCTTTCAAATGCATAAGGGATTGCGTTATGGCGAAGGATCACCACCACGCCACAGTCTTTTTCCGGGCTGCCGGTTTTCCCGTTTGTCATCAGGAAAACCCTGGGCCATGCAAAAGGAAATATTTCGTGAGGTGCCGTAACATCAAATACAATACGATGCTTTCCTTTTATCTTATTGAACCATTCATCAGGGGATCCCGGTTCGTTATTTTCATCGCCCGTTTCAGATATCGCCCTGGCGCTTGTGCGCAAAGGAGATAACGAAGCAAGGCCAATGGTAGCAGCGCCGGCGGCAAGGGTGCCGATAAAGGCGCGGCGCGGCGATGTTGACTTAAATTGATTTTCTTTCATTTTATTATGATTTAGATTAAGAAATTTAAGAATAAAACAAAATACAAACAAGAAATAACTTTTGCAAGTACTTCCTTTTTATGGGGTATTATGTTCAATTCAATCATCCCGGTTTAATTTGAAAATAGTAGAAAAACAAAAATAGAAAGGCAACATTATTTAATAAGATTTTGCGGCCTGAAAAATAAAAATCAGGAATCCAAAAAAGATAATAATTCACGTTTCCCATCTGGTCTTTTAGGTAGAGGATAAGTGGCTATTTTAATCCATTGATTAAAAGTTTAAAATTCTCTCTGCTATTCAATACCTTCAATGTTTCTTAAAACGAAAACGGATTATTATGATGCACAGACTGATTTTCGCCTGCACGATTATTTTATCAGCTATTACCCTGGTGGCACAGGAAAAAAAGAAATGGGATGTAAACAACTCTGAGGGGCCTTTTAAAGAAGTAGCCTTTAGGGTTAATGAAGGCACCTGGATGAACCTGGATGTTTCGCCTGATGGAAAAGAAATCGTATTCGACCTGCTGGGTGATATTTACTCGATGCCGGTTACCGGCGGGCAGGCAAAAATTTTAAGGCAGGGCCTGGCGTTTGAAGTGCAGCCACGGTTCAGCCCCGATGGTAAAAAAATATTGTTTACTTCAGATGCTGGTGGGGGAGATAATATCTGGGTGATGGATAGGGATAGCAGCCATGCAAGGCAGGTGACCAAAGAATCGTTTAAACTTTTGAACAATGCGGTGTGGTCGCCGGACGGGCAATATATTATCGCACGAAAACATTTTACTTCCACCCGTTCATTGGGTGCCGGCGAATTGTGGATTTACCATATCAATGGTGGAAACGGGTTACAACTTACGCCAAGAAAAAATGATCAGCAGGACCTGAATGAACCAAGCGCTTCGGCGGATGGAAAATATATTTACTATAGTGAAGATGTTTATCCCGGAGGGGGCTTCCAATACAACAAGGATCCCAACAACCAAATTTTTGTCATCAAAAGATTTGACAGGGAAAAGGGAACCATTGAAAATGTAACCGGCGGCCCGGGCGGCGCTGCACGTCCACAGATTTCTCATGATGGAAAAACTCTTGCTTTTGTAAAACGCATCCGTACGAAAACGGTTTTGTATTTGCGTAATCTTGAAACAGGGGAGGAATGGCCTGTTTATGATAAGCTGTCTAAAGACCAGCAGGAGGCTTGGAGCATTTTTGGTATTTATACTGGTTTCTCCTGGATGCCCGGCGATAAAAATATTGTAATCTGGAGTGGTGGGAAAATATTGAAAATTGATATTGACAAGGCCAATGAATCAACAGAAATCCCTTTTACCTGCAATGTAAAGGAACGCATAACGGATGCTGTCCGTTTTAAGCAAAACATAAACCCGGATGAATTTAATGTAAATGTAATCCGCCATGCAACTACTTCACCTGATGGAAAAATGATGGTGTTTAATGCGGTTGGTTATCTCTGGAAAAAAGTATTGCCCGATGGCAAACCCATACGCCTGACAACCGGATTTGATTTTGAATCAGAGCCGGCATTTTCCGCTGATGGGAAAACCCTTGTGTATGTTACCTGGAACGATACGGCGATGGGAAGCATCTGCAGGTTGAATACTAACGGAGCTGCAAAGCCGCAAAAAATAACCGCTGAAAAAGGGATATACAGGACCCCGTCCTTTTCGCCTGATGGCAAAAAAATTGTTTACGGTAAAGAAGGAGGTGATATAATCATGGGCGTTACCTATTCTGTAAAGCCGGGTGTGTATATTATTAATGCAAACGGCGGGGTTCCTTCCTTTGTTAGTGACAAGGGCGAATATCCAAAATTCAACAGCAGTGGCGACAGGATATATTATCAAACAGGAGGTAATATTTTCGGTTCGTTGAAAAAAACTTATGGCAGTTATAAACCTGATGGCAGCGATGACCGTACAATATTTACCAGTACTTATGCAAGCCAGTTTTCCGTATCGCCGGATGATAACCGGGTTGCTTTTGTTGACCTGCACCAGGTTTATGTAGCGGCATTTCCGCATACGGGCAAGCCGATGGAACTGGCAGGCGGCACACTTGATTTCCCGGTTACAAAAGTTTCGAAAGACGCCGGCATAAACCTGCACTGGAGCAGCAACAGCAGGCAATTGAATTATACGTTGGGCGATCAGTATTTCTC
>JAVHOI010000133.1:0-3714 GCA_036169975.1 Ferruginibacter sp. | reverse complement strand
CAAAGGGTGGCTCACCACGTTTATTTTTTACCCGAAAATATAAACAAGGTCATTCCCACACATCGGGAATGGCCTTTTGTTTGGGCATGAAGCATAAAAAAAATTACCTTACACCCATGAAAAATTTTCTTACGCTGTTTTTAATATTGATGTCGGGGGCGGGATTTTCCCAGATAAATAATAAGCCCTTTATCCGCTTAACCAATCCTTATAAAACATCCAATGCCGTTCAATCTTCGAGGCAGTTTATTATTGGATCCACCTGCAAAAATTGCGCACTCAACATCAATGGTAAACCCGTAAAAGTGTATCCAACCGGCGCATTCGCCTATGAAATAAATTTAGCTCCGGGCGATTCCGTGATTAAGATTTTATCAGGATCCGGGAACAAATCACTTACAAAAAAAATCAGCTATACTTACACGTTTCCTAAACCTGCTGAGTCTGTTAAAACGCTGGATATAGAAAGTATTAAAACCTTACCCGAAGGCAACCTCATATTGATGCCTGGCGACAAGATTCAATTCAGGGTGAAAGCTTTGACGAGTTGCGTAGTAAGGACGATGCAAAATAATTTTTTATACGAATTGCCTTTAACGCAAACCAATGGAATGCCCGGCATTTACCAGGGAGAATATTTTATCAAAGAGTCGGATAGTCTTAATGTGAAGAAGATAGCGGTTACAATAACCGATTCAGCAGGCAACACGATTACCAAAGAAACTACCAATAATTTTTCGATACTCTCCCCGTTTGATTCAGAAATAGCCATCACCAAAGGGAGGCTGTCGCATTTGGAATACGGGTTGGGCGATGACCGGTTGGGCGGGGCTAAAATCGGTTATCTCGATAGCAATATTGTATTAAAGATTGTTGGAAAAGTTGGTCCACATTATAAAGTGCAATTATCAAAAAACCATACTGCCTATATCCCGGATGATCTGGCAGAACTGATGCCCAAAGGGACTTTCACGCCCGCATCGCTGTCCACCAACTGGAATGTGTATGGCGATGACAAATACGATTATGTAAAAGTTGGAATGTTCGAAAGGCTGCCTTACCAGTCATTTCAATTAACCAACCCTTCAAGCATAGTTGTGGATATTTTTGGCGCTACCAACAACACCAACTGGATAACCCAACTGCAAACCGTAAAGGAAATTAAAAATGTTTATTACGAACAAAAGGAGGATGATGTATTCAGGATCACCATTGAACTCAATCATGCACAGCATTGGGGGCATCAGTTGTATTATGTTGGCAATACCCTGGTAATTAAAGTAAAGCAACAACCGGATAATTTAGCGCTTAATAATTTAACCATTGCCGTGGATGCCGGGCACGGAGGAACCAATTCGGGAGCTGTAGGCCCTACCGGTGTACTTGAAAAAGAATTAACCCTTGCGGTAGCTTTAAAATTACAAATGGCTTTGGAAAATGAAGGCGCTAAAGTAACCATGACACGAACAAGAGAGGAATTTTTTGACAACAAGGAACGCATTCTTTTTTACAGGGATAGCTTACCCGATCTGTTGGTTAGCATTCATTTAAACGCTTCGGAAGATCCGATAAGGGTAGGTGGTACCGGTACTTTTTATCGCTATGTGGGTTTTCGGAATTTAAGTTTGGATATTTACAAACGTATGCTGGAATTAGGTTTGAAGGGAAACGGCAATACCGGTTCTTTTAATTTCATGCTTAATAGCCCGATTGAATATCCGAATGCCCTGGTGGAGGCATTGTTCCTCAGCAACCTGGAAGAGGAAATGAAAATCCTGGATCCGGAATTTCAGCAACAGTTGGTTAATAAAATTGTGATGGGGATAAAAGATTTTTTGGAAGGTTGCAAAAAATAGGATGAATGCTTTTTTAATCCTTGCAAAATCCGTAGACCTGAAATTTGAAATAAGTTGGGAAGGTTTGTTTTTTTTAACCGATAAATTTAATAATTTACAAATACATTTTTAACCGCTCCAATTTTTAGCTACAAACTTGTTTACGAATCCAAATATTCCTTTATTCCAAACTGTTTTTTATTCTCCGACTATTCCGCAAAATTTATTTTATATAAATCATTTACTTCATATTCCTGTTTCTCTTATTTATATTTTAACCTTATCCACTTAACCTATTCCATGTTTTTTTCTTTAACTTTGCCTTTTAATATACAGTTATATGAATGCGACAGCAACAGCAATCCCTACCCAAACCTTAACCGCAAAAGATTTTTCTACCGACCAGGAAGTACGCTGGTGCCCCGGCTGCGGTGATTATTCAATCCTTGCGCAGGTACAAAAAGTGATGCCAACGCTTGGCATTCCCAAAGAAAATATTGTAATAATATCCGGTATCGGCTGTAGCAGCCGTTTTCCATATTATATGAATACTTATGGAATGCACAGCATACATGGCAGGGCCGCGGCAGTAGCAAGTGGGCTAAAAGCCGCCCGTCCGGAGTTGAGTGTCTGGATCGTTACCGGTGATGGTGACGGGTTGAGCATTGGTGGCAATCATACCATTCACATACTACGAAGAAATTTTGATGTAAATATATTGTTGTTCAATAACCAGATTTACGGATTAACCAAGGGGCAATATTCTCCCACATCCGAAGTAAATAAGATTTCAAAATCATCGCCCTTTGGCAGTATTGATCATCCCTTTAATCCTTTGGCGCTTGCAATGGGCGCAGATGCAACATTTATTGCCAGAACGATGGACAGGGATCCAAAACATTTGCAGGCTATGTTATTGCGTTCGCAGGCGCACAGGGGTTCTTCATTTTTAGAAATCTACCAAAACTGTCTCATCTTTAATGATGCGGCTTTCGAAATTTTTACGGAAAAGAGTACCAAGCCCGAAGAAGTATTGTTTTTGGAACAGGGCAAACCATTGGTATTTGGCACTTCACAAAATAAAGGTATTAAATTAGATGGTTTTAAACCGGTGATCGTTGAAATAGGAGAAGGCGGTGCAAGTGTTGATGATTTATGGGTACATGATGACAGGGATTTTTATAAAGCGCAGATTTTGATCCGCATGTTTGATGATCCTAAATTAGCTGCACATTTGCCAAGGCCATTCGGTGTATTTTACGAAACGGACAGGGCTTGCTACGAAGATAGCATGACCATGCAGATAGATGAGTTAATCGCTAAAAAAGGTAAAGGCGACCTGGATAAATTATTAAGGGGTAGCGAGATATGGACGATTAGTTAAGTTATTGAAAAAGCTTCAAAAATTTTGAATAGGAGATCCTGGTTTAAAGGAAATTTTAAATAAAATTAAAAACGGCCGACTTTAAAAAGTGGCCGTTTTTTTTAATAAAGTATGAAATGAAAAGCCTGAATTTTCAAAATAAATATTTTTTTTAAAGTAAGCGGATATTTTACAACATCCCCTTCTCCAGTAAATACTCCGCAATCTGCACGGCATTGGTGGCGGCGCCCTTACGCAGGTTATCGCTTACTATCCAGCAGTTAAGGGTTTTCGCCTGGGTTTCATCCCTTCTTAATCTTCCTACAAAAGTTTCGTCCTTCTCATGGGCCGTTAATGGCATCGGATAAATATTGTTGGCAATATCATCCTGCACCACAATACCGGGCGCTTTACTTAGCAGCGCCTTCAGTTCATCAAGGTCGAATTCATTTTCAAACTCAATGTTCACACTTTCGCTGTGGCCACCCATTACCGGTATGCGTACAGTAGTGGCGG
>JAVHOI010000132.1:0-3724 GCA_036169975.1 Ferruginibacter sp. | reverse complement strand
CTTTACCCCTGCGGCGAAGGCGCAGGATATGCAGGCGGCATTGTAAGTGCCGCAATGGATGGGGAGAGGGTTGCGAAGCAGATTGCTAACGTGTTAATTTGAAAACTTCTCAATGATTCAATTTAAAAATGAAAACACTCATTATGAAGTTGTCTTTCATAATGAAATAAAATTGATTTTTGATTACAGCCATGACAAAGGTGAAAATAAAATATTCTTTTGAATAGCTTTTATTCAAACGATTGAATTTTTGAATTAAAATATTTTCACATTAAGCCATTTTCACATTGAGCCATTTTCACATTGAGCCATTTTCACATTGAGCCATTTACTCTTATTGGGTAATTTTCCTTAATCTTACATCTCAAATAAATAACCGATGAATATTTTAGAACTGCATAACCTGAAAAAATATTTTGCTACGCAAAAGGCGGTGGATGATATCAGCCTTAATATTGAGCAGGGCAGTATCTTTGGTTTGCTTGGCCCCAATGGCGCCGGTAAAACAACTTTGTTACGCATGATCACCGGGATATTCTACCCGGATAGTGGCCACATCATTTTTAATGGTAAAAAATACGACCCGGTAAATGATGTGGCATACATCGGCTACATGCCGGAGGAACGGGGCTTGTACAAAAAAATGAAGATAGGGGAGCAGGCGCTGTACCTGGCGCAGTTAAAGGGATTGAGTAAACAAGATGCTACCCGCAAAATTAAAGAGTGGTTCGTGAAATTTGAAATGCAAAGCTGGTGGAACAAAAAGGTAGAAGACCTCAGTAAAGGCATGAGCCAGAAATTACAATTTGTAATTACCGTGCTCCATGAGCCTAAATTAATCATACTTGATGAACCGTTCAGCGGATTAGATCCCATAAATGCCAATTTAATAAAGGATGAAATTTTTAATCTCTCTAAAAATGGCAGCACAATTATATTCAGCACCCACAGGATGGAACAGGTAGAAGAAATTTGCGACCATATTGTATTGGTAAACAAAGGGGAAAAAATTTTGGACGGAACCGTATCGGGTATTAAAAACAAGTATAAGGAGAATATATATCAAATAGGCGCGGCAACCATAGCTGAAAATTTAATGACTTATATTTTTGAAGTAATCAGCCACCAACCTAACCATCTATTAATAAAACTACAGCCCGAGAGCACTACCAACGATGTGTTGAAATATTTTATTAACCAGGGCATCGCTGTTCATTCCTTCAATGAAGTATTGCCATCGTTAAATGATATATTCATCAAATTAGTGGAAGGCACACCAGGCGCAAGGCAATTTCAACAAGTGAATTAAAAGTTTATTATCGAATTATTTCAACTGTACAAAATCATTTATATGAATAAGATCTGGCTCATTTTTAAAAGGGAATATATTACAAGGGTCCGGAATAAAACATTTTTGCTCTCTACCTTTTTGTTACCCATTGTAATGATCCTGTTTATTTTTGGCAGTGCGTATTTTGCCATGTCATCAAAAGAGGGCCTCAAAAAAATAGCGGTGGTAAACGACCCCGGCATGTTTAAATCAAATTTGAAAAGCGATTCATCCCGCATGCTTTTTGATTTTACCAGCAATGTGGACAGCTCGAATTTTGACAGTAAGGGTTATGACGCGGTACTCAATCTTAACAACGATTCGGTGACAAAAAAATTCACTATCCATTCAAAAAAACAATTGGGCATGGATGGTAAGCAAATAATAGAAAACAGGCTTGACAGGGCTTTTGAAAAAAATCAGTTACAAAAAAAAGGCATCCAAAAAGAAACATTAGACAGCATCAGCAAGGAATCCATGGGCGCTTATACCATTGAAAACAGGCTCACTACCGAAAAAGGAAAATCAGAGCAGGTGAATGCGGCCATAAATTATGGGGTAGGGTTTGGAAGTGGTATCCTTATTTATATCACGATGTTTATTTTTGGCGCCATGGTGATGCGGGGCGTAATGGAAGAAAAAACAAACCGTATCGCGGAAGTAATGGTGAGCAGCGTAAAACCCTTTCAACTGATGATGGGTAAAATTATTGGTATTGCCGCGGTAGGATTAACGCAGCTTTTTTTATGGTTTGTTTTAATCATGCTGTTATCATCCGCGGCCGCCGCGTTTTTACCGTCGGAAATGATTCAACAGGCGGGTGAAGCCAATAAGGCAATGCCCGGGGCAATGGGTGGCAATAATGAAATGGCTATGAAAATACTAAACCTGCAAAAAGATATCAGCGGTATCAACTGGCCGCTAATCCTAAGTTGTTTTATATTCTATTTTTTAGGTGGCTATCTTTTTTACGCATCCCTATTCGCGGCTATTGGCAGTGTCATAAACGAAGACCCGCAGGAAGCCCAATCGCTGATGCTACCTATAACAATGCCAATCATTTTCGCCTTCATCATCATGACAAGTAATTTGAATACACCCGACAGTAAAATAATGGTGTGGGCAAGTATGATCCCTTTTACTTCTCCGATCGTGATGATGGGCAGGATACCAAGTGGGGTGCCTGGTTGGCAACTTGCGGTATCAATGATATTATTAATCTCGGGGTTTATATTTACTACCTGGCTGGCCGGCAAAATCTACAGGACCGGCATACTGATGTATGGCAAAAAAGCAACCTGGAAAGAAATGTTTAAATGGGCATTCCGCAAATCATGATTTTACAGTCACCGGAATATCAGTACCTAAAAGGCTCCTGTAAATTTCGCTTTTGGTATAGCGGTACAATAACCAAAATACGGATAAAAATGCCGCAAGCATTGAGCCACCAATAAAACCAATAATAGAATATACCACTAAGGATGGTTTATCAACTGTAAATGGCTCTGTTGGCTTATCCAAAATAGAAATAATAGGCCTTAATTTTTGTAAACGCCACAACGCCTCTTCCTGGTTATTCAATGATATATCCCTTTGCCGAACATAACGTTGTTTATCAGAATTGATCCTTTCTTTTGGTATTTCATATTCCAGTTTATCCGGGGCAAAAAGCGTTGTGTTCTGTATCCGGATTGCCCTTCTGTCAATACCATTCAATATGGCATCCAATGAGTCAATTTTCTGTACGGTAAAATTATAATCGGCAGTGGCCTTTTTTATTTTCAGGTCAATATAAAACTGAGAGACCCTATCTATAAGTGCAAAAGAAATGGGGGAGACCAAATTTATGTCGGGATGGCTATAATATAATTCCAATACCCCGTTCTTACTCATTTTGGCATTGATACCCGGGTTTAAGATTTCGCCCCCTGCAACGGCAGCGGCTATACTATCGGAAGGTAATTTAATATCCTTTTCAAAAAATGATTTATGATTGTTGTAGTCCTGTATCAATAATTCCGTAATGGTTTTATTGCCAAATGCCGGCAACCGGGTAGATGCTACGGCCTCCCTGACATAACGGCTCAACGTTAATTCAACAATATTGATCGTAGCTTCATTACTGAAACTTTTGGGGGCATCACCCAATCCAAGTATGCCACTTAAAGTATTGGATGAAAGCGAATTTTCCGATGCGTTTGTAAGCGGGAAAATAGTAGCTTTCGCCGTGTAAACAGGCCTGCTTCTTTTGGCATAAAAAAATAACAATAATGCGGATATAATACCCGCTATTAAAATCAATATCCTGTACTTTCCGAGCCTTTTTAATATCCCCCTTATTAATTCATTCGTATTCACCGGTTAGCTTTTTATTTTATTTTTAATATAAAGTAG
>JAVHOI010000131.1:0-3730 GCA_036169975.1 Ferruginibacter sp. | reverse complement strand
TAGCGATTTTTGAATATTGGTCTGTAGCGCCGCATCCAGGGTTAACCGCACATCCCGGTTTCTTTTTTTGAAAGCCTGTACTTCGACACTGTTGATACCTGCCAGCAATAAGGAGGAAAGCGCACTGTAATCCCTTTTATTTACGGTCATCTCCGTAGTGGTTTGTGGCAAAAACCGGTTCTCACGGAAACGTGTAGCGCTTTCTGAAATTTTGCCGAAGGCGTTGGAAAACCCCTTAATGCCGCACCATGGGCATACTCCGCAAAATACCCATTTGATCCACCATTAAAAATACCTGTATTCGCATCGCCGGTCCAGAAAAACATTTGCTCACCGAATGGGTAATACCTGTCCGCCCTTTTGTAAGCAAATGATTCAAGGCTTTCTTTGGAGATACCCAGCAGGAGCAGTGAATCTTTTTGTCGCATCAAAAAATCATGGTTACTCGTGGCCAGTAATTTCCCTTTGCGGTCCAGTATGTTACCTGCCTGAAGCCTGTTCATTAAAATATTGATACGTGGGTTATAACTAAACATGCGCTCGCCGCCGCGGTCGGCTACCAATGCGGGTTCTACCACCCATTTTTTATTGTTGATAATATATTTAGAAACGTTCACGGTGAGCAAAATGATCCCGGCGCAGGCCGCCAATAAAGCCGGCACCAGGTTTTTATCCTGCCTTGTGGTAATGAATTTCATTTGCGCCGGTGATCCTTTTAAATGTGATGCTGATAGCAGGAACCCTGCGCCCAGCATATTACAAAACAGCGATGAACCACCATAACTCATAAAGGGCAATGCAACACCGGTAAGGGGTAAGGCACCTGTAGATCCCCCGGCAATTAAAAGGAACTGCACAAAAGTAGCGATGCCAATACCGGCGCATAAATAAAACAGGAAGGGGGCACCCGTTTGCCGCCCGATAACGATGGAACGATGCAAGTAAATTAAAAATAAAATGAAGATGCAAATAATTCCCGCCCAGCCAAACTCTTCACCAAAGGAAGGCAGTATCATGTCGGTATGCGCTTCAGGAATTGTCTTGGCAAAACCTTCGCCCGCCCCCTGCCCCGAAATGCCGCCACCACTCATCGCCCAAATTCCGTTCGCAACCTGGTCGCCGCCAAACACTTCATTGTTCCAGGCATTCTCCCATATCGCTTTTCTGTCAATCAATCTCCTGATTGGACCGGGAAACAGCGAAGAGAGAAAAGGGATTTTATCCAATAACATGAACCCACTCACGATAACCATTGCCATCACCGCCGACTCACTCAGGTTCTTTTTCCTGATCAGCATATAAAGCAGTAAACAGCCAATGGTAATGGAAGTACCCCACCAAACACTTTTAAATATCCAGATGGATAAAATATATAAAATTACCGCGGCCGCCATCTCTTTAAAATCGCCCCGCGAAAAAGAAAACAGGATGATAAAGGTGAAACAACAAACCATTGCCGGGCCCAGATCGCCAAGAATTAAAAATAACAATATGGTAATACCGATGGCAATCAAAGCGAAAAAGAAAAAAGAAAACCGTCTTTCCCAGGTAGCATATTCCGAAATGAATTTTTCATTCGCCGCGAAAAAACCCGCCAGGAAAATGATCACCAGGAACTTCACTATTTCACTCGGTTGAAAACCCAATAAATTTACTTTTACCCCGCTGCCTTCGGGCCCCGTGCCAAATAAAATGGTAAGCGTTAATAAGCCCGCGGCGGCTAACGCCCATGGCCATCCGTTGGCTGCAAGCCGGTTGTTTTTGAAAATAAAAAGCCGGTAAAACCGGGAGTCGGTTGTAAAACGGCGAAGGTTGAAAAGCAATATTACCACCATGGCGATGAAGCCGCCGCTAAAATAAATCACCGTACTTTTTGCGAGGAACCTGTCCCTCAGCGGATCCTGAAGGCTAAGTAAAGTGATTAAAGAAAAACCAGTCAATAGCATTAATAATGGCAGAAGGAATTGATCCGCTTCCGGGAATTTTATGCTTAATAAAATATGAAGTAACCAAAATGCGCTTAGAAATATTCCGGCGATTATCAAAAACCATTCGGTGGCTTCCTGCGGCGCCCTTACGATAAATGATTTTTCTTTTTTGAAATTATTAAAATCCTGTGTTGAAAATAATTTGATGGTATGTGGCGCTTGATTGAATGAAAAGGAAATATCATTAGTCAGTTTCTCAACACCTTTGGAGCGACCAAACTGGTAGCCGGGTTGCAGCGGAAGCACTTCGAAAGCCTGCCCATTTGGAAGCCCGTCAAATGAAAAATACCCTTGCGCATTTGTTCGTGCGTATGCCACCAACGATTGTAATTGTAGTTTATCGGCTGAATCTTTTATAAAAACTTTTCGGGTGCCATTCTTAAAATCAATAACGCTGTTTTCCGGTTCCGTCATATCAGTTATAGGGATACTGTCGTGTGGAATTATAAGTTGCAACCGCACGAGTACCGCTCCAACAGGCTGCTCCTTATTTTTGATAATGCCGTTGATTTTATATTGCCCCATACCAACTACATTAACGGCATTTAGTTTCATGGGGTTGGTTCGCTCCTCTTCAAATAACAAGGTATCGTTTTCCGAAAAACCTATTAAAGCCCTTGATACCTTCACCCTTTTTCTGAAAGATTCCCCTCCCCTGTTGAATGCGTCATCCGCATTTATGTAATATTTACTTTTATTCAGTTCGCCTATATTATCCGTCTGTCCGGGGTGGATCGTATTTTCTTTTTCTATTTCAGCGCTGATCAATTCAATATCCCTGTTATCCTTAAAATAAAAACCTTTGGAGAGCAATGTTTTAATCCGCTCCCCGGGCTTGCTGTCATTGATGTTCATCATGGTGCCTTCGGCGATGCGGCCCGGCACTTCAGCAAAATCCTTTTTGAGTACCACGAATAACTGGTAAAACAGTAATCCAAAAACCACCGAAATGATCAATAAAAAAATCCGCTCAATATTTCTTGACATATTTTTTTGGGTTATTGCAGGCATTTTTTTTAGACGGTTAAAGGCTTAAGAAAAGGTAAAAGGTAAAAGGTATAAGGTAAAAGGTATAAGGTTTTTATTCTTTACAAGGAGAACAAAGTGAATTGGACATACTATTTTGTCTGCAGCTCATTTGACCTCACCACCCTTCCTCCTCTCCAAAAAAGAGGAGGCGGTACTTTTTATCCTTAATAAATATTTGTTCTTCCACATCTTCATTAGTTCTTTAATCTGCAAACTCTCCACGAAACCATTGCCAATATTCAAATCGCCATCAAATTTGAAAAAAATTAACCGGACTCCATTGTATCGCAGCAGGATACTTCAACATTTTATTGTCACTATTGATTAAAATAAAAAGGCACTATCCTATCCCTACTTTTAGAATCATTACTTCCTTCAACCATTTTCCTTCAATCTTCCACCACCTTCCTTTTTCACCTTCTCAAAGAATCCCTGTAATAAAAAATAGTTTCCGCCTGCGTGCCGGATAGTATTGTGTCCTGAATTATATTCGGCTGAAACCGCAATGGAGCAAGGCAATTTTTAAACCTTACCTTTTTTAAATGAAGCCCCTTGTTAATTACCAATATGCCCACATTAAAATTTTCTATTGTCAGGCTATCCAATAAAATATATTTACAGTTTGAATCAAGCATAAATGCCGGGCCATTAAATGACGAATCCCTTAACAGGGTAACCCCGTTTCCAATAATGTGCAGCGAATCATTTTTTAT
>JAVHOI010000130.1:0-3735 GCA_036169975.1 Ferruginibacter sp. | reverse complement strand
TGAAAGGAATATCATACAGGTAAAAATAATTGGCTCTGTCAATTGTATCAATTAGTATTCAGCTTATAACTGATGCAAGCCCTCCTCATCACAATCAAAATATATTATTAATCCAACCTGATTTTTTTATTTATTAAAATAACGATTCTACTAATCCCGTCCGCCAATTTTAAAAAAAAAATAATTGATTAGCCCACGCTGCCCGTTCTTAATTTGATTGCCCCTGCTACCAAATGAATGATGCGCCATAAAAACAATTTACTGTAACACTTTGTAATTTAATTTGTAATTCAGAAGAACCATTTAGATTTTTTAATCTTCCAATAAAGATTTACTTTAGTCTAAATTTTTATTATGAAAAATTTCATCAATTCCGCCATCATTGCTTTGGCTGTTATCGCAGGATTAATTATTATTGGAACTGCCTACAAATACAAATTTAAAGCCAGCGAAAATATAACCGTTACGGGCCTGGCGGAAAAAGATTTTACCAGCGATCAGATAGTATGGACGGGCGATTACAGCAGAAAAATGATGGATTTAAAAAGTGCCTACTCGCTCCTGAAAGAAGATGAAGGAAGGATAAGGAATTACCTGAAAGGAAAAGGCGTGACAGATGGCGCAATGGTTTTTTCGGCAGTTTCCATTGATAAGGATTTTACTACAAAATACGATGCGGATGGTAAACAAACCAGCAGCATATTTACCGGATATAACCTGAAACAAAATGTAACGGTAGATTCCAAAGAAATTGAAAAGATAGAAAAAATTTCGAGGGAGGTAACGGAGCTTATTGAAAGTGGTATTGAATTTAATTCATCTTCACCATCATATTATTATACCAAACTTTCCGAACTTAAAGTTGACCTGCTGGCCAAAGCCAGTGCCGATGCCAGGCAAAGAGCGGAAACGATAGCGAAAAATGCCGGAAGCAGCCTGGGTAAAATTAAGAAAGCAACGATGGGGGTGTTTCAGATAACCGGGCAAAACAGCAATGAAGATTACAGCTATGGCGGGGTATTCAATACCTCATCAAAAAACAAAACAGCTTCTATTACCGTTAAGATTGATTTTGCCATTGAATAAAAATCACCAGAGGCTGGAAGCATTTTCTTAGGGTAAAAATCCGATAAGTTTTTTACAGGCTTTTCAAAATATTCTCTGCGGCTTCATGCCCGGAAAGCGCAAACTTATCCCGCTAGCATTTTCAAAAATTCATCCTTCTTTCTTCTGGCCACATCAATGATGGTACCATCCTGCATAACTACCTGCCCACCCTGCGACTTTACATATTTTTGGATGTAATTCAAATTGATCAGATGCGAATTGTGGATACGGTAAAAACGATATGGCAACAGCATATCTTCAAAGTCTTTCAGCAACCTGGTTACCAGGATAACTTTACCTTCCTTAAAATAAATTTTGCTGTAATTGGAACTGGATTCAATGTGCAGTATATTTTTAATGGGAATAAACTCGAGCCCTTCGGAAGTAGGTATGGCAATTTTATCATCCTGCGATTTTTTTTCATTCATTGAAGTCCTGAGAATGTCAATCTTCTCCTTTGTTTGTGAAAAACGCGTTTTACTTAAACGATCTACCGCTAACTGCAAATCTTTAATGGCAATGGGTTTCATCAAATAATCAAAAGCGCTTATGCGGATGGCATCAATGGCGTAATGGTTGTAGGCGGTAGTAAAAATAATTTCAAAATCACAATCACCCAATTCATCCAGCATCCGGAATCCGTTCATCTTGGGCATTTCAATATCCAGAAAAATCACATCCGGCTTATGGTGTTTTATCAGCAACAGGGCTTCTTCAGGCTTTTGTACCATTGCAATCACCTGCACATCCGGACAAAATTCATCAAGCTTTTGACGAAGGTTTTGCAGGCTGCTGAGTTCATCATCTATCAATATCGCTTTTATCTTTTCCATATTAAATTACTTTTATTTTCAGGGTTACCCTTGTACCCGAAGCAACGCCTGAAGCATTGTAAAGATCTGTGATTACAATATTATCTTCACTGCTTTGCGGACCATTAAATAAATGAATCCTGTTTTCGGTAATTTTAGAACCAACGCTTTTGTGGTGAGGTTTGTTTTGAATATTATAGGCAGATGATTGCACCCTGCCTATTCCATTATCCTCAATGATGTATTGTATAAAATCACCTGACAGGCTAACCGTTATGGTTAGTTTCAGGTCCGTCCGTTCGCTGTGGGCAATGCCATGCTCTATCGCATTTTCCACATAAGGCTGTACTATCAGCGATGGTACTTTATAGTCATCGTTTTGAAGGGAAGGGTTAATGATCGTTTCGTACCGGAATTTGTTATTAAACCGCAACTGTTGCAGATCAATGTACAACTGCAGCGCTTCCATATCTTTTGAAAGTGGCAACAATTCGTTTCGGCTGCTATCGAGTATGGTCCTGATAAGCCTGGCGAATTTATTCAAGTAATCACTGGCCAGCCTTTTTTCATTTCGCATCATGAAATTTTCAATACTGTTGAGGCTGTTGAAAATAAAATGTGGATTCATCTGCGACTGCAATGCCTGCATTTGCGTTTCTGCGATTTGTTGTTTAAAGACGGATTCGGTGCGTTTCTTTTTTGCCTGTATGGATTTATTTATAAAAAACGCGATGCCGATAATAAGCCCGAAACATATTGCCAGGGCCAATAGTAAAGCATTCTTGATGCCAATCTCTTTTTCCTGTATGGAGGCCAATAGCTTTAAATGAAGGTTTTCAATTTCTTTGCGCCTTATCATCCATTCAGATTCATGTATGATGGTATTTCTTTTGTTGTGTTCCGAAAATAAAGTATCATAAGCCGCCCTGTGGATCCTATAAAAAAATAATGCCGAATCCTTGTTTCTCAACTCATCATATACATTGGATAATTCAAGCGCCGTGTTTGCCTGCCCTTCCAGGTAAGCGGTTTTTTTTGCAATATCTAATGCGTAAAGTAGAATATTTATTTTTTTTGCCGAACTTATATTGGTTAAATATTTTGCTCTGGCAAGGTAAACCTGGTATTCATTTCTCAGGTCGTTTTGCGCTTTTGCCTGTTGCAATGCAAGTGAAAAATAATATTCCGCGGAGTCTGAATTTTTATTAATGGCCTGCAATTTTCCAAAGCCCACATTAAACTGGGAAAGTATATAACTTTCATTAGCTTTAAGCGCAAACGGCATACCCACTAAAAGGTTTTCCTTTGCACTGTTGTACATTTTTTCTTCGAGATCGCATTCATGCAATAGTTCGTAATTAATGGCTACACCCCGCCAGGCTTCCAGCTTTGTATTAATCGCAATGGCTTCTTTTGTGTATTGCCTGCATTTATTATAATCCTTTAATACCTTAAAATTTTCGCCGATATTATTAAGGGAAACCGCCTTTAACCTCAATGCCCCACACAGTTCCGCAAAATCAATCGCCTTAAAATAGGCGGTGTTGCTGGCTTCGTAATTGGCTGAATTGGAGAGCAGGATACCGAGGTTTATTTCCGCAAGCGATTTGCCATAATTAAAATGAAGGCTGTCGCTTAAAGCCGCTACTTTTTCATAATAACCAAAAGAAAGTTTTACGTCGTTTTCGCTGCTGCGGTAGCTGATGCGATGAAGGGTGATGATGTATTGAGAATCTACTTTAGGGTGCTGCCCTATCCATTTCACCAGGCTGTCAATTAATTTATTCTGGGCAAAAACGCAGTGCCCACAACAAAT
>JAVHOI010000129.1:0-3753 GCA_036169975.1 Ferruginibacter sp. | reverse complement strand
CCTTTGGAGAGAGCCTGTCCCGATTTTTCGGGAGGTTGGGGGTGAGGTCAAACACTGGGGTGTATATTGGCTTTTTTGCAGCCGCCCTGTGTAGCTAATTTGAAATGCACCCTCCATAAATGCGGTACTGCCATTTAAAAAACTTTAAGGAACTTTGATCAATGAAGCACCTGACTTTTTTATTAACCCTACTATTTTTATTTATCCTTTGCGGGGCATTTTCCCAGTCAACCCATCAATCGGTAATACCCGGCGCCGAAAGAATGGAAAATTATCTGCCATTGTTGAAAGGCAAATCGGTAGCGGTATTTGCCAACCAAACCAGTATGGTTAAAAATAGCCACCTGGTGGACACATTGATAAAATGCGGTATCAAAATAGTAAAGATATTTGGGCCGGAACATGGCTTTCGGGGCGATGCGGATGCCGGCGAACATGTAGGCGATGCAATGGATAAAAAAACCGGTATCCCCGTCATCAGCTTGTACGGTAACCACAAAAAGCCAACTCCTGATGACCTGAAAGACGTGGATTTACTGGTGTTTGATATACAGGATGCAGGGGTGCGTTTTTATACCTTTATTTCATCACTGGAATATTACCTTGAAGCGGCATTGGAAAATCACAAGCCATTACTTATACTGGATCGCCCAAACCCCAATGGATTTTATGTAGATGGCCCGGTGCTGGATAGAAAATTTAAAAGTTTTGTAGGCATGCAACCCATCCCCATAGTGTATGGCATGACGATGGGCGAATACGCACTGATGCTTGCGGGCGAAAAATGGTTATCGCCACAAGCCAATGCCATCAACACTTTCAACCTATCCACAAAACCAACCGTGGATACGCCATTTCATGTAATGGTGATCAAATGCAGGAATTATGATCACAACAGTAAATACATTTTGCCTGTAAACCCCTCGCCAAACCTGAAAGCGATGCAGGCTATTTACCTGTACCCATCTACCTGCTTTTTTGAAGGCACGCTGTTAAGTGAGGGAAGAGGTACGAATGCCCCTTTTCAAATGTTTGGCCATCCATCTTTACCAGGCTATTTGTATGCCTTTACGCCGAAGCCGAATGCCGGCGCCAAAAGCGGCAAATGCTTTTATCAAAAATGCCATGGCTGGTATATTTCCGGAACCAATGAAGCGGTATTAAAAAAATTGAATAATAAAATCCAATTGAAATATTTAATGGATGCTTACCGGTTATTTCCCGGCAAGGATAGCTTCTTTCTTAAAAATAAATTTATCAATAAATTAGCCGGCAACGGCCTGCTGATTCAACAAATAGAGCAGGGAAAAACCGAAGCTGAAATAAGAAAAAGCTGGCAACCTGCCCTTGACAATTTCAAAGTGATCCGAAAAAAATATTTATTGTACAAAGACTTTACCAGCTCCGCCAAATAAACAAAACAACAGAAAAAAGGGAAAACAGATCATGATAGAAAAGCAGATAAAGACGCCAAACTTCAGTAACACCGCTACTTTCCCCCTGAAAGAACGCTTTGAGTTACGCATTGTATTTATGGGTACGCCTGAATTCGCTGTTGCCTCCCTGGATAAACTAATGAAGGCCGGATGCAATATCGTCGGCGTTATTACCGCCCCTGACAAAGCTGCCGGACGTGGAATGCAACTACAACAAAGTGCCGTAAAAAAATATGCGGTGGAACGGGGGTTGCCTTTTTTGCAACCGGAAAGATTAAAAGATCCTGAATTTTTAAAAGAGTTGAAAGCCCTGCAGGCAGACCTGCAAATTGTGGTAGCCTTCCGGATGCTGCCGGAAGTAGTTTGGAACATGCCGCCAATGGGTACGATAAATTTACATGGTTCTTTATTGCCCCAATACCGTGGCGCCGCCCCCATAAATTGGGCCATCATCAACGGGGAGAAGGAAACTGGTGTTACTACTTTTAAACTAAAACATGAAATTGATACGGGCGACATTTTATTAACTGCTGCAATTCCAATTGGTGAAGATGAAACTGCGGGTGAGTTACATGACATCATGAAAGAAACCGGGGCAGCGCTTTTATTACAAACCGTTAAAGGATTATCCAGGGGGAATTTGATTGAAGAACCTCAAAGCGGATTAACTGAAAATCCATTGACCCGGTCGGATCCAGACCGTCAGACTGGGCTAAAACACGCCCCCAAAATATTTACTGCAACCTGCCGGATTGATTGGAATAAAACGTTGGATGAAGTATATAACCTCATCAGGGGTTTATCACCTTACCCTGCCGCATTTACTTTTTTAGAAGGGAAAAAATTGAAAATATTCAAAGCTGATAAAGTATTTAAAGTACCTGCCGCTGGTGCCGGCGAATTTGAAACCGATAAAAAATCATTTTTACATTTCGGCTGCAGGGATGGCTACATCTCCATAAAACAATTGCAACTGGAAGGTAAAAAGAAAATGATGATTGAAGATTTTTTAAGAGGGTACAGATGGGGTTAAGGAGTTGTTAGTTGATTGTTGATGATACTAATTACCGAATGCCAGTTGCCAAATTCTTAATTCTTATTTCTTATTTCTTAATTTGATCTTTGCAGCATGTTAACCATCAGCCAGCGTGGACAGCAAATGCCACCTTCTCCCATTCGTAAATTAGTGCCTTATGCAGAAGCTGCTAAAAAAAGAGGCATCAAAGTATATCACCTCAATATCGGCCAGCCGGATATTGCCACCCCGCAACAAATTCTTGATGCGGTGCGCAACAGCGAATTCAAAGTGCTGGAATACAGCCATAGCGCGGGAAATGAAAGTTACCGTAAAAAATTGGTGAAATACTATGCCAAAGTTGGAATCAATATAACCCCCAACCAAATCATCGTTACTACGGGGGGCAGCGAAGCAATTTTATTTGGCCTGATGGCCTGCCTGGATGTTGGCGATGAAGTAATAATACCTGAACCTTTTTATGCCAACTACAACGGGTTCGCTGTAGAAGCCGGGGTTACCGTAAAACCAATCACCTCTTCCATCGAAACTGGATTCGCCCTGCCGCCAATTGAAGATTTTGAAAAAGCGATCGGTCCACGTACAAAAGCCATTCTTATTTGCAATCCCAATAACCCTACCGGGTATTTGTACAGTAATGAAGAGATGGGAATATTGAAACAACTTATTTTAAAACACAATCTTTATTTATTCGCCGATGAAGCTTACCGTGAGTTTTGTTATGAAGGGACGCACACCAGTTTTATGCAACTTACCGGCGTGGATGGCCACATCGTTTTGATGGACACCATCAGTAAAAGATACAGCGCCTGTGGCGGCCGTATTGGCGCATTGGTTTCAAAAAATACCGCTCTGATGAATTCGGTAATGAAATTTGCGCAGGCCAGGCTGAGCCCGCCCGCCTTTGCACAAATATTGGGAGAAGCGGCGGTTGATTTGCCGGACAATTATTTTGATATGCCCAAAGCTGAATATAAAAAAAGAAGGGATACCATTGTAAAAAGATTAAATGAAATTCCGGGTGTATTTTGCCCCAACCCCGGCGGCGCTTTTTATGCTATGGCAAAATTGCCGGTTGATGATGCGGATATATTTTGTCAATGGCTTTTGGAATCATTTTCCTATAACGGGCAAACGGTTATGCTAGCGCCTGCTTCAGGCTTTTACGGCACGCCAGGGCTGGGCAAAAAGGAAGTCCGCCTGGCTTATGTACTAAATACCGGCTCCATTAATTTAGCAATGGATTGCCTGGAAAAGGCATTGGAGCAATACCCCGGTAAG
>JAVHOI010000128.1:0-3784 GCA_036169975.1 Ferruginibacter sp. | reverse complement strand
CATCCTTCACTATTGGCCAATAACTATAAATTTATTCCCATTCAATAGTAGCCGGTGGTTTGCTGCTGATGTCATATACCACCCTGTTAATGCCACGTACATTATTAATAATTTCATTGGAAATATCGGCTAAAAATTCGTACGGTAAATGTGCCCAGTCAGCAGTCATGCCATCTACGGAAGTTACGGCTCTTAGCGCAATAGTAAATTCATAAGTCCTTTCATCGCCCATAACGCCAACGCTTTTTACCGGCAATAAAATAGTGCCTGCCTGCCATATACCTGCATACAGGTTTGCCTTTTTTAAACCATTCGTATAAATTGCATCTGCTTCCTGCAACAACCGTACCTTTTCTATGGTTACATCGCCCAGTATCCTGATACCAAGGCCGGGACCGGGAAACGGGTGCCTGAAAAGCATATCATGTGGTATGCCGAGTTCCAGCCCCACCTTTCTGACTTCATCTTTAAATAAGGAACGCAATGGTTCTACCAGCGATAGTTTCATGGTAGCGGGCAGGCCGCCAACATTGTGGTGCGACTTAATTGTAGCGGAAGGGCCATGTACAGCGGCGGATTCAATTACGTCAGGATAAATAGTACCCTGTCCTAAAAAATCAATATTTTCAATACGGTGTGCCTGCTGGTCAAAAATTTCTATAAAGCCACTGCCAATAATTTTTCTTTTTTCTTCAGGGTCGGTTATACCAGCCAGCCTGGTATAAAAATGTTCCTTGGCATCTATCCCCTTTACATTTAAACCAAGTTGGGCATACATGTCAAGCACCTGTTCAAACTCGCCTTTTCGCAACACGCCATTATCTACAAAAATTCCAAACAAATTATCACCACATGCCTGGTGAATCAGTGTGGCCGCCACCGTACTGTCAACGCCGCCACTCAATGCCATAATCACCCTTTTATTGCCGATCTTATTTTTAAGCGTTGCCACCGTATCGCTTATGAAATGGGCGGGTGTCCAGTCCTGTGCGCAATGACAAATATTTACCAGGAAATTTTTAATGATTGTTTTTCCTTCCGTGGAATGATATACTTCCGGATGAAACTGGAGGCCATATAAGGGGAACATATTTTGAGAAGCGCCTTTAAACGCTGCAACGGGGATGCTTTCGGTGGTTCCCAATATTTCAAAACCTTCAGGCAATTCTTTAATGGTATCGCTATGGCTCATCCATACCTGCGAATGTGGGGATACCTCTTTTAATAAAACATCATCTTTTAACTTCTTTAAATTCGCCCTTCCATATTCTCTTTTTTCACTTTTATCTACCCTGCCGCCAAAGAGTTTGGCCGTTAACTGAGCGCCATAGCATATACCCAATAGGGGAACCTTTCCGGCGATATTTTTAATGTCTAAGAAGGGGGCATTTTCTTCATTAACCGAAAAGGGCGAACCGGAAAGGATGATGCCTTTTAATTCGGGGCCAAATACGATGTCGTTTTGAAAAGGTGTTATTTCGCAAAATACATTGGCTTCCCTTACGGCTCGTGCTATTAGTTGGGTATATTGAGATCCAAAATCGAGGATGAGAATTTTTTCGGTCATAATGTGGCGAAGGTAAATAATACCAATCAAAATGCCATTTCAAAAAGGGGATTGGGTGCATTTTAAAATTATCGCACAGGGTTGCCAACCTTTTATAGAGGCTTATTATTTGAAAACAAATTCGCAGGGTTTGCAGCGCTTTAAAAAATAGCGCGCCATCCAATAACTACCGGATTTAAAATGTATCAGGGGGTGATAATGCAGGAGTTCAATTGATAGCTGTACCTGTGGAAAGTCATGAGTATTTTAAGAAGAAAGAACTTACTTTTGAAAGCCGGGCTGCGATTTTTATTTTATCAAACATTTGCAATCCTTCTGTTTATTATAAATCTTTACAAAAATATTTAACCATGAAAAAATTATTATTTTACTTTTTTGCTATACTGATACTTGGCTCCTGCGATCATAGAATGGGCAGTGGCCACATTGTTACGGAAAAGAGACAAACAGCAGAATTCTCCGGAATTTCCGTTGGCGGCGCATTTGAAGTGGAAATAAAAACCGGGCCGGTAACCGAAGTAGAGGTAGAGTCGGACGATAATGTGATTAGTTTTATTGAGACCAGGGTAAGCGGAAATACTTTAAAGATCAGAACGAAAAGCGGAACCAATTTTAACAACGCACGTTATAAGGTTTATATTACAGCACCCGGTATTAATTCCATAAATACTTCAGGCGCTGCAAATGTAAAAGTGACCGGCCTTTTGAAAAGTGCAGGAAAAATCAGGCTTGATGTTTCAGGCGCAGGTGAAATTAAAACGGCAGTTGATGCCCCTGAAATATCCGCGGAGATTAGTGGAGCGGGCAATATGGAATTAAGTGGAAGAACCAAAGATTATACGGCAAAAGTAAGTGGAAGCGGTAATCTTAAATCGGGCAATTTGCAGAGCGAAAACACAATTATAGAGGTGTCGGGTGCAGGAACAGCAAGGGTTCATGCAAGTGTGAGCCTGAAGGCAGATGCGAGTGGCGCTGGTAATATTTACTACAAAGGAGGCGCTGAAGTGCGACAGAAAACAAGCGGTGCAGGCAATGTAAAAAATGATAACTAAAGGGTAATTGATTATTGATAAATTGAAAATAAAAAATGAATGGATCTGCCGTTTTACCGTATCCGAAAAAGTGACAAATTGTTTGCGATTTTTTATTTCCCGGTTCCCGGATAACTTTACCTTCTTATATGCTTTGAACCTTTAATGCCAAGCTGACAGAAAAATATTTTTGGTATTTGGTTTGCACGGTACAAAAAAAAATATTTATGCAAAAAGGAAACATTCGGGTACAAACGGAAAATATTTTTCCGATCATTAAAAAATTTTTATACAGCGAGCACGATATTTTTGTAAGGGAACTGGTGAGCAATGCGGTGGATGCTACTCAAAAATTAAAGACTTTGTCGTCATTGGGGGAAGCAAAAGGCGAAATTGGAGAGCTGGGTATAGATATAAAAATTGATAAAGACAAAAAGACGGTTACCATTACCGATAAGGGAATCGGGATGACGGAAGAGGAAGTAGATAAATTCCTTAACCAGGTGGCTTTCAGTGGCGCGGAAGAGTTTTTGGATAAATACAAAGGTCAGAATGAGAATAATATAATCGGGCATTTTGGTTTGGGGTTTTATTCCTCTTTCATGGTGAGTGAAAAAGTGGAAGTGATTTCAAAATCATATAAAGAAGGTGCCAAAGGGGTTAGATGGGAGTGTGACGGAAGCCCTGAATATTTATTGGAGGATATGGAGAAGGCCGAAAGGGGCACCGATATCGTATTGCACCTGAATGAAGATAGCCTGGAGTTTCTGGAGCCGGAAAGAATAAAAAGTATCCTTGATAAATTTTGCAGGTTTTTACCTGTTCCAATTTTATTTGAAGGAAAGCAGATCAATAACCCGGAACCAGCCTGGACAAAGAAACCTGCCGACCTGACCACCGAAGCCTACCAGGCCTTTTATAAAGAATTATATCCTTTTAATGAAGCGCCTTTATTCTGGATTCATTTGAATGTTGATTACCCCTTCAACCTTACGGGTATCCTTTATTTTCCAAAAATTAAGCAATCTTATGAAATACAAAAAGACAAGATTCAATTATACAGTAACCAGGTTTTTGTAACAGATGAAGTAAAGGATATCGTTCCGGAATTTTTAATGTTGCTGCAGGGTGTCATTGATTCGCCCGATATACCGTTGAACGTTAGCCGAAGTTATTTGCAGGGGGA
>JAVHOI010000127.1:0-3788 GCA_036169975.1 Ferruginibacter sp. | reverse complement strand
CACATTCCAGGCACTGATGATCATTCGCCTGCTATCAGGGTTTGTTTTTAACTGGTGAATTAAATCCTTTACCTGATCCACTTCTACGCCACCCGCACCTTCCCAGCTACGCCACTGTTTGCCATATACCGGGCCAAGGCCGCCATTTTCGTCAGCCCATTCGTCCCATATTTTTACATTATTTTCTTTTAGGTAAGCGATATTGGTATCACCCTTTAAAAACCAAAGCAATTCGTAAATAATGCTTTTCAAATGGCACTTTTTAGTGGTAACCAGTGGAAACCCTTTGCTGAGGTCGAAACGCATCTGGTAACCAAATACACTTCGTGTACCCGTTCCTGTGCGGTCACTTTTATCATTGCCGGTCTCCTTTATATGCTTTAAAAGCTGAAGATATTGCTGCATGGGCTGCAAGGTAAGCCCCTTCGCCCGAAAGCATACAAATGGCCTGATGTTTTTAATAACAAAATAGCCCGTGAAATATGAATTGATTGTGCGAATTTTGAAGAAATAAAGACATTTAATTTACAATAAAAAATATGAATGCCACTATAAGAAAAGCATTGAAAAAAGATTGCCATCGCATGATGGAACTGGTTCGGGAACTGGCCATTTATGAAAAAGCCCCTGACGAAATAACCGTGGATTTTGATCATTTCGTTGATAGTGGCTTTGGCGAAAATCCCGTCTGGTGGGCATTTGTAGCGGAGATCAATGGAACCGTGGAAGGCTTTGCGCTATACTATATCCGCTACAGTACCTGGAAAGGCCAACGGATGTACCTGGAAGATTTGCTGGTGACGGAAAAATTACGGGGATTGGGAATTGGAAAATTATTATTCAACCGGCTTTTTGAAGAAGCAAAAGAAAAAAAATTTACCGGCATTGCCTGGCAGGTATTGGAATGGAATGAGCCAGCCATTAATTTTTATAAAAAACTCGGGGAGGTAAGTTTTGATAATGGCTGGGTGAACTGCAGTGTTGGTCTATCCTGATATTTCTTTATTTGAAGTACATAGCCTATATTTATAAAATCATTCAGGCATCTGACCTTTTTTTATTTTTACCAAACCCTAATTCCATGTTTTTAATTCGATCAAAAAAAGCTGCTGTTGTCTTCCTTATTGCAACATTTGCCATAATAACCTCCTTCTTTATTTCCTGCCAAAAAGAATTAAGTTCAGAAGGACTTTCTATAGTACCTCCCAACCTAACTACAAAGATTAACTCTTCTGTTTCAGGTTTTGTAACAGATGAAAATGAACTGGCTGTAGAAAGTGCGGAAATAACCATTGGTGACAACAAGACTTTTACAGATAAGAACGGTTTTTTTGAAATAAAAAACACGGTTGTGGTAAAAGAAGCAGCCGTAGTAACAGTTGCCCAGCCCGGCTATTTTAAAGCTATTAAAACCTATCTGGCAACAGCAGGTAAAAGCGCTTTTTTTAGGATAAAATTATTACCCAAAATCATTGCTGGAAAAATAAATGCAATAACAGGTGGAAACATTACCCTTGGCAACGGATTAACCTTAACGCTCCCGGCCAATGGGGTAGTAAACGCTGGTACACAGGCTGCTTACACAGGCCAGGTAAATGTTGCAGCCCATTGGATAAACCCAACAAATCCTGATCTGAACCGTATAATGCCCGGCGATTTGAGGGGAACAGATACTACAGGCGCATTAAAAATATTAACAACTTATGGAATGGCGGCGGTTGAGCTAACCGGTAACAGTGGCGAATTATTACAAATGGCAATCGGCAAAAAGGCAACACTTACCATACCCCTGCCGGCTGCGTTGGCAACAAGCGCACCTTCGGCCATTCCTCTATGGTATCTTGATGAAATAACCGGCTTATGGAAGGAAGAAGGAAAGGCTGTTAAATCAGCCAATAGTTACATTGGAGAGGTAAGCCATTTTTCTTATTGGAACTGTGATATGCCCTCAAATTATGTACGCTTCAACTGCACTGTTACCAATGCCAAAGGGATACCTATACAAAATGCACTTGTAAAAATATCTGTTGTTGGCAACCCGAATAATTGTGGATATGGTTACACCGATTCTTCAGGATTTGCAAGTGGTGCAGTTCCAATAAATTCATCGCTGTTGTTAGAAGTATTTGGCGAGTACAATTGCTTAACAGGGTTATACGCCAAAAACTTTACTACCAACGCTACCGCGAATGTTTCATTGGGCAAACTGATTTTACCTGCCGCCCTTAGTGCTACCGTTTCGGGAAATGTAAATGATTGCAACAATTTAGCGGTAACCAACGGGTATGTATTGATGCGAAAAGATGGAATTGGTTTTTATCAGGCATTGGGTAAATCAGGTACTTTTAATTTTACTACCACACTCTGTAGTAACAATAGGGTGGCAAGCTTTGTAGCCGAAGATAAATCAGCCTCAAAGGCAAGTGATGTATTTACGACTACATTAATTCCGGATGGAAATGCGATAGGCACTTTATTAGCCTGTTCTGTCAGCACACAACAGTTTTTAAATTACGCTGTCAATGGCATCAACTATTCCTATACCGCGCCGGCTGATAGTTTATTTCAATATGCCAAGCCACAGAATACGCCTCCCTTATTAATTATCAGTGCCGCTAATTTGCTTGCCAACTCAACACAACAGGTTAGCCTATTATTTATACAATCCGGGATAGCAGTAAACAGTTCACAAAATCTGATGTCATTTGGCTGCCCTCAAATAAATAATCTTTCAACAATAGTAAATCCAATTGCAATAAAAATAACTGAATATGGCATTGTCGGACAATTTATTGCAGGTAATTTCACCGGTATAATAACGGGCCCCGCGCCAGGCAATACACCATACAATGTTACTTGTAGCTTTAGGGTAAGGCGCTATCAATAATCAACAAAAAATATAAACAACCGGCTTCCTCAAATTAATGGAAGCCGGTTGTGTTTTATTCAAATCCCATTTATTCTGCATTCATTTTATAAGCCAGTTGGCTTACTTTTGCATTCCACCTCAATTTATAATAACTAATAATTTTCCGATGGCAGAAAAAATCACGATGGGTAGAAATGGTAAATTAACTGTTCCCGGCAACCCTACAATTCCTTTTATTGAAGGCGATGGCATTGGCCCTGATATCTGGAAAGCCGCTGTACGGGTATTTGATGCCGCCGTAAAAAAAGCTTACAAAGGTGAAAAGAAAATAGCGTGGAAAGAAGTGCTGGCCGGTCAAAAAGCATTTGACCAAACCGGCACCTGGATGCCCGAAGCCACCATGGATGCTTTTAAGGAATATTTATTGTCTATCAAAGGTCCGCTGACAACACCGGTTGGTGGTGGCATCAGGAGTTTAAATGTAGCCTTGCGGCAGGAGCTGGATCTTTATGTATGCCTTCGCCCCATAAAATATTTTGAAGGTGTGCCCTCCCCCATGTGGCAGCCGGAGAAAGTAAGCATGACTATTTTCAGGGAAAACACCGAAGATATTTATGCGGGTATAGAATTTATGACCGGCACTCCTGAAGCAAAAAAACTACTTTATTTTTTGATCAATGAGTTGGGCGTAAAGAATATCCGCTTCCCTGAAACCACCTCGCTTGGCATTAAGCCGGTCAGCAAAGAAGGCAGCGAACGGCTTATGCGGTCGGCGATAAAACATGCGATTGAACATAAACGCCCGTCGCTAACGATAGTGCATAAAGGCAATATCATGAAATATACGGAAGGCTCTTTTAAAAACTGGGGATACGAGCTGGCCGAAAGGGAATTTGCCGGACAGGTATATACCTGGAAC
>JAVHOI010000126.1:0-3803 GCA_036169975.1 Ferruginibacter sp. | reverse complement strand
GGATTATTCAACCATCTTGAAGGGCTCCATAAATAATTATCCCCGCCACTGCCATTTAATAAAAGTGGCTGGCCAATTACTACTGTAGTATCTGGTGGCCCTGCATTTGCATTTACTATTGGCTGAACCCTTACCCATACGCTGGCATTTACCGGTTTAGGGCAACCGAGTACATCACTAACCGTTACCGTATATTTTGTATCCGTTAAAGGTCTTATTGATACCGGGTTTGGAATATTGTCAGCGGTTAAAAAAGAAGATGGCGACCAGAGATAGATACTGCCACCTGATGCATTCAAAGGAGCGGAATCCCCAAAACATACAAGGGTATCTATTCCCGCATAAGCCTGTGGGTAAGGCGCAGTTTTTATAGTAACCTGGTCCTGGCTCTGGCATTTTCCAATATTGCCAACAACGGTATAAGTGATGGCCGCATCCAATGGTATGGCAAGAGGCTGCTTATCTGTTGCATTGCTAAGATAAGTTGCGGGTGTCCATATATAATTTAACGCATCGCTAATTGTATTCAGTATAAATCCATCCGTTCTGCAGATGGTGGTATCATTACCCGCATTAATGGTAACAAAGGCTTTTACATCTACAAAAACAGAATCCCTGCTGATACAGCCAAATGGATCTGTAAGTGTTGTAAAATATTTTATAGGCAAATCAGGACTTACCAGCGGATTCGGAATTGTTAAGCTGCTGATATTTACATTGGGTACCCATACAAAATTTCCATTGCCCACCGCATTCATTTGTAAAGTATCTATAGAGCAGATCAGTGTGTCATTCGTTAGTGTAATAAGAGGCAACGACCTTACCAGCACCTGCATGGAATCGCTTCTCGTTTTGGTACACCCCGCAACGCCTGCCAGCACCCGGTAAGTGGTGGTTATTGCCGGCGAAGCAACCGGGTTTGAAATATTTGGATTGCTTACGCTGGTTGCGGGAATCCATTGATAAGTATCGCCGCCACTTGCAGCTAATTGAGCAGTACCCTGGCCGATACATATTGATTGATCGGGTCCCGCATTTGGAACGGCGAGCGGCTTTACTGTAATATTTCGTGTGGCGGTAACCACACAATTTTTGCCAAGGCGTGTAGTTAAAATAAAATTGGTGGTCGTATTAGGAAAAGCCTTTGTTATTTTTAATAATTGATCCTGTACCAAAGCCACGGGGCTCCAGCTAAAGGATACATTACTGGTATAATTACTATTACCCGTCAGTGTAAGGGTATCGTCTTCACAGATAGCGGTTGCTGATGCCGTGATGGAATTGGTAAGATCATTTTTTGGAGTTACCCTTACCGAATCATTGCTGATGCAGCCTGCCAGGTTTAAGGTAACCCTGTACAAAGTGGGCACAGCGGGATAAACCAATGGTGTGGAGGTATTGGCATTAATGATATCCGGACCGGGGGTCCAGTTAAAATTGCCGGTGCCCGAAGCGGATAATTGTAAAGTATCCAATCCGCAATAACTGGTATCCTTTGAAAGTAAAGTTAATACCGGGTTATCCGGAATTACCACCGGCTTTGTTATAGAATCAATACAACCAAAAGTATTGCCTGCTATTAACTGCACATTGTAAGTACCGGGAAGCGAATAAGCATAAGTTGGATTCTTCAGATTGCTGGTATCGTTGGTTGCGGTAGTATTACCAAAATTCCATCGCCATCCTGTTGGGGTTCCGTATTTTGTGGTCGTGTTATCCTCAAACTTAACCGGCACTCCTTTGCACAATGGCCCAACAATATTAAAATCAGGGAAAAATCCCGGATAAACCTTTACAATCAGGGTGTCAGAACTGGTGCATAATCCACCAATCGAAACGGTCAATTTTACTTTATAAACACCTGTATCCGTATAGACATGGTTTGGGGTAGCCAATGAAGACGAATTTCCCGGGCCAGATATAATATCTCCAAATTCCCATAAATAATTAGCATCGGATGGATTAGTAGTCGCATTGGAAAAATTTAAACTAAAACCATCACAGGTAACACCCTTAGGTGCTAATTGAGCTTTTACCGGTATGCAATCTTTTACCTGTATATGAAGCTCTTTTCTTGATTCTCCCAAAACTATTCCACCCCTGGTTTCCGTAACGCAAACGGTTATCACAAACTCGCCCCCTGTTGTATTTGGAATGGGTGCTATACCACTAATCATACCTGTGGTTGGGTTAATGGTAACACCCGGGCCCATTGGCTGCGCTCCAAAATAAGGGGAAGAATAATTCACCGTAGAAAAAGGAGGCGCTGCCGAAGGATCAGGTGCGGGAAGAGTAGTAGTTCCTCCTTCATAAGCTGAGCACAAATTATAGGTTAGTAAATCACCATCTTTATCTGTTGCCGAAAAAGGATACGTGAAAAAGCCCCCGCCACAAACCACGGCTGTATCATTAACCGGAAAATTTGGGCTGCTGTTTTTGTTGGCATCTGGTACAGGTGAATTAGTACCAGGTATTGTGATTGAATAAGTATTTCCAACAACCCCGGAATTCTGAACATTTTCCATGGCTGCGATACGGCAGCAACGCTGGTAGGCAAATGTATAGCCTGTTGGCGATACAGGTAGCTCGTAGTTATTTAGTTCATACACCACGACGGTATAATAACAGCCACGCTGGTCCAATGATATACAGGGCTCATCCATTGACTTATTAAGCTCGTATCTGTTGGTGATATTTACGGAGGGATCCGCAAATACTACGGTAGAATTACCCTTGAATATGGTGAAATTAATCGGGTTGGTTAATTGGCCAGAAGAAGGGAAACAAATCATATACATGGTAAGGGTAATCTTGTAACGCAGATAAGTTGGATTCGTAATTCCCGGCCCCAGGTATTCATACGTGAAAAAGCCTCCTTTTATATGATTAGAAAAAGCAGTTAATAGGGAGAGGGATAAAAATATGGTAAACAAAAATTTCTTCATCTTCAGTTAAATGAACATTTTTTAACCTTAAAAGTAAATAAAAACAAAATCTCCTGATACAGGTTGATTGTTAAAAATGCGAACCGCAAAAATCATATTGTGCGTTTATTTAATTTAAAGGGGCTTTATTGTTGCGTGCCGCAAAAAATTAAACAATAACTGATTTGACTTTTCTACTTCTTCCCACATACCCATGTGGGCTGATTGATTTAAAATGTGGATATGCGATTGTGCGGGAAGGTAACATTGTTGCAGGCTGCTTTGCAAAGGTATGGCATTGTCAAATTCGCCTATGATAAACAGGATGGGTTTTGAAAATGATTTTAATACCGCCGTCCTGTCTGGCCGTATTATCATTGCTTCATAATATTGTACCAATGCGGCGGCACTAAAATTTTTCCCCTTTTCAATAAGTTCATTAATTCTTTCAGGATAAGCCTCAGCAAAGGCTTTGGTAAATAGGCCGGGGGTACTTGCCCTTAAAAAAACATTGGTTCCATTTTCCTTTATAAAATCAATTGCTTTCGCCCTTAATTGTTTTTTTTCTTCATTGTCCGCGAATGCGGAAGAATGAAACAAGCCAAAGGAATTGAGGTATTGTGGATATTTTTCCGCGAAAGCCAAAGTAATGTAACCGCCCATGCTATGGCCGATAATTGTTACAAGCTGAGGCCCTGGGTATTTGTCGCCGATGAGGTTTTCATCCACCCTATCCTGAAGTGAAGGCTTTTGGAACTCTGCGTCCAGGATGAATTTTATTACTTCGGCGTAGGTTTCAATATTGGCGTTTTTAATCAGACCCGACCTGCCGCTGCCGGGTATATCAGGAATGATTAACCGAAAATGATTTTTTAAAAA
>JAVHOI010000125.1:2000-3806 GCA_036169975.1 Ferruginibacter sp. | reverse complement strand
GAAAGGTAGTAGTAATAGAAGAAGTGACAGACCCCGAATATTTTCATGACAAACGGTTACAGGTTTCCATTTTTATGAGTCCTGCCAATGTGCATGTAAACAGGAACCCCATCAGTGGCAAAGTGGTATATAATCAATACCACAAAGGTAAATACCTGGTGGCCTGGCACCCGAAATCATCTACTGAAAATGAACGCCATTCCGTGGTAATCAAAAAAGGAAATAAAGAAATTTTGGTAAAACAAATTGCCGGCGCAATGGCGAAACGCATCATTAATTATTTGCAGGTAGGCCAGCAGGTGAGCCAAACGGAAGAAATGGGTTTTATTAAATTTGGTAGCCGGGTGGATATGTTGTTGCCTGTTGGTACAAAAATTAATGTGGCTCTAAACCAGGTTGTACAGGGCGGTGTAACGGTAATAGCAACATTTTGATTTCACGATTTTTTAAATTCGTGTAATTCGTACTTTAAAAATTCGTGTACCTATTGAAGTAAAAATTTAACATTACAGGTTTTGCCCGGTGCAATTTAGAACTTACTTTCACGCTGATTAATAACACTAAAAAACAGACAAAAATGAAAAAAGTATTTTTATTGGCAACCGCCGCTTTATTGGTAACCGGTGTAACTTTTGCCGACAACGGAAAAAAGAAAAAGAAATGTGCAAAAGGAAAAACCTGCTGCAATAAAACAGCCTGTGCGGAAAAAACAAGCGCTAACGAAAAAGCTAAAACCGCGAAACTCTGATTTACTTTTTTCTTAATTTAAAAACCTTCTCATTTTTGGAGAAGGTTTTTTAATTTGATAAACTACCTGTTCAAAATATATTTTCCAATTCTTTCAAATGCGTTATGGTATAGGTGGGTTGCAATGCGGTGGTTGCGTTAATAAAACTGATTTCTTTTTCTAACATAAGTATCAAATTTTTCATTATCTTCAAACAAACTTTGTACTTATGAAAAAAATTATCTCCTTGTTATTATCAGGAGTGTTTTGTTTGTCAGTCACTTCTCTTACCGCCCAAACAGAAACTGACTCTTCCTTCCGCTCTTCAATGAATTACATTTTTGAAAATGTGGATAAAAGCAAAGTACCGTATGGCATTTTACGGGACTATGCCATGGAGTTTACCAACCTTGAAAACTTTAATGGTACGGCTGCCCTGGCAGATAGCAATTACACAACCCCGTCCGTTTTTTGGGAAGTATATAACACGCTGCTAATGGGCCGTGTTCATACCAGTGCCACTGGTTTTTTAAAGCAGGATACTGTAGATAACCGTTGGTATAGTTATCGGCAGCCTGGGCGTATTACGCTGAGTGGGCTTTATTTTAGTTACAGCCGGTTTAAGGATAATGCCGCTAATAATTATATTACAATTACCAATAACCGCTTGTATGATATGTATGTAAGCGGGGTATGGCAAAACCCATATCAAACAGAAACCGCATTTGTAATCAGCCCTTCTGTTACAATTTATAACGGCACAGGTTTTACGATACTTTTACCTGTCAATACCTGGTTAACCAATAGCAGCGCTGCCCTCAGTGGCATTAGTATTGATGTAGGAGACGGAACAGGGTACAGGACGCTTAACCCTGGTGTTAGCCTGTCCGTAAATTATACAGCGCCCGGTACTTATGAATGGAAATACCGGGTTGCTCTTATTGCAGGAGGTTACCACTATGCGCATTCGCAGGTAACTATAAATGGCACTTCTAATTAATTATAAATTTACCCTTAAATTTTAAGTTATGAAAAGCACAATAAGAAGATCAACCCTCTTTCTCTTCCTCATTTTATCA
>JAVHOI010000125.1:0-1900 GCA_036169975.1 Ferruginibacter sp. | reverse complement strand
CTCTTTCTCTTCCTCATTTTATCACTTACGGCCATACAATGCAAGAAAGATAAAAACACCTTGCCCCCTGAAACACAGGTAGGGAACAATACATTTGGTTGCCTGGTTAATGGGCAGGTATTTAAACCTAAAGGAGGAGGGATAAGATCAAATCGTGATTGTTATTATCAGCAAATATATATAGGCTCTAATGGCTTTGTCTTTCACGTCGCGGGAGCTGATTTAAGTAATACTACCACTGTGTATGATGTTAATATTAATTGTGATAGTGTAAAAATCATCGAAAATCAATTATATATCCTGAAAAATACTTCTAAAGGAAATTCAGTGGGAGCATATTTTAAATTATCAAACGGAGTTTTGAATGAATATGTAACAACTAATTATTGTTTGGGAGAATTAGTAATAAAGAAATTTGACGAAGTCAATCATATAGCGGCCGGTACATTTTGGTTTAATGCTGTAAATTCTTCTAAAGACACTATTCGAGTTACAAACGGACGCTTTGATATGAAGTATACACAATAAAAATAAAAAAACAACAAATATGAAATACTTATTCCTCCTTATTATATACCTGTTCTTTTCAACAATAATTGTAAACGCTCAAGTACCTTTTCCTATAATCGCAAACGAGGCATATAATGGACAGTTCGCCCAAGGGACCCTAAGAGTTCAGTATGTAATTCCGGGTAGCCTTCGTAAGCCTCTTCTTGTCATTGAAGGCTTTGATCCAGGGCATATTTTATATCCTGAAGAACCGTATGGACAGAATTCAATAGATGGATTTTTAAAAGATATAATAGAAGATGGAATAAATACTCCCCTTAGCAACCTATTGGTAGATATTCCTGATTATGATATTGTTTATCTTGACTGGAAAAATGGCACTGATTATATACAAAGGAATGCCTTGTTGGTAGAAGAAGCAATTCGCTGGATAAATACACAAAAAGCACTTGCAGGCAGCACGGAACCAAACGTAGTCCTCGGCCAGAGTATGGGTGGTGTAGCAGCCCGTTATGCACTACGGGATATGGAAAATAAAGGGCAGAACCACCAGACCCGGTTGTTCATCAGCCACGATGCGCCACAGCAGGGTGCCAATGTACCACAGGGTTACCAGCACCTGGCACGCCATGCCCGGGACCTGTATATTCAATCGGGCGCTACGGCTACCACAATTGAATTGATACAAATATTCCGCAATGGCCTTAGCCCCATGAGAGCGTTGAGCTTAGCGAATGAACCGGCTTCAAAACAAATGCTGGTTAACTATGTGAATGATTTCAATAACATTGATAACTCCGTACACAATCAATGGCAAACAGATTTAACAAATATGGGTTACCCCCGGGGAGTTGCTGGTATCCCATTTAAAAGGGTGGCTATCAGCAATGGCTCCGAATGCGCCACTACAGAGCCTTTCAACCCGGGAGACAATCTGCTTACTTACCAGGGCAAGGCCCGCACAACATTCTTAAGCGATTTAGGTTTATCAGGCATCGTCTTATCCACCGCAGCAGGATTATTTAACCAGCCTGCTTTTGTATTGGGTGTATTGCCCGGCAGAAATGATTTTAATTTTGATTTCGCCGTAAATTCGAAAGCAACCGGTACCGGCAACCAGGTATATAAAGGCAAATTAACCTATACAAAAAAAATAATGTGGCTTATCCCTGTTAATGCAGTAATTACCAACCGCAGTTACAATGCCGCCGCCGCTACCCTGCCTTATGATTATTATCCCGGTGGCTATTATAATATACCATTAGACTTGCAGAGCAGCAGCTCCTCAAATTATTGGACAAAATATAATATAAACGTAAGCTATCAGCCCACCTTTTGTTTTGTACCTGTCACCAGCGCATTGGATATTGGCAGTGGTTCTGCAACCCTA
>JAVHOI010000124.1:0-17332 GCA_036169975.1 Ferruginibacter sp. | reverse complement strand
CCATTTGCTCATTACCCCTGTGAAAAAAAGGCTTTAATGTTATGGCCTGCATATCCTGAAATTTAAAAATTATACAATAGCATAAAATGTTTTCCAGGTATGGTTGTTTATTCCCTGCGGGGTGGAGTCATTCATTAATTGCGGTGTTTCTTAATTATTGATTCTGAAAATTCATGATAGCTTCGCCACCTCTCAGCCACATAAAAAGCGCAGGTGTAATTTATCCATTAGCAAAAAGGACCGATGCCACCTTAAGTTGGCTATTGCAGGTAAAGTAAAGGTCCTTCAGTTTGTATTTCGGTTGGTTTTTTGAATTTTATTTTGATCGTCGCTAAATTACTTTCAATATTTTTTATGCGGTTAAAAGCTTTCCTGTATTAAAATCAAGGGTGATTGTTTTCAACCAGTTTGTTTTATTTTTTACGATGGAGGTATGGTTTTCCATTACGGGGTAAACGTTACCCTTTGTAGCCGCATTAATAATGGCCACCATCCTTTTTTAAAGCTCCTGAAAAAACCGGTAGCCACAAAAACAATAAATTAATGAACCTTAAAAGTAACAGAATGCATTTGATGTAAAGGGCGGTTTTATTTAAACTAAACGAACCGCTGCACACGGGAACCATTCCGGTACCAACCGGAACAACTTTGCGAGGGGAAATATTATTCATTATGAGCAGATGCCCATCTTTCCTATTGCCTGCCTTTTATTCAACATAAGTTTCTTTCCGGATGAAAAGACAATGTTTTGAAACAAATAAAAATCTAAAATACCGGACTGGTACCTGGTTCCACAATCTCAGTAAGCAAGCTTGCATAAAAGCAACAAAAGTTACCAATCATATAAAAAGTATTTCTCACCTTTACTTCTTTTAAATATACCATCATGAAAGTAGAACAAATATATACCGGATGTTTGGCGCAGGGCGCTTATTACATCACCAGCAATGGCGAAGCTGCCATTATAGATCCGCTTCGTGAAACACAACCTTACCTAAACAGGTTGCAAAAAGACGGGGCGAAACTGAAGTATATTTTTGAAACCCATTTTCATGCTGATTTTGTAAGTGGCCATGTGGACTTAAGCAGAAAGACCGGAGCGCCCATTATTTATGGTCCCAACGCTACCTGCGGGTTTGGTTGTATTTCGGCAAAGGATGGAGAGGAATTTATGTTAGGTGATGTTACTTTTAGAGTGTTGCATACACCAGGCCATACCATGGAGAGTACCACATTTCTTCTGAAAGATGAAAGTGGAAAAGATCATTGCATCTTCAGTGGCGATACATTGTTCCTGGGGGATGTGGGCCGTCCCGACCTGGCCCAGAAATCCGCTAACATGACACAGGAAGATTTAGCCGGTTTGCTTTATGATAGTTTGATGAATAAAATAATGCCCCTCGCGGATGATGTAACCGTGTATCCTGCGCATGGTGCCGGTAGTGCCTGCGGCAAAAACATGATGAAAGAAACGGTTGATACCCTTGGCAATCAGAAAAGAATAAACTACGCCCTGAACCAACCCGACAAGGCGGCATTTATAAAAGCCGTTACAGACGGCCTGCTTCCGCCCCCTGCCTACTTTGGCGTGAATGTGGCGATGAACAAAAAAGGCTATGAAAGTTTTGATACGGTATTGCACAATGGCATGAAGGCATTAACCCCCGATGAATTTGAAGCGGTAGCAGAGAATACCGATGCGTTGATAATTGATGCAAGGGCCGATACGGATTTTTATAAAGGCTTCATTCCCCAATCGGTCAATATTAGTTTGAATGGTGATTTCGCTCCCTGGGTGGGCGCTTTAATTATAGATGTAAAGCAGGCTTTGTTACTGGTTACCGATGAAGGCAAAGAAGAAGAAACCGTTACCCGGTTGGGCCGTGTGGGTTTTGATAACGTATCAGGCCATTTAAAAGGCGGCTTCGCGGCGTGGCTTGAAGCTGGTAAAGAAGCGGATGTGGTGGACAGGATAACAGCAGCCCAATTTGCGAAAGAAGTAGAAATTGAGAAAGATAAAATCATTGATGTTCGAAAGGAACCCGAATATGCGGCGGAGCATATAGCGGAAGCTTACAACAAGCCATTGGCCTATATCAATGAATGGATAAAGGGTATCAACCCCGAAGAACATTTTTATGTGCATTGCGCCGGTGGCTACCGCAGCATGATGGCGGCATCCATATTGCAGGCCCGTGGTTACAGGAATTTCACGGAAGTGGAAGGTGGTTTTGATGCCATCAGTAAAACCAATGTTCCCAAAACAAATTTTGTGTGCCAGGGCAAAATAATGAAGGCGTGATAATTTGTATTCGGCATCGGATTTTTTAGTAATCCCATATTCATACCCCGGATAAATACGAGAGAAGGCAATTGCATTCTTGTTTTAAGTCACGCCGGAATATTGATTAGGAACGCTTCTTACTAAAGAATCGCTGTGGACTTTATAATAAAAATCCCAAAAAGCATAACCCCATGTATGACCGGAATTTGGGCTTTCCGCCTTAAAAGCGGAATCACAATTTAAGGTAAGCAGGGATTTAAGGGAGCGTATTAAAAACAAACTGAAACAAAGACATATAACAAAGAAGTAGCGTAGTTTAATAAAAAGAAAAATCATTTAAATAATTTGTGCAAAGCAAACTTTGCGATCTTACTAAATTGTTACCTGAATATAATCAGTATGTCATTTTTTTCAATTGTTTTAAATTCCAACATTTTAAAAATATTAATAACCCAGGTTAATTGGATTAATGAATAAAAAATTTAATTCGCAAAATCCAGGAAATTGGTTTGATGTATGCTGATGTAACCGATGCTGCAAAACAAAAGTGCAAAACATCAAATAGGATTTTTATAAATGGGGTGGGTTATACAGAACAACCCTACTTTAAAACCATACTTCTTTTTAAGTTACAAAAAATAAGGCGGACAATGCACTTTGTAAAAGGGATTACTTTTCTTATAAAAGTGAATGGTATTTTTTAATATTATATAAAGGCAAACGGAAATGAAAATGATAAACAATAAAAAAATATGGTCTTATTTTAACCGGTATAAAGAAGGCAAAATTTTCGTACTTTTTATAAATTAAAACCGCAATTAAAGACTAATTTTAGTATTAAAAATATGCGGATTTTACTAACAGGCGCAAATGGTTATATTGGTATGAGGCTTCTGCCGGTACTTGTAGAGGCGGGGCATGAGGTAACCTGTGTGGTTAGGGACATCCATCGTTTTCAACCCTCACCCGACCTGCTGAATAAGGTCAGCATTATTGAATTTGATTTCCTGCATCCCGAAGATGCCTTACAGAATTTTATTGATAAAAAATTTGACGCAGCCTATTACCTTATTCATTCGCTGGGAGATACTTCCACTACATTGAAAGAGTATGAAATAAGATCGGCCGGGTGCTTTGTACTGGTGGCTACCCTTACGCAGGTAAAGCAAATTATTTTCCTAAGTGGAATCTGCAACGAACAAAACTTATCAAAGCATTTAATAGCCCGAAAAGCCGTGAAGGAAGTGTTTATTCGTTCAGGTATTGCTTATACCATTTTTGAAGCAGGGATCATTGTTGGCTCAGGAAGTGTTTCCTTTGAAATCATCCGCGACCTGACGGAAAAATTGCCCGTAATGATTGGTCCCCGCTGGCTCAAATCCCGCTGCCAGCCAATTGCTATCCGAAATTTAATCAACTATTTGCACCGGAGCCTGCTGAATGAACAGACATTTTTCAAATCCTTCGAGATCGGTGGGCCGGATGTGTTGACTTATAAACAAATGCTGCTGGAGTTTGCGGCAGTGCGGGGTTATAAACGTTTTATCTTTGCTCTGCCGGTATTGTTTCCGGGCCTTTCAGCATATTGGTTATACCTTACTACTTCCGCTAATTTTACCATCGCACGACAGTTGGTACAAAGCATGAAAAATGATGTGATCTGTAAAGAGCATGTGATTCATGAAATTATCCCACAGGAGCTGATACCTTACCGTGAAGCAATCAAACTGGCCTTTCTGAAAATTGACCAAAATATGGTAGTATCAAGCTGGAAAGATGCAGCCTCAAGCAGCCTTAGCCGGTTAGACGTTAATCAATACGTAGAGGTGCCGGTTAATGGTTGTTACAAAGACCGCCGATGGGTAGAAATTGATAAGGATAAAGTGGAAGAAGTTGCCAGCCGTTTCTTTGGAATAGGAGGAAATCAGGGTTGGTACTATGCGGATAATTTATGGCGTATCCGTGGATTAATGGATAAGTTAATCGGGGGTGTTGGCCTCAAAAGGGGAAGAAGAAGTGATACGGATATTCAGCCCGGCGATGCGCTTGATTTCTGGAGGGTACTTTTGGTAGATCACAAAAATTACCGGTTGCTTTTATTTGCCGAAATGAAACTGCCGGGTGAAGCCTGGCTTGAATTTTCAATAGTGAAAAGCGAAACCCGTTGCGTTTTAAAACAAACAGCTACTTTTCGTCCAAGAGGAATATTGGGCCGCAATTATTGGTATGCCATGCTTCCTTTCCATTATTTTATTTTCAGGAATATGCTGAAACGTATTGCCGGAAAAAAGTAAATTATGCAGCCGCTATGGCTGCTTAACAGTATGTAACCTTTGTTACCAAAATACTACCTGGTAACATTTACTTTTACCTTATTCAAATAAATAAAATTCATTGCCATTTATTTTTTGTGAAAATCAAATTAATGGTGATGTAATAAATAATTTCAAAACAAAAACTAACTAAATTATAAATCCAAACGAGAGGAACAATATAAAAGAACATGTACAATTTTTTTTATCATAAAATTTAATGTAATCATACAACTCCTTATTCAGGCAAGTGCATATTTTTTCTGTAGTGAAGTGGAATTTGCACAGATACAGGGAATTTATTATTTATAATTTTTTTTAAAATAAAACAATATGGCAAGAATAGTGGTTTTAGGGGCTGGAGTTGCAGGACATACAGCGACAGCCTATTTGCAAAAAAGTTTGGTTTTAAATAAGGTAAATTCTTTAATGCAATGCGTGTTTTCAATAACTGGTTTTCGCAAAATAGATTTATTTTATAAGTACGCAGGTTAGAAGGCTAATGCAAAAGTTTTGAACGGTGTATTTCAAATGTCGCAATAATAATTATTTATAAATTTAGGTATCCAAACCTAAAAATCATGACCAAAGAAGAATATTTGGCAATGGCTGCCAGCAGTCGTTACGATGAACTACAAGCTCTAAATAAGATAGCTAACTTTTATGATTAATAGAGTGAATTTGCAATCATCATGAATGTGCTAAGTAAGGAGATTTTAGAAAAGAATTTGAGTAAGTTGCCCGCCGACAGGCATAAAAAAAACACTTACCCATTCCGATAGATAGAACGTGTAGTTAAAGTAAACTTCTATGGCACACTGTATATGACGAAAACTTTTTTACCGCACCTGCTTACCCGGCCTGTAGCACACATTGTAAATGTTTCAAGCATGGGTGGTTTTCTGCCTGTGCCAGGGCAAACAATTTACGGTGCAACTAAAGCAGCAGTTAAATTGTTAACCTAAGGATTACACTCCGAGTTGATGGATACAAATGTCAGGGTAAGCGTAGTCTTTCCGGGTGCCGTCAGCACTAATATTACTGCCAACTCAGGTTTAGGAAATCCTTCACCGGCTTCATCCAAACAGAGTAAATCATTTACCATGTTATTGCCGGTAAAAGCGGCACAGATGATTATTGATGGAATGGAACATAACCAGTATCATATTTTAGTTGGCAAGGATGCAGGATTGATGGATTTTATTTCCAGGTTGAATCCGCAATATGCTGCAAAATTGATCTATTCCAAAATGAAGGGGCTGTTGGCAAATTGATGAATATGCATCAATAAAAAGCAGGCGCAATTTAAAATCAGTTAAGCATCCTGTATTCATTCGGCGATACCCCAACCCGCTGTTTAAACAGCCTTGTAAAATGCTGGGGATATTTAAAGCCTAAATCATAAGCAATTTGGCTGATGGATTTGCCTTCGTCAAATATTCTTTCCTTCGCCACATCAATCACCTTTGATTGTATATACTCCTGCGCCGTTTTACCTGTTTCCTTTTTTATCAGGTCACCAAAATAACCTGCGGATAAATGTAATTCACCGGCACAATACGCAACAGAAGGCAAACCAATTGTATGAGGTTTGTCCGTTTGAAAATATTCGTTCAGGAAATTTTCAAATCTTTCTAAAATCCCCTGGTGTGCATTTTCACGGGTATTGAATTGTCGTTCGTAAAAACGGGTGCAATAATTAAGAAACAGCTCAATATTAGACACAATTAATTTTTTACTGTGTTTGTCAATGGCATGTTCCAATTCATATTCAATTTTCGAAAAACAATCCAACACAATTTTCCTTTCACGTTCCGATACATGCAGCGCTTCATTGAATTGATAGCCGAAGAAAGTATAATCCTTGATATGCCGGCCAAGGGCAGTACCGTGTATTAAATCAGGATGGAAGACCAGCGCATACCCTTTCGGCTGATAGTTTTCGCCATTACTGTTCATGCCTGCTACCTGTCCGGGTGCAAGAAATACCAGTGTTCCCTCCTGGTAATCGTAAGTATGCCTGCCATACACCAAATCTCCACATTTCACATCTTTTAAAAATATGGTGTAGAAGCCGAAATACATTTTTGAACCACTTCGGGGATATGCTTTTGACAAGTCCACCACACTCACCAGCGGGTGAAGCGTTTCATTGTTGTTGAATACATTGTAATCGCTGATTGTTTCAAAGCGGCGCAGGTTAGCCATAACTTATTGTTTTGCCTGATTCAAAATTACCGATTTCGTTGGCTCTTTTTTGATCAGCATTGCCCAATCAGCAATATTGGTAGAACAAACCGTAATCTGTATTCCATTAACACGGGCAAATAATAAGAGTTTTGCAGTAACAAAAAATAGAAGAATATGCAACATGTGAAATTGAACAACGGAGTTGAAATGCCCATTCTTGGATTTGGTGTTTTCCAGGTAACAGATTTGGCAGAATGTGAAAGAAGTGTTGTTGATGCCATTGAAACAGGCTATCGTTTGATTGATACCGCCGCTTCTTATGGTAACGAAGAAGCGGTTGGAAAAGCAATCAAAAGCTGTAGAGTGCCAAGAGAAGAATTATTTATCACCACCAAACTTTGGATACAATCAAATGGCTATGACGGTACAAGGATGGCATTTGAAAATTCATTAAAACGATTGCAGTTGGATTACCTGGATCTATACCTGATACATCAACCCTTCGGTGATGTATATGGCGAATGAAGAGGGATGCAGGAATTGTACAAAGAAGGAAAAGTCAGGGCAATTGGCGTAAGTAATTTTCATCCGGACAGGTTAATGGATTTAATCGTTCACAACGAAATTGTTCCGGCGGTTAACCAGGTTGAAACACATCCATTTAACCAGCAAAGTGAAACGCAAAAATTCCTGCAGGAAAACAAGGTGCAGATAGAATCGTGGGGGCCTTTCGCTGAAGGCAAGAACGACATCTTTAATAATGAGTTGTTGCTTTCAATTGCAAAGCGATACAACAAAACCATCGCCCAGGTTATTCTTCGCTGGCTCACGCAAAGAGGCGTTGTGGCCATTCCGAAGTCGGTTCGCAAAGAAAGAATGAAAGAGAACTTCAACATCTTTGATTTTGAATTAAGTGCGGAAGATTTGGAAGCCATTACAGTATTGGATACTAAAACAAGCAGCTTCTTCGATCATCGGGAGCCGGCAATGGTAAAATGGTTGGGGGAAAGAAAACTAAGTCATTAATACACTAAAAAATAAATTATGAAATCATCACTCCTCGGACTGTTTCTAATGATTATGAGTATGCAATCGTCCTATGCACAGCCAACCGAAACAATTAAATCTGCCACAAGTAATACACCCGGGCAACAGGAAGTCATCAACCTTTCAAAAAAGAAATGGGATTGGATGGCTGACAAAAATGTTGATTCTTTAAATGTGCTGTTTGATGACAAATCCATGTTCATCCACATGGGAGGAAGCTGGGGGAAAACCCAGGAATTGGCAACTATTAAAAGCGGCGGTATATGGTATAAGAAAGCGGAAGTGTACGCCGTTATTGTGAACATCTTTGGTAACACCGCTATCCTGCTAAATGACATTGACTTGCTGGCTGTAGTTGGGGGCAATGAAGTCGTTCACTCTTTTATGGTTACCGAAGTTTACATAAAAGAAAAAGGCAGATTGAAGATGGGCTCACTCACTTTTTCACAATTGCTCAGGCCGGTTAAAATGAATAAATAGGCAAATAAAAGACTATCATGAAAAATGCATTGATTCTTACAATAATGGCAGGATTAAATTTTGCCTCCGGTTGTTCCAATGCGCAAACAACATCGTCCCCAAAAATATTGATTGTGTATTTGTCCCGAACAAACAATACAAAGGCAATTGCGGAAATCATCCATCAAAATACAGGCGGCAGATTGGTTGCACTTGATTTACAAAATCCATATCCGGAGAATTACCAGGCTACTGTGCAACAGGTGGCGAATGAAAATGAGACTGGTTTTTTACCACCGTTGAAAACAGTCATTGACAGCATCCAAAACTATGATGTGGTGTTTATAGGCTTTCCTACCTGGGGCATGCAATTGCCGCCACCACTTAAAAGCTTTTTAAAGCAATATGATTTGAAGGGAAAAATTGTTATACCTTTTAATACAAATGCAGGTTATGGTGTGGGCAGTGGTTTTGAGACAGTAAAGGAGTTGTGTAAAAACAGTAAGGTGCTGGAGGGCTTTGAAATAAAAGGCGGAGTAGAAAGAGATGGAATATTTTTTGTTATCAAAGATGAAAAGAAAAAAGAAGCAGAAACGAAAGTGAAGCAATGGTTGCAAAAAATAAAAATAATTAAATAAGTATATTTGAATTAATCAGTAAAAAAAATAAATTTAGATAATGAAAAAAACAGGTACGATTGCTGTAATGTCGCTTGAAATTTTTCTTCTCAGTAGTTTTATACCCGATCAAAATTTGAATGAAAGCATTAAAAGAGGAAAAGAAGTATATGCCTTAAACTGCCAGAATTGCCATATAGAAGATGGAAAGGGAATGCCTGAAGTTTATCCCCCGGTGGCTAAAGCAGATTACCTGAAAAGGCCATCAAAAACATTGATCAATATTATACTCAAAGGGCAGTCAGGTGAAATGGTAGTGAATGGCAAAAAATACAATATTGCAATGCCTGCCCAGGAATATTTGACGGATGTGCAAATTGCTGACGTGCTGAATTATTGCAAAAACAGTTGGGGCAATAAAATACCCGGTAGTGTAACACCGGCAATGGTAAAAGCGCTTAGAAAATAAATAAATCACCTTCTTTAGCTCAACTAAATATTTTACACAATGGCTATTTATAATTTAAAAATTAACGGACAAACCAAACAGGTAGATGTCGATCCTGCAACCCCTGTACTTTGGGTTTTAAGAGAGCACCTGAATATGCCGGGAACAAAATATGGTTGTGGTGTTTCTATGTGTGGTGCATGCACCATACACCTGAATGGCGCTGCAGTTCGCTCCTGCCAGTTGCCCATTTCAGCAATTGGCAGCCGGGAGATCACAACAATCGAAGGTCTTTCTGAAAAGGGAGATCATCCTGTACAAAAGGCTTGGCTTGAACATGATGTAGCACAATGTGGTTATTGCCAGACAGGGCAAATCATGACTGCGGCTGCTTTGTTAAAAGCCAATCCAAATCCGACAGAAGAACAAATTGATGCAGCGATGACGGGTAATCTTTGCCGTTGTGGTACTTACCTGCGGGTGAGAGATGCCATCAAAACAGCAGCAAAGCAGCATTGATAGCATTGTACAAAAAGCATTCATACAATTCAAAGCATTAACAATGGAAAATAATCAAACTACCAATAGCAGGCGTTCATTTTTAAAATCATCCCTGCTTGCAGGCGGCGGCCTGATGATTCATTTTAGCGGACTGGCAAAATTTAGCCTTGATGGTAAGCTGGATGAAGCCAGTCTTCCGGAGCAATGGAATGAAATAACCGGCTATATCAAAATTACCCCGGGTAATATCATTAAAATCCTCAACCCCAATCCTGAATTTGGCCAAAATGTGATGACTTCATTGCCCATGATTGTTGCGGAAGAACTGGATGTGGACTGGCAAAAAGTGGTGGTGGAAATGGGGCCGCACGACAATACGAAATTAGGACCGCAATTTACCGGTGGAAGTAACTCGGTGCGGATGTATTGGAAACCGCTGCGTGAAGCAGGAGCGGCAGCACGCAATATGTTGATGCAGGCAGCAGCACAAACCTGGGGTGTACCCGTAGAAGAAGTGACGACCAAAGCAGGAATGTTGTTTCATGAGAAAAGTGGTAAATCAGGAACCTATGGCGAGTTTGCTTCCAAAGCTTCGGGCATTGCCATACCAAAAGGCATAAAGCTGAAAAATATCAAAGACTTTAATGTAGTGCGAAGCTCACAGAAAAATGTGGAGGGTTTGAAAATTGTAACCGGCAAACCACTATTTGGAATGGATTATACGCAGGAAGGCATGTTGATTGCCATGATTGAACATCCGCATGCATTTGGGATGAAACTGAAATCTTTTGATGCTGCTGAAACCTTGAAAATGCCCGGCATTAAAGATGTGTTTACACTAAAAATGTTCGAAGACGGATATGAACAGGCTGGTTTTGATACAAGAACATTCAACGATTTGCTGGTAGTGGTGGGCAATACCACCTGGGAAGTAATGAATGCCCGTAAAAAATTAAAAGTAACCTGGGAGCCAATCAGCGAAACGAAAGATACCATGGCAGGCAGGGGTGGCAAAAGAGAAGTGATTGTTCCTGCCGGGCTTGAAAGTACCAGTACGCAGTTGGCAAAAATGGCCGAATACGCAAAGAAGCCGGCGCAGCAGTTGCGTAAGGACGGAGATCCGGAAACAGCTTTTAAAAATGCGGCACAAATTATTGAACGGACTTACAACGCTCCCTTTTTGGCACACAACTGCATGGAGCCGATGAATTTCTTTGCTCATGTTACTGATGAAAAAGCCTTGTTAATAGGAGCTCACCAGGCACCGGGCTGGATAGAACCCACCGTGTCAAAAATTTTAAATCTGCCGGCCGACAAGATTGAAATACAAATGGCTCGTATGGGTGGCGGCTTTGGTTTAAGGGCTTATGGACACTATGTGATAGAAGCAGCGTTGATTTCTAAAAAAGTAAAAGCGCCAATAAAATTGGTGTACAGTCGGGAAGATGATATGACCTACGGAATCTATCGCCCGATGTACACAGCTACTTATCGGGCTGCGCTGGATGCCAATAAAAATTTAATCGCCTTTCATGTAAAGGGCGGTGGTATTCCTGAACATGCTGTTCACCCAAACAGGTTTCCTGCCGGAGCAGTTGATAACTACCTGGCAGAAAGCTGGGAAATACCTTCAAACATTACCATTGGAGCATTCAGGGCGCCACGGTCTAATTTTAATGCAGCGGCAGAGCAGTCCTTCCTGGACGAATTGGCCGAATTGATGGGCAAAGATCCGATAGATTTCAGGCTGGAACTTTTAAAGCGGGCCAAAGAAAACCCCGTCGGAAAAAACAATGAATATGATGCTGACCGGTATGCAGGCGTATTAAAACTGGTGAAAGAAAAGTCAGGATGGAATGCGGCGGAAAACAAAAAATACAGCCGGGGTGTAGCTGCTTATTTCTGTCATAATTCTTATGCGGCCCATGTGGTGGATATGGTAAAAAAGAATGATCAGCCTTATGTAGAAAGGGTTTTCAGTGCGCTGGATTGTGGTGTTGTAATTAATCCGGATGCCGCGATTAATATGGTACAGGGTGCCGTTGTGGATGGAATAGGAAATGCGCTATACGGAGGTTTAACGCATAAAGATGGCGCTGCCGAACAGACCAACTTCAATCGCTACAGGATGATCCGGCTTAGAGAGTCACCCAAAACAATTGAAGTCAGTTTTGTACAAAATAATATTGATCCAACCGGTTTAGGAGAACCGCCATTCCCGCCGGTTTTTGGAGCAGTTGCAAATGCATTGTATAAAAACATGGGTAAGCGATTTTACAACCAGCCTTTCTCAAAGGATTTTACGGGTAAAGGGTAGGATTCGGATATTCCGTCTTCCATCGGGTAATCATCTATAAACAGCCCGGAAATGATAAAAAATAAAATACTCTTTTGTTTATTTATAGTGATGAATCACATCCTGTTTGTACAAACAAAGATGGAGAGTAATCGGCCTTTTTTTCAAGCAACTCAAATACCTTCTCATTAAAAGCAGGCGTAATGAAAATGTATTTCAAAACCATTAAAACAGGGGTAACAAATGAAGATCTTCAAAGGCAATTTTAAATCTGCAATAGCTACTGTTCTAAGGTTCAATTGTTGTTCAAAAGGCTGGCGCATAAACGAATATTATAGAACGAATAACCGGCAAAAATCTTACTAAAATGCAGTAAAATCAACACTTGCCAAAAGGTGTTCATAACTACTTTAACGCTACAACCTTTGTTGCACATAGCTTACAACTTTTCCCTGCAGGCACTACCAGGAGCGCTACATGGAATTGCCGCAGGAAAATAAAGAAGATTTTATTAAAGATTCGCCTCTTACTTACGCTAAAAATTTAAAGGGGAATTTATTATACATACACGGCAATGGGGAGGATAATTTGCATTACAATAATGCGGAAGTGTTGCTGAATGAACTGATCAAATACAATAGGCAATTCCAGATTATGGCCTATCCTAACCGCACCCATGGATTATCAGAAGGCGAAGGAACCAGCCTGCACCTTGTTACTTTATACACGAATTTTTTGAGGGCGAATTGCCCTATAGGGCAAGGTGATTGATAAGGGCAATAATTGTATGGATACACTTTATATTCTGGTTCAAAATGGATCCTATGCAGGCATCATTTATTTATTACGGAAAAAAATGAACATAAAAAAACCAAAGGCCTGAGCCTTCGGTTTTTTATATTGTAAAATAATTACTTACTCATCTCCGTAAAATACTTATGAAAATAAGGTATGGTTTCAATGCCTTTATAGAAATTCGCTAAATTGAATTTTTCATTCGGGCTGTGCAGGTTATCACTATCCAGGCCAAAGCCCATGAATACTATTTTTATGCCGAGTTCTTTTTCAAACAAGGAACAAATAGGGATACTTCCGCCGCCACGTACAGGGATAGGCGCTTTTCCAAAAGTAGTTTCCATCGCCTTTGCGGCAGCCTTGTAGGCTGTACTGTCAAGCGGTGTCATATAGGGTTCTCCGCCATGATGTTCAAAGGCGTTAATGGTAACGCCGGCAGGAGCGATTTTTTTAAAATGTTCCAGAAGCATAGCCGTAATTTTTTGGGAAGACTGGTTAGGTACAAGGCGGGCGGAAATTTTTGCCATAGCCTTTGCGGGCAATACCGTTTTGGCGCCTTCACCCTGGTAGCCACCCCAGATTCCATTCAACTCCAGCGTGGGCCGCATGCCGGTTCTTTCATTTGTAGTAAATCCTTTTTCGCCCCACAATTCTTTCACCCCTAAATCTTTTTTATATTCCTGTTCATTGAAGGGCGCGGCTGCCATTAGATTTCTTTCTTCATCCGTTGCCACCGCTACATCATCATAAAATCCGGGTATGGTAATATGATTATTTTCGTCGTGGCAGGAAGCAATCATTTTAGCGAGCATCGTTATAGGATTTGCAACCGCTCCGCCATATACGCCACTATGAAGGTCGCGGTTGGGGCCGGTTACTGTTACTTCAATATAACTGAGGCCACGCATGCCAATATCAATGCTTGGTGTATCCAAACTAATCAGGGAGGAATCGCTGATTAAAACAGCATCCGCTTTTAATAATTCTTTTTGGGCGGCAACAAATTTACCCAGGTTGGGTGAGCCAACTTCTTCTTCTCCTTCGATACAAAATTTTATATTATTTGTAAGGGTATTGGTTTGTACCATCGTTTCCAAAGCTTTCACATGCATGTACATCTGGCCCTTATCATCGCAACTTCCACGGGCAAAAATTTTACCATCAATAATTACAGGATCAAATGGGTCGTTTTTCCAAAGCTCAAGCGGCTCTACCGGCTGCACATCATAATGCCCATATACCAGTACGGTAGGTTTGGCCGGGTCAATTATTTTTTCCGCATAAATAATCGGATGTCCTTCCGTAGGATAAATTTCCACTTTATCCGCACCGGCTTCCAGTAATCTTTGCTTTACACTTTCGGCGCAATGCACCATATCCGCTTTATTTTCGCTTTTGGCGCTAATGCTCGGAATTCGCAACAGCTCCAGTAATTCGTTTAAGAAACGGTCTTTGTTTTTTTCCTGGTAATCTTTCCAAACTTGCATCTGATAATTATTTTTTAATATGAAAAAGATAAGAATTTGCGTAACGAAATTAGGCCTTTTTAGTGGCCAATAATTTTAAGTTTTTATAACATAAAGTTTTAAAAAAAAAGAGGAATATATGGCGAAGTTGTAAATAGCTCACTATATTTGTGTTAGATTGTTAGCCAATTTATCAGCCTTTGTTACAGTTGTATTTTAATCATTACCACTGCATCAAAGGCTGAGTCTATTTAAAGAAGGCATTGATAAATGTTTATCCTTTTAAAAAGGGTAAAACTTTTTTTGATATACAATTCATTTATCGGGCCATCTTTATTTTTTTAAATATTAACAAAAGGCCTGCAATTAAAACATATAGTAAGGCGGCTAAAGCCATTAGCCATTTTGTAACAGAAAAAATAAAGGTAAAAAGCGTAATACTATCCGATACATTCCCGTTTAATGTAATCAGCATTCCAAAGTTTTCCAGCATATCAAATAAGCCTGCGGCCAGGGCTACCCTGGCTATTATCCGGCCGGTAATAAATAAAAAGCCACTGAACGATGCAGCGAATAATTTACAGGCATTGTATAAAAAAAGAGAATAGAAGAAAAGAAAAATGAAATCGAAAGAAGTATTAATTTTTGCATTAAAGATATTGTCAACAGGGCTTATACCATCCACAGTCCAGGCGTTTATAACTTTGGATGCTTTAGTGGCGTTGTAAGCAAATTCAAGATCAAGTATTCCTTTTGGGGTTGCAGGTGTTTTTAGCGGTGCCCCCGTTTTGGCCATCACCATTATCATTACCAATGTGCCTGCAAATAAAAAAAGCAGGCGTAATTTTTTATTAATGTGAAGCATCCTCAACTCAGATACTATTAAATCTTTCGCCTGCATATTTCCAGTTCAATATCTTCCAAAAGTTATCAATATATTCCGGTCTGCGGTTTTGATATTTTAAATAATAAGCATGCTCCCACACATCCAATCCAAATAAGGGGAAACCTTTTACTTCCGCAATATCCATTAAAGGATTATCCTGGTTTGGCGTAGAACAAACTACTAATTTTTTGTCGTTTGTAAAAACAAGCCATGCCCACCCGCTTCCAAACCTTGCCTTGGCGGCATCGGAAAATTGCTTTTTCATTGCATCAACCGAACCAAAATCTTTTTCAATAGCGGCTGATAATTTTCCCTCAGGTTGGGCATTGGCGTTAGGCAGCATACATTTCCAGAATAATTCATGGTTGTAATGGCCACCTCCGTTATTACGCATTTTTAAAGAATATTTTGAAATTTTATTCAGCACTTCTTCAAGTGGTTTTGTCATATCTGCCTTTTCAGCAACCGCGGCTTCTTTTACATTTTTACTGTATGCGGCTGCATGTTTATTATAATGAATGTCCATGGTTTGGGCATCAATGGACGGCTCCAGCGCATTATAGGCATAAGGTAGCGGTTGTTGATCGAAGCCCGTTTTGAAGTTGTTGGAAAGCGAAGATTCAGGTGATTTGGAATTGTTGCCTGCTGCCATCAAAGCGCTTATTGAAGGCAATGCAATTAAGGTAGCTACGCCTGCCTTTGCTGACTTTTGGATAAAACTTCTTCTGGTTGTTTGTTTCATGATATTAATTTTATACAATAAATTTAGTTATTCTTTTTGATACGGTTCACTATATTAACGATAGGTTTAAAAACAGGGTGGATATTTTTAAAAAGGCGGTAATAAAATTCTTTGTTGAACAATTGGGAATCATGCATCGCCTTGTAGGTAAGCATTGCACCCAATGGCGCCAATACCAGTATGGATAACCACATTCCTACAACGGGGGAAGTAATATCGTCTTTCACGAATTTTTCACCAAACATATTAAGTAAATGAAACATCAAAAAAAATACAATCGCTATTACAAGGGGCATGCCAAGCCCGCCTTTCCGAATAATGGAACCGAGTGGTGCACCAATAAAAAACAACACCAGGCAGGCTAATGACAAAGAAAATTTCCGGTGCCATTCTATCTGATTAAAGCGTAAATCTTTTTTTTTGTTGTCCCAGTCCAACCCCGCAAACTGATAGGTATTTTTCATTGCTTTGGCTATGGTTATTGAATTTTCATACACAAAGTATTTGGCGGAATCAGGAATAAGGTCGGTGAAGTAGCTGATTTTTTGTTTTACGGGTGATACTTTTTTCCATAGGCTGTCAGGCAGGTGTTGGTAATGGAGTTGGCTGCTTAGTTCTACACGTAATCTTTTTTCAAAACTGTCCCGGACTTTACTTAATGAATCAATTGAAGTATTCAGTTGCCGTATGCTCAGCATCTTGTAATCATTTTTAAAAATGCTGTCCGGCGTATTCATCATCTGTAATGAGCTGAGGTCGAACAATTTTTTATATTCCTTAAAACCTAAACGGATAAATTCGGTACTGGTATCCATCGGGTTGCCGCGTTCCTGGTACCTGAAGCCATTGTATAAGGTAAATTCCAAAAATTTTTTATCGCCCGAAATACCCATGGTTCCCTTCTCCGCAATGATGCTGTTATCCTGCAACATGGATTGTTGCTCATAAATCAAAACATTATGAATGGTTTTTCCATCGCTGTCCTTTTTGCCCACTTTAATGGCATAGCCCGGAATATGATTGTAAAAAGTACCCTGTTTCAGATCGAGGGCCGGTTTTTTGTAAGAAATATCGTAATAGAGGGTTTTAAATTTCAGGTTGGCATAAGGAATAACATAATTGGCGAAAAGGAAAGTAATACCACAAAGCAAAAGCGCTACAAACATCAGCGGGCGCATAAAACGCAACAGGGGAATGCCGGCGGATTTGATAGCCACCAGTTCAAAACTTTCGCCCAGGTTGCCAAATGTCATGATGGAGGATATCAGGATAGCGATGGGCATGGATAG
>JAVHOI010000123.1:0-3826 GCA_036169975.1 Ferruginibacter sp. | reverse complement strand
TGCGGTTGCCCATGATGCGGTTGCCCATGATGCGGATATGATTCAAAGGGCAGGGGCAAGCCCTGCCCCTACGGGGGAAACCGCAAACGTTGGCGACATTGCAGGCGCATACAAATCATTGGTGGCAAACAAATGTTTGGAAATATTCAAATCAAAAAATGAAATAATGGGAAAATTGTGGCAACGCAATTACCACGAACACATCATCCGCAATGAACAATCCTATCAAACCATTTCCGGTTACATCATCAATAATCCGGCAAAATGGAATGATGATAAATTCTTTAAACCATGAAACCCATACACAAAAAGTTTTTAAACAATACATCAGCTATGGATAAGACAATTCGCTTTTGCATCTTCTTTACCCAGGTGCCCCATTTAATAATAACGCAAAAAAATGCCGGCTTTTAACCGGCATCTGATTTTTAAAATGCCATTATTTATTTTTAAATTGAAAATGCCTTATCTACAATTTCCGCCTGTTCCTTTGAATGAATTTTAGAATAACCCGTTGCCGTAGATGCGCTTGGTGTGCGGCTGATGATAAAGAAATTAATGTTTTTCAGGTTCATCCGTAAAAAAGTTGCCGCTCCCATGTTTAGTGGTTCTTCCTGCACCCAATGCCAGATGGCTTTACTATATTTTTTGTACAGTTCGTCTAATTTTGTTTGTGGCAAAGGATATATCTGTTCAAGCCGGATGATTGCCGTATCCAACCTGTTTTCCTTTAGTTGCCTTTCCGCAAGGTCAAAATACATTTTACCACTGCATAAAATTACTTTTTTTACGGCCGCAGGATCTTTCACAAAAACATCATCTATTACTTCCTTAAATCCACCGGTTGTAAATTCACTTGCCAAACTATAACTTCCCGGATGACGAAGGTTTGCCTTTGGAGAAAAATTGATCAATGGTTTTCTAAACGGCCAGGCAAGCTGCCTGCGTAACACATGGAATAAATTTGCGGCAGTAGTAACATTCGTAACCACCATATTCAGTTCGGCACACATCTGTAAGAAACGTTCCATCCTTGCGCTGCTGTGTTCAGGCCCCTGCCCTTCATAACCATGCGGTAATAACATCACTACGCCATTCATGCGTTGCCATTTGGGTTCGGCAGCAACAATAAACTGGTCAATCATGGTTTGTGCACCGTTACAAAAGTCGCCGAATTGCGCTTCCCATATTACCAATGCATTTGGGTTCGCCATGGAATAACCATATTCAAATCCCAACACGGCATATTCGCTCAATAAAGAATTATAAATTCGAAATGGCGCCTGCATTTCCGAAAAATGATTAAGGCGGTTATATTCCGTATTTGTATTCTCATCATAAATTACGGAATGCCGATGGCTGAAAGTTCCCCTTTTCACATCCTGCCCGCTCATGCGAACATCTTTTCCTTCTATCAATAAACTGCTGTACGCCATGAGTTCACCGGTAGCCCAGTCAACTTTCTTCTCGTTGGCATACAACTTTTGTTTTTCCTGCAATAATTTTTCCACCTTCCTGAGTGGTTTAAAATCAGCCGGCCATTTCATTAATCCATCAAACAATATCTTAAAATCCTTTTCAGTAACAGCCGTAACAGGGGAAGTTTCAAAATCATCGGCAACAGCCCTTCTCAGGCTTTTCCACCAAAGCTCGGGCTTTTGAAAGGTATAGGGCAAAGGGTTTTGCTTCACTTCGTCCAACCTTTCCTGCAGGCCGGCTAAAAATTTCTTTTCCATTTCCTTTGCAAGCGCCCTGGCTTCAGGCTCACCGTTCTCCATCAGGTATTGCGTGTAAACTTCCCTCGGATTGGGGTGCTTATCAATCAAAGCGTATAATTGTGGTTGCGTAAACTTTGGCTCATCCCCTTCATTGTGCCCATGCTTGCGGTAACAAACCATATCAATGAATATATCACTATTGAATTCCTGGCGGTAATGCGTGGCTATTTCAACCGCTTTTACCACTGCTTCCGGGTCATCGCCATTTACGTGTAACACGGGCGCTTTTACCATTGCCGCTACGGATGTACAATAGTCTGAACTTCGGGCATCATCAAAATCGGTGGTAAACCCTATCTGGTTATTAATAACAAAATGAATGGTGCCGCCGGTATAATAACCTTTCAGGTTAGACATTTGAAGTACTTCATAAACAACGCCCTGCCCTGCCAATGAGGCATCCCCATGAATCAATATGGGTAAAATTTTATCAAAATCGCTGTTGTACAATACATCCGCTTTACAACGGGAAAACCCCACCACTACCGGATCTACGGCTTCAAGATGTGAAGGGTTGGGGCAAAGCTTCAGATTAATTTTATTTCCGGATACGGTAATCACCTCACTGCTAAATCCCAAATGATATTTTACATCGCCGCTCCCCATGGTAGTATCCGGAGTAGCTGTTCCTTCAAATTCGGTAAAGATCTGTTCGTAGGTTTTTCCTAAAATATTAGCCAATATATTCAGCCTTCCCCTGTGAGCCATACCTATCACTACTTCCTGCACATTGTTTAAGGCGGCAGTATTAATGATGGCATCAAGCGCCGCGATAGTGGTCTCGCCGCCTTCCAGTGAGAACCTTTTTTGACCTACATATTTTGTATGAAGAAATTTTTCGAACATCACCCCTTCATTGAGTTTCTGCAATATTCTTTTCCGTTGTTCCAAAGGAACCGGCTGAAGCATGGTGTGTTCAACGGCATTAATCATCCAGTCTAATTTGCGGGTGCTGTTATCCGCACGGAATTCTACACCAAGATTATGGGTATAACATTTTTGTAAATGATTGATGATGTTTTGGAGAGTGGTATTTCCCAGGCCAACAAATTTGCCGGTTTCAAATGTAGCTGATAAATCGGCTTCGCCAAGCCCAAAGTTTTCAATGCTGAGATTAGCCTTACGGTCCTTACGTTTGCGAATGGGATTTGTTTTAGCTACCAGGTGCCCCTTCCTTCTGTAAGCCTGTATCAAACGATATACGCTAAGTTCCTTATCAAGTTGTGCCGTATTTATAGAATGTAAAGCAGGAGTTTTTGTTTCGTTTAAATCTGAACTTCTGTTGCTAACCGCAAAATCAAATCCTTCAAAAAATTTGCGCAATTCACCGTCAATACTTGAAGGGTCTTTTACAAAATCATTGTACAGGTTTTCGATGTAGGCCGGGTGAGAATTGGTGATGTATTGAAAATCCTTCATTTTAAATTGAAAATTTGTATGTAGTAATTGCCTGAATTAAGGAATGCAAATATCGGTCATTTATGTGTTAGTTGAAGAGCGGATTTTAGGAAGCATTGATTATAAACCCGCATTTATATCAATTTTTCATCATCAGGCAACTGGTGATAAAACAGGCGGATACCAAACAAAGAACGCAGGCAAATAAAAAATTAATAAGGATCTTATGGGTTGGGATTTATAGCTGAACCCAATTATTATTGACTTAAACAGGCGAATTTTTAAAATTCCTTCTTCATAATTGTTTATTTCTTATTTCAAATCCCTATCTTCGCAGCCCAAAAATAAGATTTAAATGGCAAACCATTCAGCAACAAAGAAAGATGTGCGTCAAAGCAACAAGCGTAACGAACGTAACCGCTATTATGGCAAGACAACCCGTAATGCATTACGCGACATTAAAGTGATAGAAGATAAAGCAGGCGCAAGTGAAAAGCAGCCCCTTGTTGCTTCTATGATTGACAAATTAGCCAAGCGTGGTACTATCCACAAAAATAAAGCGGCTAATTTAAAAAGTAAGCTGGCTAAGAGGATCAATGCACTGGCAAAATAATTTTTGCTTTAAGTCCATATTATTACAACCCGTCAGG
>JAVHOI010000122.1:2213-17442 GCA_036169975.1 Ferruginibacter sp. | reverse complement strand
TTAGCATTTGATCCAACTTATCCTGCGCTTCTTTTACGGTACCGGCAAGGTCCCTTTCCCTTACATTAAATAATACCGTACCCCTTAGCATGGCGTTTTCCGAATTAATCATTGGCGGCCCTTCGGTCAGTTTTACATCTGCTACCGCTTCCAATGGAATGGGACCGAATCCAATCGTCTGTACCTGTAAACGTTTTACCGCTTCGAGGTTATTCCTGAAATCCTGGCCATACCGTGCATTTACCGAAAACCGCTGACGGCCTTCAATGGTAGTGGTGAGCTTAACTCCACCCAAAGCGCTTTCTACTACTGTATTTACATCATCCACACTCAAACCATACCTGCCAATTTCATCTTTCTTTACGGTAATGTCAAGGTATTTGCCACCGGTTATGGGTTCTACATATAAATCCTTAACCCCGTCAATCCCCTCTATTTGTTTTTTAATGATTTGGGCGAAAGCGTAAATGGTATCCAGGTTTTGGCCGTAAACCTTTATGCCTACATCGGTACGGATACCGGTGGATAGCATATTGATGCGGTTGATGATGGGCTGTGTCCATCCATTGGTAACACCGGGTATCTGAAGTTTCGCATTCAACTGATTGATGATACTGTCTTTGGTAAACCCCTTTCTCCATTCATTTCCTGGTTTCAACAGGATAATGGTTTCTACCATGCTGATGGGTGAATTATCAGTTGCAGTGCTGGCCCGGCCTGCTTTTCCCAATACATGGGACACTTCAGGAACAGAACTGATTAACCTGTCCTGTACCTGCAAAATCCGCTTGGCCTCCGAATTGGAAACATCCGGCATCAATACCGGCATGAATAAAAGCGAGCCTTCATCCAGGGGGGGCATAAACTCCCGGCCAAGCCCCATTACCAGCGGGATACTGATTATCAGCACCATTAAATTCACACCAAGCGTTAACCACTTTCTTCTTAAACACGCTTTGATAACCGGTTCATAAATCCTTTCAAGAAACCGGTTTACGGGGTTGGCCTTGTCTGGTAAAAACCTGCCTTTCATAAAAAAGGAAATTAGCACCGGAGCCAGTGTTACCACCAAAAAGGCATCTACCGCCAGGATAAAAGATTTAGTGAATGCCAGGGGACTAAACAATTTCCCTTCCTGCCCGGTTAAAAGAAATACCGGCAGAAAAGATGCGATGATAATAACGGTTGAAAAGAATACACCCCTTGATACCAGTTTGGAGGCATGTTCTATAATTTTCATCCTTACGTCTTCCGGTATTTTCCGGTAAGAAGGTTCTTTTTTGCTGAAGCGTAGTTTTAATTTTTTAAAGAAATCCATGCTATTAAATTTTTTCAGGGTTAGTACTGTTTTGCCATTCGGAAAGTTCGCGATAACTATTTTCCGACATAATGATTCCATTGTCAACGATAACGCCAATGGCTAAGGCGATACCCGTTAAAGACATTAAATTGGATGATATGCCGAATAAGTTCAACAGAATAAAACTGGTAGCGACGGTAATGGGTATTTGAATGATAATGCTTAATGCACTGCGCCAGTGAAAAAGGAAAATGATTACCACTATCGAAACCACGATCATTTCCTCTATCAGTTTCCCTTTTACGGTTTCGATGGCGGCTTCTATCAATCCACTCCTGTCGTAAGAAGTTTTAAATGTTACCCCTTCGGGCAAACCTTTTTCCACATCTTTTATTTTGGCTTTTACCGCCGTTATTACTTTATCCGCATTTTCGCCATACCGCATTACCACAATGCCGCCCACCACTTCACCTTTTCCATCGGCGTCAAAAATGCCAAGCCTTAAATCGCCGCCCATTTGTACCGAACCAATATCCCTTACCCTTACCGGTATTCCATTATATTGCCCTAATGAAATATCCTCTACGTCTTTTTTGTTTTTGATATAACCCAATCCACGGATCACGTAAGCCATATCACTCATTTCAAATTTCCGGCCGCCTACATCATTATTGTTGGCTTTTACTTTATTCATTACATCCATCAGCGAAATATTATAAAACTGTAGTTTTACCGGGTCTAATATAAGTTGGTATTGTTTTTCAAAACCGCCGAAGGATGCCACTTCGGCTACACCAGGCACTGTTTGCAGAGCGAACTTTATATACCAGTCCTGCAATGCCCGTTGCTCACCCAAATCCATTTTTGGCGCATCTAGATGATACCAGAATATATGCCCGACACCTGTGCCATCCGGGCCTAACGCAGGGGTAATGCCGGGTGGTAATAGCCGCTGCGCATAGTTTAATCTCTCCAATACACGGGTACGTGCCCAGTAAATATCAACATTATCTTCAAAAATTACATATACAAAACTCATCCCGAACATGGAGGTGCCCCTTATGTTTTTGATACGGGGTATGCCCTGCAGATTGGATACCAGCGGATAAGTAATCTGGTCTTCCATCAATTGCGGGCTGCGCCCCATCCATTCGGTAAAAACGATTACCTGGTTTTCACTTAAATCCGGGATGGCGTCAATGGGGTTTTTTTGAATGGCGAAAATGCCGGCCACAAACAGCCCGGCTGCTACAAGCAGTACCATGAACCTGTTTCTTAAAGCAAATGTTATGAGTGCGTTTACCATGATTTTGGTTTTTTCCCTGCCTTCATATCCCTTATTCAAAAAGATAAGGAGCAGTCCATTTGGTAATAATTTAATGTTGTATAATAATTCAACGTTATACTTTTATTCAGCGCTAATCATCTGCAATGTTTTTTATTTCAACAATGAGATTGGTCTAACTGATACCCCGTAGTTAATGATGCGCATTACTTAATCACTTCTTCCACCGAACCGCAGGCAGGCATTGCGTTACCGAGGTAAGGGTTCTTTACTTCTTTCATTTCACTCAGCCACATAGCGCCTTTGTTTTCATTATACATCGGGCAGTGGTCGTGGTATAAAGTCCTGCCGCCGCCAAATGCTTTTACCAGGTCATAAACATCCCCACTCATCATGGAAAAATGGTCCCGCTGATGTTTGATATTATCGCCATTCTTTCCAATATGCTCCGCATGTTCTTTCATGTCCCCTTCAATGGCATCATAAACTTTTTTTTGTTCTGAAGCCAGTAAGGATTTATCTAATTTACTGATAGCCTCTTCCATGGCTTTGCCACCATTTGCCGCTTCAGAGCCGTTATCATTTGTAAGGGCATTTTTTATGTGGAGGTAATGGCCAACTATCGCATTAATGGAAGCAGTAGCCTTCGCATCCATATTGGTATAGGTAACAGCAACGGCTTTCACGTCTTTATCATCCGTGGCGGTGGCATGTTGGGTGGTATCTTTTTTCATGTTGTTGATGTCTTGTTTCCCGGCTTCATTTTTACCGCCATTATTGTTGCAGGCCGAAAACGTAATGGCGCTGATTGCGAATAAACTGAATAATATCTTTTTCATTTTTTTATAATTTTTTTTGTGATTAATGTTGATGGGTGTCTTTTTCATTTTTTATTAAATCCATTCCACATTTGGGGCACTTGCCGGGCTTGGCACTTGTTACATCCGCATGCATCGGGCAGGCATACATTTTCATTACTTCCATTTTCATTTTTTCTTTAGGGGTAAGATTTAATAAAGTGCCACATTTAGGGCACTTGCCTGGCCTATTACTGTTTACTTCCGGATGATTAGGACAAGTGTAAGTCATATCCATTTTTTTCAAATCCATGCCACACTTTGAACATTTGCCGGCCTTATCACTTGTTACATCCGGGTGCATGGGGCAACTGTACATTTTCATTACTTCCATTTTCATTTGCTCTTTTTTTGTTTTGGTTAAATCCATCCCGCATTTGTTACACTTGCCCGGCTTATCACTTGTTACATCCGGATGCATGGGGCAACTGTATTGTATTTTTTCTGAATGCTGCTTATGCGTTTTCATTTTTTGTTTTGTTGAGTCCTGGGCGAAAACCGAAACAGACAGGATGGTTAAAGCTGCCATCATCAGCATTTTTAAAGATTTCATTTTTTTAAATTTTTATGTGAAAAGAAGGATTACATTGATACGGCATATAGAAATGCCAACAGCCCGGCAAACAATTTGCCCGGCCAATATTGAAGAATAAAATTTAAATTCGGAAAACGCGGTTGCTGATGTAAACCGCTACGCCACTATTTCGTGGCGGTGCATGACTGATAGGATTTTCTTCTGTTATAGATAGAATATCTGTCGAAGGAATTTCAAAAAATGGAACCGGAAGCGCAACAGCTAAAATCGGTGAAATTTGAAAAGTGGATTCAATGGTCGTTTGATCCGAAGTGTTTTTTAAGAACTTGTTTTCATCATTGCAGCAGCCATTATTTTTTTTGGCTGATTGCGTCATGCCGCATTTATCGCAGGTTGCCGAATTTTTATGAGTAAGTCCCCAATCGGCAAGTTTACCCATACAATAGTGAATGTGGACAGTAGCCCCAAAGGAAGCGCTAATGTACAATATCGCTAATATGGCTACCAGTAACTTCTTCATTGCTGTAAAAGTAATTACATTTTTTTGTAACAGACTCTTAATTTTATTTTTATCGGATAAATTCCGTTCTGTTAAAATAGAAATAATAATGAATTAAAAATAAAACCTGAGTGTTAAAAATACTAAAATACCAGAGAATAGTAAGCGAATCTTAATCATGCTATATCCTGATAATAATCATTGCGGGAGGATGCGGCCGGCGGTATTTTTAATTGTTTCCATTCAATTTCAAGAATGAAATTAACTATCGGTTTATTCCCGTTTTTGATATAAGAAAATTTGGTTTGGCCAGGTGCTGATAAGCCGGATAATTAATGAGCCGATTTATTACTATTTATCTTTTAAATTGTTTTTATTTTTCACGACTAAAATGAAATCATCATGAAAAAATTTTTGGCTGTTTTTGATGGATACAAAATGTCGAAAAGTACGATGGAATATGCCGTGCAGTTAACAAAGGCGGCAGATGCCCACCTGGTAGGTGTTTTTCTGGATGAGTTTATTTACCGGAGTTACAGCGCTTATAAAGTACTTACTACGTACGAAAATTATGAAGCAATAATGAATGAGCTGGATGCGAAGGATAAAAAGAAAAGGGATGAAGCAGTGATGCAATTTCAACAGGCATGTGGCAAAGCCGCTATCCGGTTTTCCATTCACAGGGATAAAAATATCGCCATACAGGAGTTGAAACAGGAAAGCATGTTTGCCGACCTGATTATCATAAACGAAAACGAAACGTTTAGCAAGTTCAGGGAAAAGCCACCTACCCGTTTCATAAAGGATTTGCTGAGTGATGTGCAATGCCCTGTGCTGTTGGTACCGGCTGCTTCCAAACCGATTGATAAAATATTATTGCTTTACGATGGCAGGCCTTCTTCCTTGTTTGCCGTAAAAATGTTCAGCTACCTTTTTGGCAACCTGCATGATTTGCCTGTAGAAGTTTACACGGTAAAAGATCATGACATGGCAACCCTTCGGCTGCCCGGAAATAAATTAATGAGGGAATTTATTAAAAGACATTTTCCCAATGCAAATTATACAATAGTAAAAGGCAGTGCGGAAGAACAGATAGTTGGACAGTTGCGAAATCATAAGGAAAATGAACTGGTGGTATTGGGCGCTTACCAGCGAAGTGAACTATCAAGATTATTTAAATCAAGCATGGCTGATATTTTGATGAAGGAACTGGAAACGCCTTTGTTTATTGCACACAATAAATAATTTCATTTAATAAAACTAAAAAACATGCGCATGAAAAAAATATTAGTACCTACCGACTTTTCAACCTGTGCAAACAATGCGGTTGAATTCGCTGTTCAATCCGCAAAATACCTTCCGGTGCAGGTTACCCTGGTTCACGCCTTTGAACTGATGGGGAATCTTTACACGGATTATATGGGGATCAACAAAGAGTATAACCAATCCCAACTGCGTGAAGTAGAAAATAAACTGGCAAAGCTTAAAACCAGCATTGAAGAAGAGGCGGGCGTTATGGTGGATACCAATGTTTTTACCGGCTCAGTAAAGGATAGTATCCTTCAGACATCAACTGAAAAAAATATTGATTTCATAGTAATGGGTACGTCAGGGGCAAGTGGCATAAAAGAAAAATTATGGGGAAGCAAGACTGCTGATATTATTGGTAAAAGCGAAGTGCCGGTGATGGCAATACCTGTTGGTTATAAATGGAAAAAACCGAAAAGGATATTATTGGTTACAAACCATTTTGAAAAAGGCCCCGGGATTCTTGACTTTATTTTTGAACTGGCCGATTTGTATTTGGCACAGGTTCATGTAGGCGTATTTACCGATGAAGATGATGATCGGGCATTGACCTTTATAGAGCATAACCGTAAAATTCCCGATTATGAAAAAATGCTGAGGAGCCAATATAAAGAAGAGGGGCTTACCGTTTCGCATCTTTTCGGAAAAGAGTTTGAAAAAACATTGGAGGATCATATCAATGAAAACGAAATTGACATACTGGTAATGGTTACCTATAAAAGAAATTTTCCGGACAGGTTGTTTCATCCAGGCATGACCAGGCGAATGGCTTATCATACAAAAATTCCGTTGCTGGCTATTCCGGTGAAACAGTAGTGTATATTTTAAGTATAAGGATTCTGGCACCGTTTAGGCCAATGTTTTTTAGTTAAGCGATATTCATTTTGCATCGGGCACTTAACTAAGTTGCATTGATCATTAAGAGACGGTAAGCTTAATGAAAATCTTTACCAAAAACAGGACACACTTAACAAATCACATTATACAGTTATACCTGATTTAGAATAAGCAAAGCAGAATGGCGAAAAATAAATTTATAAAAATTTTTAAAATGAAAACATATATTATTCCTTTTGAAAAAATTAATCTTACCAACCTGCCTGAAGTGGGTGGTAAGAATGCATCACTTGGCGAAATGTTTAACAAACTTCATCCCCTGGGTATCGAAGTTCCGGATGGCTTTGCGATAACGGTGGAAAGCTATCGTTATTTTCTCTCGCAGAATAAACTAACGGAAACACTCAGCCAGTTATTGAGTACGATTGATAACAAAACGCTTTCCAATCTTCCGGAAATAGCCAGGCAATGCAGGGAGCTGGTATCAAATGCTTTGCTGCCTGAAGAAGTGAATCAGGAAATTATAAAGGCTTACCATCAATTGCAGGGAAATCAAAATAATTTATCCGTCGCAGTCCGCAGCAGCGCTACTGCGGAAGATTCACCAACGGCCAGTTTTGCCGGCCAGCATGATTCATTTCTCAATGTAAAAGGTGAAGAAAATTTGCTGAATGCCATTCATAAATGTTATGTATCCCTGTTCAACAACCGGGCTATAAAGTACCGTATTGATAACGGCTTCGAACATTTAAAGGTAGGTTTGTCGGTGGGGGTGCAGCACATGGTACGTTCAGATGAAGGTTGTGCCGGAGTAATTTTTACCCTGGATCCGGAAAGCGGGTTTGAGAATGCGATTTTTATAACCGGCGCCTGGGGCCTGGGAGAAAATGTGGTGCAGGGTTCCGTAAACCCCGATGAATACTGGGTGTTCAAGCCCACCCTGCAACAGGGAAAAAATGCAATCATCGGCAGGAAAATGGGAGAAAAAGAACAGGCCATGGTATATGATGAAACGGGTGAAACGGGAAGGCCGGTTAAAAATATTGATACGCCTTTGTATAAACGCACGGCCTGGATTTTGTCAGACAGCGAAGTGATGCAATTAGCCAAATGGAGTTTAGAAATTGAAAAACATTATGGGCTTGCCATGGATATTGAATGGGCCAAAGATGGCATCAATAATAAAATATACATTCTTCAGGCAAGGCCTGAAACGGTTCATTCGCAAAAGGTACATGGTAAAATTTACACCTATAAACTGAAAGAAAAAGGCAGGGTACTTTGCAAAGGAAAGGCTGTAGGAAAAAAAATAATCAGTGGCCGTGCCTGTATTATTCATTCGCTGAACGAAGCGCAAAAATTGCGGCAAGGCGATATATTGGTAGCAGACAATACTAATCCCGATTGGAATTCTTTATTACGCAAAGCGGTAAGTATAGTAACCAACAAGGGTGGCCGCACCAGCCATGCATCCATTGTGGCCCGCGAGTTGGGCATTGCCGCTATTGTGGGCACAGGTAATGCCACACAGGTTATCACCGATGGGCAAATGATTACAGTAGCCAATACGGAAGGCGATACAGGGAATGTGCTGGAAGGGAATGTGCCGTTTGAAACGCTTACTACTGATTTATCAAAAGTACCGAAGGTAACCACCACTCCAATGTTTATTCTGGCCGACCCGGACCGGGCTTTTGAGTTATCGCATTATCCGGCAAAAGGCGTTGGCTTATTGCGGATGGAATTTATTATCAACAACAGCATATTGATTCATCCGATGGCATTGGTACAATTTAATCACCTGCCGGAAGGCCCCGTAAAAAATACTATTGCACAAATTACGTCTGGTTACAAAAGCAAAACCGGATATTTTGTTCAGCGACTGGCAGAAGCCATTGCGAAAGTAGCCGCGGCTTTCTATCCCAACCAGGTTATTTTACGGATGAGTGATTTTAAAACCAATGAATATGCTTCGCTCATTGGCGGGCAGTTTTATGAGCCTAAAGAAGAAAATCCAATGATTGGATTCAGGGGCGCTTCCCGGTATTATGACCAACGCTATTTACCGGGTTTTGGATTGGAATGTGACGCCGTGCTGAAAGTAAGAAATGAAATGGGGTTGACGAATGTAAAAATCATGATCCCTTTTTGCCGCACCGTGGAGGAAGCGAAAAGGGTTTTGGAAACAATGGAATCATTCGGATTAAAACGTGGGGAAAATGGCCTGGAAGTTTATGTGATGGTGGAGATACCGAGCAATGTGATACTGGCCGATAAGTTCGCACAACTGTTTGATGGATTTTCCATTGGCTCCAACGACCTCACCCAGTTGACCCTTGGGCTTGACAGGGATTCTGATATTGTAAGCCATTTATTTGATGAAAACAACGAAGCCGTAACTACCCTGATTGCGCAAGCCATTACCGCCGCAAAAAAAGCAGGCATTAAAATTGGTTTGTGCGGCCAGGCGCCCAGCGATTTTCCGGAGTTTTCCCAATTTCTTGTAGAGCTGGGTATTGATTCCATTTCCTTTACTCCCGATGCATTGATTAAGGGTATAGAAAATATCGCAAAGGCGGAAAAAAGGGTATTGGTTCCTTTGAAATAATTTTTATAAAACTTGTCCGGACAATGAAAAAAAATTGGACAGGAAAGTTTTATTACCATTGAATGCCCGGAATAGCGAACTTTCAGGTATTCAAATAAAATATTTACCTAAAAACAATTTATAAAAATGAAAAAGCAAACAGGAATTTGGATAGATACAAAACAGGCTGTGATTGTTTCTCTTGAAGAAACCAATCATCCCGTTAAAATTATTTATTCTTCCATTGAAGGGAGGGAAAGGATACCAGGAGAAGGAAAATGGTTTACAAGGTTTGGCAACCGGTTTATGAATTTTGAAAAAAAGAAGGAGCAGCGACGTTCAAATGAAATTCGGGAATACCTCAAAAATGTGGCGAATGAAATAAAGGATGTGGATGAACTTGTTTTGTTTGGGCCGGCGGCAATGAAAACGGAGCTTGATAAATACATCCGTAATAATGCTGTTCCGGCTCCTTCAATCAAAGGGGTGGAAGCTGCTGATAGTATGACGGAAAATCAAATAATCGCTTATGTAAAAAAATTTTACCAAAATTTAAAATTGGAATAAATAATTTTTATCTGAATAATACATCGCACGTTTTACGAAGAATTATTTTATAAGAGAGGCAGGTTGATTTACAGCTCTGTAAATTTTTTTTAGTGTTGCCAACTTTCACAATAGATATTTAAATAAAATAAGGTCTAAGAAAATTTGAAAACCCTTAGCGACATCCGGTTGCTATCGGATTTAGGGAGCATCTTGCTTCGCCCTTATTTTTAATGCCGGAACTGGATTATCCAAATCCGGAATATTATTGCCGGACTTTTTACCACCCAAAATAATTTCTTAAAACAGCATGGCATAAAATAATTTAAAACATGAACTGGCATAGATTAAGCATACCGGAAATTTTTGAATTGCTTGGAACAAGCCAGCATGGGTTAAGCGCAATTGACGCTGAAGAAAAACTACTGCAAACCGGCCCCAACGAATTACAGGAAGGTAAAAAGAAAAGCATAGCCGGTATGCTGCTGGCACAGTTTAAGGATTTGATGATCCTGATATTACTTGCCGCGGCGGTTATATCAGGAATCATTGGCGAACTTACTGATACCATCGTTATTCTTGTTATCGTTTTATTAAATGCCGTTATAGGTTTCTTTCAGGAATTCCGTGCTGAAAAAGCCATGCAGGCTTTAAAGCAAATGGCCATTACGCAGGCAAGGGTATTGCGTGATGGTGGCATTACCTGGTTGCCTGCTATTGTATTGGTACCTGGCGATATAGTTTTACTGGAGGCTGGTAATGCGGTGCCGGCGGATGTACGTATCATTGAATCCATTAATTTAAAAATTGAAGAAGCGGCGCTAACCGGCGAATCCCATGCTATTGATAAAATTTCACAAACGCTGGAAGAAGATGATTTGCAGATTGGTGACAAAATGAATATGGCATTCAAAGGAACTTTTGTTACTTATGGCAGGGGCAAAGGCGTGGTGATTGCTACCGGCATGCAAACCGAGTTGGGGCGTATTGCCAAATTGCTGCAGGAAGAAGAACCGCTTACGCCGTTGCAACAACGAATGGCCGAATTTGGAAAAAAACTTTCCATACTGGTCATATTTTTATGCGCCCTGTTTTTCATTGCAGGCTGGTTGCGGGGCGAAGATATTTCAAGAATGGTACTTACCAGTATTTCGCTGGCTGTTGCCGCTATTCCGGAAGCGCTGCCGGCTGTTATTACTATTTCGCTGGCATTGGCCGCAAAGAGAATGATCCGGTTCAACAGCCTTATCCGAAAATTACCGGCTGTAGAAACATTAGGCGCTGTAACCTACATCTGTACCGATAAAACAGGTACGCTTACAAAAAACAAAATGTATGTGGAAGATGTATTTGTAAACGGGAAAATATATACACGGAATGAATTGTCCGCTGTCAAAAAACAGGAAGGGGTGATGTTGTTGCTGCATGCCTTTGCTCTTAATAATGATGCGCTTGAAGATGATGAAAAAAACATAAAGGGCGACAGCACGGAAGTAGCGTTAATGGAAGTAGCGGGGGAGCAAAATATTTCGCGGGAGGAATGGCCGCGGCTTTCGGAAATCGCTTTTGATGCCGACCGGAAACTGATGACTACTTTTCACAGTTTTAAAAATAAAATTATTTCTTTCACCAAAGGGGCCCCTGATATTTTATTGCAGCGATGTGAAAATGCTGACTTGCCCGTACTGCGGCAACAGGTAGATGATATGGCGGCTAAAGGGCGCCGGGTACTTGGGTTTGCCTATCGTTGTTGGGATACATTACCCGAAAACCCGGTCAGTGAAATTCATGAATCCGGGCTGATTTTTTTAGGTTTAACCGGCATCATAGACCCGCCACGGGAGGAAGTAGCTGATGCGGTAGCACAATGCAAAACAGCAGGTATCGTGCCCGTAATGATAACCGGCGATCATCCGCTGACGGCTAAGGCTATTGCACAGCGGATTGGGATTTTAACCAGTGAAAATGATATAACCATTACCGGCCAACAACTTGCATTATTAGATGATGACAGTTTTCTAACTAAAGTAGAAAAGATAAAAGTTTATGCCCGTGTATCGCCTGAACAAAAACTGCGGATTGTAAAAGCGCTGCAACTGAAGGGGCATTATGTAGCCATGACAGGCGATGGCGTAAATGACGCCCCTTCCCTAAAAAGAGCGGACATAGGCATTGCCATGGGAATCACGGGCACCGATGTATCCAAAGAAGCGGCCGATATGATTTTGCTGGATGATAATTTTTCAACTATTGTAAAAGCGGTACGGGAAGGAAGAAGGATTTACGACAACATCCTAAAGTTTATTAAATACCTGATGACAACCAACTCCGGTGAACTGTGGACCTTATTGCTGGGGCCAATGATTGGTTTACCTGTAGCACTTTTACCCATACATATTTTATGGATAAACTTAGTGTCTGATGGGTTACCAGCTATTTCATTATCTTTTGAAAAAGCGGAAAAAGATATTATGAGCCGGCCTCCGCGCCCACCGCGGCAAAGTGTTTTTGCCAATGGTATGGGGCTGCATATTGTATGGGTAGGTATTTTGATGGCGGGTATCGCATTATCAGCACAGGGCTGGGCCATTCAGCAGGGGTTACACTGGCAAACAATTGTTTTTAATGTTTTATGCCTGAGCCAGATGGGGCATGTGCTGGCCATCAGGTACGAAAAAAAATCTTTTTTTGGTGCAGGCGTGTTTTCCAATAAGCCGCTTATTGGCGCGGTATTATTGGCTTTCCTGCTTCAGTTTGCAATAACCTATATCCCTTTTTTACAACGCATTTTCAAAACCGAAGCATTAAGCCTTAACGAATTTATTCTGGTCGGGGCTGCCTCTTCATTGGTATTTTTCGCGGTTGAAATTGAAAAAGTATTTTACAGGAGTAGAAGACTAAAAGGTAACCCAACCTCCATTTAAATCGGATTGATAATATGGAAGGCGGAAAAATTCAGTTACACTTATATTGTTTATCGTAAATAAAACCAACTAAAAAACATTCTTACGATTCCCAAATAATTGGTTATAACACAGCATTAGCAACGATACGGGGCGGTAACATACCCTTTCATTTTTTATTATTCCGCATACAACTTTTCATAATATTCTTTCGCCATCCGGTTGCTGTCGTACTGGGGTACAATATCCGTCATGCTATTTTTTACAATCTCCAGCCAGCGGATTGGATAATCGTAATACAGGGGAAGTACTTCCGTTTCCAGCAGTTGATATAAAGCGGCTGCATCCGCATCATCCTGAATATGGTCTGGCTGAGAAATATCACCTGCGGGGATTACAAAAGAATTTATTTTATCCCTTGCAAATTCAGGGAACCATCCATCGGGCAGCCCTGTATTCACAGCGCCATTCATTGCGGCAGCCATGCCACTTGTGCCCGATGCTTCATGCGTAATGCGGGGAACATTCAACCAAACATCGGCCCCTCGTTTTAATAATCCCGAAAGTTTTAATTCATATCCCGCCAGGATGGAACAATTAAAATAGGTCTTGCATACATCAACAATTTTATCAAACACGCCAATGGCTGCGTAATCCATCGGGTATGGCTTGCCCGCCCAGATTATTTGCACAGGCCTTTCCTTATTGGTTACCAGCCGGTGAAACCTTTCCATATCATGAAAAAATAAATCCGCCCTTTTATATCCGGCAAACCTTTTGGCGAATATTATCGTACAGATATTTTCATCATAAATTTCTCCGGCCTGGTCCGCCACTACTTCAAATAAATTTTGTTTGGCTTTTATTTTTATGTTGCGCAACGCCTCATCATCCTTCATGGCTAATGCATTGTACATTGCTTCATTATGCCAGTAGGAATAATTTTGAGCATTCGTAATGGAAATAATTTCGCAAATACCCTTCTGCCCTGCCAACATCCCACGCAAAGTTTTGTAATGCATTCGTGAAACGGCGTTCGCTTTTTTTGACAATCGAAATGCGGTTAATGTATGATCCAGTTCATCACCATCCGTTTGTGTTATTGCCCTTATCTCAGTAAGCGGAACATCACAAAAGAAGCCCATTTTTTCCAACAGGCTAATACTTGTTTTTTGATTGCCTGCCTCCTCCGGGGTATGGTTTGTAAACACCAATCGTTTTTTAACATCCTCCGTATTTTTATATTTATTGTACAGATAAAAGGCAAGTGGCAAAGCATGCGACTCGTTCAGGTGATAAATGTCCGGTTCCCAATTTAGCGCTTCCAATAATTTAGCGCCGCCCTCTCCAAGCAGAATAGCGGAAGCAATCCTTGTTTCCGGATTAGCATCATACAGCTTATCAGAGATGGTTTTGGCGAGGTAGTCGTTTTCGGGCAGGTCGGTGGTCAGAAAAAAAACCGGCGCCGTATTAAATATTTCAGGTGGCAAATAATAAGCTGTCACCCATACATCATGTCGTGATACTTTGATAGTAAACCTGATATTGGTGGGCTTAAGAAAACCATAATTTTTTTCTTCAAACAATACGTCCATAGTTTGGTCTTGTTTTCGTACCTGGTCGTAATATCCGTATTTCCATAAGATGCCAATGCCCACCATATTCTGCCTCAATTCATAGGCGCTCCGTACATGCGAACCTGCTAAAAAACCCAGCCCGCCCGCATAAGTTTTTAAAGGCTGATGGATGCCATATTCCATGCAGAAGTAAGCTGCTTTTTTTTGATAGCCGGGGTTAATGGGATAGGGATGAGTAAAGGAAAAGGACATGTATTTAAATAATTAATAAACCACAATGTTTGTATGCAAATTCCTGGCAGGCTGTACTGCTTTGGGTACATATAAGCGAAGGATGCCTGCTTTATATTCCGCGCAAATAAATTCAGCATTTACATTTTCCGGTAAAATAATATGGCGGTCAAAACATCCGTAATTGAATTCCTTCAATTGAAAACTTTCCCCTTCATGGAGGCCGCAATCTTTTTTCATTACGCATACAGACAAAACATTATCATCCGCATGTATCAAAAAATTTTCCCTTCTAAAGCCTGGTATGGCTACTTCCACTTTAAATGCATCAGCCAATTCCGTGATATTCACCGGTGGAAGAAGTGTTTCGCAATTATCATTCAATGCCGACTGTACTTCATCTTCTTTTAGTAAAGGCGTATAAGCCCCGGGATAAATCGAGCGAGGGGTATCATATAAAACATTATTTTCCATCTGGCTTATTTTCAATTGTTGATAAGCGAAGTTACATTTCAATACTTCCTTTTCAAATGATGGCGGTTAGGGAAAGTAATGACCATGGTTAGCGGTTTGCCGGGTAATTATTTTATAGCGGCAGGTTCAATTTTTTCTTTCTTTTAACCTGAACTTATTTTTATCTGGAATAGTTATACTTTACTGGCTACAGGCTTTAAAATAGGATTTTTCCCCAAATTAAAAAAAGGCAGGCCTGTTAAAACCTGCCTTGCAATCAACCGATACGGTTTAGAATCTTTTAAAACTTT
>JAVHOI010000122.1:0-2113 GCA_036169975.1 Ferruginibacter sp. | reverse complement strand
CTGTTAAAACCTGCCTTGCAATCAACCGATACGGTTTAGAATCTTTTAAAACTTTTATTCCGTAGCAGTCTATCCAATCCGCCCATCGTCCTGGTTAATTCAGCAGTTTTTATTCCGCCTTCCCGTCAAACAGTTTACTGCCTTTTAAACAGGTATCTCTGTCTTCCTTTTGTAACCGGCCTAACCCGGATTGAAGTTGTGTAAAGATAATTTCAGCGGTAAGGCAAAAGAATGATTGAAGTCAACTTTTTCAATGCTTGTTATCATTTCATTTTGTCATTTGATATTCTACCAATACCTGTGATTAATGCCAGGTGATGATAATTTTTCGGCAGGTTATTTTTCATAAAAAACGGTATCATACTTTTCTATTACCATTTCAATAATATCATTCACTACATTCCTTTGCAATGCTTCGCACAATATTTTTTTCTCCTGACCTAAAACCCTGGTTAAGTTTAACGGGTAAAGAAAAGATGGCAGCTTGATGCTACAAAGCAATGATAGCACTCAAACGGAGACCTGATTATGGTCATCGCTTTTAATGGAAAATTTATTTTAATTTGAAATTTTTCATAAATGAAATGAAGATAAAAATAATTTATACAGATGAAGCGGGTTTCTGAAAATAGCCTGAAGGTATTGCAGCGGCGCTACCTTCGAAAGGATGCAGGAGGAGTTGTAGTTGAAACGCCTGATGAACTTTTTCACCGGGTTGCTAAAGCTGTCGCGGCAGCGGAAATGATTTGGGGAACCGGTAAGGATTCATCGGAGTGGGAAGAAAAATTTTATACCGTAATGAGTGATCTCCTGTTTCTTCCCAACTCACCCACACTGATGAATGCGGGCACTTCCGTCAATCAACTCAGCGCCTGTTTTGTATTGCCGGTAGAGGATAATATGAACAGCATTTTTACCACACTTAAATATGCCGCATTGATTCAGCAAAGTGGTGGCGGAACGGGTTTTAATTTTTCGCACCTTCGGCCTAAGCATGATTTGGTGTTAGCTACCGGCGGCACCGCATCGGGCCCGGTTTCCTTCATGAAAATATTTGATAGAGCAACAGAACATATTAAGCAGGGAGGCAAACGCCGCGGCGCCAATATGGGCATATTAAATATTGACCATCCTGATATTGAAGAATTTATTTTCGCCAAAAGAAAAAAGGGGGTGCTTAATAATTTCAACATTTCAGTTGGCATAACCGATGCGTTTATGAATACATTGGAATCGGGCGGAGAATGGGATTTGGTTTACCCCAATAATAAAGAAGTGGTAAAAAAAATAAGCGCAAATAAATTATGGAATGATATTGTAGAAAACGCATGGCTAACCGGCGACCCGGGATTAATTTTTATTGATACCATCAACAACAGCAACCCTACTCCCGCATTGGGAAGCATTGAATGCACCAATCCCTGCGGGGAAGTGCCATTGCTTTCGTATGAGCCGTGTAACCTGGGATCAGTCAATCTCTCTAAATTCATAAATCAAAATAATAGCGGCAATGAGATTGACTGGAACCGGATGGAAGAAGTGATAAAAATAGCGATTCGTTTTTTGGATAATGTAATTGAAGTAAACAATTATATTATTCCTGAAATTAAAACTATGGCTTTTGGCAACAGGAAAATTGGGCTGGGTGTAATGGGCTGGGCCGAATTATTGATACTTTTGGAAATTCCTTACGATTCTGAAAAAGCCATCTTACTTGCTGAACGACTAATGAAATTTATTCAACTAAAAAGCAGGGAAGCCTCAATGGCCCTGGCTAAAGAAAGAGGCGCATTCCCCAATTGGGAAAAGAGTGTTTATTATCCTGGCACCCCCATCCGCAATGCCACCTGCACCAGCATAGCGCCCACCGGAACTATTTCCATTATCGCGGATACTTCTTCTTCCATAGAACCCTTATTCGCACTGGCATTTCAGCGGCAGCATGTACTTAATGAAGAATCGTTGTTTTCCATCAGCCAACTTTTTATCAACTATCTTAAATCGCATAACCTTTATTCAGAAAAGATTGTAGAGCAGTTAATAGAAGAAGGTGTGGCGGAACATATCAAAGAATTACCACTTGCCGTTAAAAATATTTTTAAAACTGCTTTGG
>JAVHOI010000121.1:0-53206 GCA_036169975.1 Ferruginibacter sp. | reverse complement strand
GGGGCGGAATATTACAGGTATGTATTCACCTTTACTACCTTTTAAATCATGCAGGAAAGCCGCCACTTTATCGAGCCAGGTCTTATACAATTCATTTTTATTACCACCCGGCAAAACGGATTCAACTGTACCCGGAGCCGGATCCCATGCAGACTTACCTGTTAATGGATTATTGAGGTGCCAGCTAATTGTTATTACACCACCCCGTGCATAAGCTTCCGCAATATATTTTTTCATCCGGTCAAATGGCACACTATCAAGGTTTACCGGGGAATCTGTTTCGAGGTGCCCAAGTTCCCAGCCATATACCGCGGGGTATTCACCTGTTACTTCTTTTACATCACTTCTGCCACTTTCATATTTCCAACCCACACCATAAGCAAGGTCGTCCTGGTGACCAAACATAACACCCTTGTTTAAAAGTTTTTTTAAATTTTGAAATAGGTATTTAGTCTCTTTGGTAGCGTTTTTATCCGCGGTTTGCGCAATAGCATTATTATAAATAATTAAACCAGCAAGCACATAAAAACAAATGGCAATTTTTTTCAAATGGCAATTTTTTATCGGTTTTAAATTTCTACTTTGATTGCTACAAAATTAGCGCTATACCTTATCTTTATACTAATACTTTATTATCTTATCATTGATTTTTCCGAATGATAAAATGCTAATACATTCCACTTAAAGTGGATGTAGCAGTACAAAACACGGGTATTTATTCTCAAATACAAAAATATTATGTGGTACTATTTTAGTGAAAAAATTTGTACTTTCACATTGTTTTTTATCAATGTAAACGATTAAAGCTGCTTATTAAAATGAATAAAAATATTGTAAGGGAGATAACACCTTTAACCCAAAATGATTGCTTTACCATTTTTTCGAGGGTCAAGAAAGAATTTAATTTTCCGTTGCATTATCATGAAGAGTTTGAGTTGAACCTGATCATTAATGGCAAAGGAGCCAAACGGATTGTAGGGGACCATATAGGACAGATAGATGAACTTGAACTGGTGCTGGTTGGTTCAAATTTGGCGCATGCCTGGTTTACCCATCAATGCAAAACAGGCGATATAAAAGAATTCACCATACAATGGCATAAGGATTTGCTGGATGAAAAATTCCTGCGGAGAAACCAGTTGAGTTTTATCAGGAAGATGTTTGATCTTTCCGCAAAGGGGATCCTTTTTTCCAAAGAAACCATTCAAAATATTTATCCCCGCATTTTATCCCTTGATAAGGAAAGCGGGTTCGATTCGGTAATGGCGCTCATTAATATATTACATGACCTTTCTACTTCACGCAACATGCGTACTTTATCCGAAACCGGCTTCAACAGTGATTCACAGCTTAATTTCAACAGCAGGCGAATTGAAAAGGCATTTGAATACATGAATAAAAATTATGACAAGGTTATTGCATTGGGCGATATTGCCCGGCTGGTAAATATGACGGAAGTATCGTTTAGCCGGTTCATAAAAAAGCGTACAGGCATCACGTTTATTGATAGTTTAAATGAGATAAGGCTAGGGCACGCATCCCGTATATTAATTGATACTACCAACTCCGTGGCGGAAGTTTCGTATAGTTGCGGGTTCAATAATATTTCCAACTTTAACCGGTTGTTTAAAAAGAAAAAAGGCTGCACACCAAAAGAATTCAGGGAGAATTTTTCCGGTACCCGAAAATTTATTTAATTCGGTTTTTACCAATCTGTTATATACATTATTCATAAAACAAAAAGCCCCACCCACCATCATTTTATTATCAATTGGATTTTTATCCATTAAACACTTAAATAAAAAGATAATTGACTTATTATAGCTTATTGGAAAAAATAGTATCAAATAAATGAGTAACAATTTAATTTATTATATAAAAATTCAACTATCCATAAGTAATGTTTTTAAAAGAATTTTTAGGTACCCATTTATTTTCCATAAAAAAACAACTGTTATCAGATAAAATAGTATTATTAATTTATGCATCTTAAAATTAGCTTTGTACTTCAAAATTAATGATGCTTTAGAAGCCGTGCCGCTCTTGGAATGCGGTATATAAAAATAGTTACTATGCCGAAGAATTGCTGTTTTTTTCCAAATGACCATTATTATAATAATTCATTTTTTACTGCCTTTAAACCATTTGGTTATTTCAATTTTAATTCAGAATAATTTATTAATTAATTAGCTCGAAAATCTAATTGTTCAGATCGTTTAATAAAGCAAATCCGAACCTGCATAAGAGAAAAAATAAAAATAAGATAATTAGTTTTTACTGCATATTTCTAATTCTAAACCAATAATGATGATTGTATATGAAAAAAAATAAACAAAAAATGAACCTCAAAGCCCTGTTTTTATGGGCAATCTTTGGCAGCCTTTTGGCCTGCAATGGTGTTTATGCGCAGGCGGTGGACCGAAAGATAAATGGTAAGGTTTCTTCTGAAACAGGGAAACCGCTGCCTTCAGCATCCATAATCAATAAAAGAACCAATATTGGAACACTTGCCGATAATGAGGGCGCCTTTAATATAGAGGCTAAAACAGGTGATGTGCTTGTTGTTTCTTATATAGGTTACCAGAAAAGGGAAATTAAAGTAGGCACTTCAAATTTCATGAATATTGCAATTACCGAGGAGCAATCAAAACTGGACGATGTGGTAGTAATTGGATATGGTAAAGCCAGGAAGGTTAACCTTACCACTGCCCAAACATCCGTATCAGCCAAGGATATGGAAAAAACGGTGAACACCACGATTGAGCAAGCGTTCCAGGGAAGGGCGGCAGGTGTTTATGTTACCCAAAACTCGGGGCAGCCGGGAGGTGGCATTTCTGTAGCCATTCGTGGTATCAGTTCTATTAATGGAAATACGGAACCGCTTTATGTTATTGATGGCGTTCAGGTATTTGGTGGTGGTACTACAAATTCTTCAAATCCTTTAGCCGGGTTAAATCCTGCTGATATTGAAGATATACAGGTGTTGCAGGGGCCTTCCGCTACCGCTATTTATGGATCACGTGCCACCAATGGAGTTCTTTTAATTACCACAAAACGTGGTAAAGCGGGAGAAACAAAATTTAATTATGGTTTCCAATATAATATCCAGACGCCTCCAAAACATTTGAGTGTTATGAATTTACCTCAATATGCACAAATGGTGAAAGAATACCATGCATTAGCTGGAGGAACAACGCCAATTGAATTTTTAGACCCTTCATTATTAGGACAAGGTACGGACTGGCAGAATGAATTATTTAGCAATGCCGCCATGCAAAAACACCAGCTTAGTTTGAGTGGCGGCAGCAATACTACCACTTATTATATGTCGGGCGAATACTTAAAACAGGATGGAGTTGCACTTGGTTCAGGGTTTGACAGGTATGGCTTTAGGATAAACCTTGATAATAAGCCAAGAGAATGGATCACTATTGGCGCCAACCTTAGTTTTAATCAAACCAATGAAAAACTGACCACCAGCTCAGAAGGTGTAATATCAGATGCCTTACAATTAACGCCGCAGGTGCCTGTTAAAAATTTGAATGGCACCTGGGGTGGAGGTGATATCATCAATGGCGCAAACGTATATGCACCCGTAAATCCAATAGCGATAGCCAGTTTAAGAACAAATACCAACAGAAGAAGACAATTTTTAGGTGGATTAAATGTTGGATTGAATCTGGCAAAGGGACTTACCTTAAGAACCTCATTTAATACCGATATTAATTACTCCAATTCTTTGTACTTCAATCCTACTTATGCTATAGGTTGGGCTATCAATACCTCCGCCACGTTAAGTAACAATGTTGGTATGAGCACTTATTGGAACTGGAATCAGCTATTAGAGTATAACAAACAAATTGGAAAACACAATTTCGGTGCAATGGCAAGCCATGAATCTCAGGAATCAAAATGGCAAAATATCAGTGCAAGGAGATCCGGTTATCTTACCAACAATATTTTTGATATCAATGCAGGTGCCGCCCTTAGCGGTACTAATGGTGGTGGTTCGGGTCCATGGGCAATGGAATCGTATTTGGGCAGGATTAACTATAATTACGACAATCGGTATATAGTTACGGGTACTATCAGAAAAGATGGTTCATCCAATTTTGGATCAGAAAACAGATGGGGCACATTTCCTTCCGCATCAGCGGCATGGAGAGTTTCGCAGGAAAAATTCTTTCAGGTACCAGCTATAAGCGAACTAAAATTGCGGTTTGAAACCGGGCTTACCGGTAACCAGGGAAGCGGAGGCATTTATTCCCCATTGAATTCGGATCCCTCAGATTTAGGTACTGGTTTCCTGCCGGGCAGATATGGTAACCCGGCATTAAAATGGGAAGAAACCAAAACCAATAATATAGGTCTGAACATTGGGTTTCTAAAAAACAGAATTTCAATTGATGCTGATTACTATATTAAAAACAGCAACAATTTACTAATGGATAATCCTTTAGCATGGTATATGGGAACAAGTGGTGTAGGTGCAGTTGGAAACCCCGTAGTAAATATTGGAGCCTTACAAACCAAAGGCTGGGGCATTACAATAAATACTACCAATGTTCGAACTAAAGATTTTAAATGGGAATCGAGTTTAAATCTCTCAAGGTTTGATACTAAAATCAAGAAATTTTATTCTGATGCCGCCTTTGTTGAACGAACTTCCTGGTGGTTAGATAACTGGACACAACGTTCTGCTGTAGGACAGGCGCCCTGGTTATTTCGTGGTTATATTGCGGAAGGATTGTTTCAATCCGTGGATGAAATTAATAAAAGCGCCGTACGTGTTGATAATAACGGTAATCGGCTACCAACGGACGAAGCAGCAGGAGTATGGATTGGTGATGTAAAATATAAAGATATCAGTGGCCCGAACGGTGTACCTGATGGCATTATTAACTTTTACGATGAAACAAATATTGGTAACCCCTGGCCAAAACTTTTTGGCGGGTTCACCAACAATTTTTCCTACAAAGGTTTTGATTTAAGCATATTGATTACCGGTACTTTTGGTAATGATATTTATAACCATATCGCTAAAATCAACAATAAATCTTCTACTATTTATACCAGTCGCAATTTATTGGTTACCGCCATGGACTATGCCAAATTAGGACTTGATAAAAACGGGATGCCAATGATTATAAATGCGGGTACTGATGTTCCCCGCTTATCCAATTCGCAAATAGCCAATGATAATAATTATGGAACCACCAGCAGTAAATGGGTAGAAAAAGGATCCTTTTTAAGGCTTAAAAACATCTCTCTGTCTTATAACCTTCCTGCCTCACTAATGGCAAGGCAAAAATTAGTGAGGGGAGTAAGAGCCACCATCGGCGCACAGAATGCTGCTACCATTACAGGTTACAAAGGATTTGATCCTGAGGTTGGATCGTATGTAGGTCAGAATGCAAATACTGGCAACCAGGCCATTGGTCTGGATAATGGCCGTTACCCTTTAACTCCTATTTACACCTTTAGCTTAAATGTAAATTTTTAAAAATCAGAAAATGAAGAATATAAAGAACATAAAAAGAAACAGCCTGATTTTTTTGCTTGGATTTATTATTCCAATTGCGATTCTGTCATCTGGCTGTAAAAAGAATTTTTTGGAAAAGCCACCAACGGATTCAATAGTTGATGCAAGTTTTTATCAATCAGATGAACAGGTGTTGTCTGCTACCAGTTTGTTGTATAGCAAAGTATGGTTCGATTACAATGACAAAGCCTCTTATAACCTGGGTGATTTTAGGGCAGGGACAGCGTTTTCGGCCTACAATGACCGGGGGAATGTACTATTTAATACAACAGATGTTACAGGCGAAAATGGCGCTGCCTGGCGTTCATTCTTTATTGTGGTAGGTCAGTCTAACCTTACTATTTTCAATATAAACAAATATGCAGGTCCGGCAGTTTCACCGCAGGTAAAAAAAATAGCTATCGCTGAGGCAAGGTTCATGAGAGCAGTAGCTTATCGTTATTTAACGATGAATTGGGGTGATGTGCCAATAATAGAAAATAATATCGCCTTATTGAATGATACTTCCATTAATAAAAACACCTCAAAAAGTGTTTGGCGTTTTATAACAAGAGAAATGCGTGCCGTAGCGGCAGACCTTCCTGAAACGCCCCTCGCAACCGGAAGGATTTCTAAATGGAGTGCAGAAGGAATGTTAGCCCGCTTTTACCTGACAAGAGCCGGGGTCGAATCTACAGGTGGTGTTAGAAATCAGGTTTATTTAGATAGTGCCAAATATTATGCACAACGGGTAATAGTTAATAGTGGCCGTAGTTTATTAGCAAATTATGCTGACTTGTTTAAATATCCTTACGACAATGGCGCTGAATCTTTATTTGAATTGCAATGGGTGGCATTGCCTGGAAATCCTGGTTATGGCGTAGGAAACAGCACTCCATCTTATTTGAATTACAGCCCCGATATCAGTGTTGAAGGATGGGGCGGCGATAAAGGCGCTACCTGGTGGATGCTTAGTCAATACGATGGTATGGAGGCATTTGGTGACACCATGTTAAAAGGCCGCACACTTGACCAAAGACTAAAAGCAACGTTTATGTTACCAGGCGCAAGTTATCCTGAGATAACACAAAAACTGAATGGGGTAAATCAAAAATTGATTTTTCCTTATAACGCTGGTGATGTAAATTTTGCAAGTATAAAAAAATACGTAGTTGGCAAGTCTGAAGATTTGGGATTTACTGTTGAAGCACAACGTTATCCTAATAATACCTACATGTTAAGATTAGCGGAGATGTACCTTATTTATACTGAAGCATCGCTTGGTAATAATACTTCTACAAGTGATGCAACAGCATTGGAATATTTCAATAAAGTACATACCAGATGTGGCTTAGCACCTTACTTAATTACCGATCCTGTTACTGGTGTTCCACATCCGATTACGCTGGATGTTATTTTGAAAGAAAGATTTATCGAGTTTGCCATGGAAGGAATGGGTTGGTACGATTTGGTAAGCCTTCATTATTACAATCCTCAAAAGGCTTATTCCATTTTAAATTCACAGGACAGGGGTTTATATAATATCGCTCCGGATGCTTTTCCTAACCCTACCTTCTGGACAATTAAGAAAACAACCTGGGCAACAACCAACAGAAAAATAAATGCCAGTTCAGGAAACTTTTTACTCCCAATACCTGCACAGGAAAAAAGCCAGGCTCCTAACTTGTCTAAACCTGCTGTGGACTATCCATAAGCCAAACCATATTTCATACACTTTATTTAAAATAAAATGAAAGCAAAATATATAAATGGATTATTACTGATGATGGCGATAGCCATGATTGGTATGTTTGCATCCTGTAAGAAAGACAGCCTTCCGAACAATGGTGTGCCACGAATTAAATATGTGCGGATAACCAGCCCTGAATCTTCCGATTCATTATTGGTAGCTGCCCACCAGGGACAGTTAATAGCAATCGTTGGAGAAAATCTTCAGAATGCAGTAGATATTTGGTTTAATGATCAACGTGCTAATTTAACGTCAACCTATATTACCAATAATTCCATCCTGGTAAGTGTTCCTACACCAATTCCTTTAACCATCACCAATAAACTAAAGATTTATTTTTCCAGTGGCGATTCCTTGTTATACGATTTCAAGGTTCAGATAAGCGAACCTGTTGTAACCGGCATGGCAAGTGAGTATGTGCTTACGGGGGATGTTGCTACTATAAGAGGTGACTTCTTTTACATGCCGCTTACTGTAACCTTTGCTGGTGGCGTAGTTGGAGAACTGGTAACGGTAAAGGATAAGATTATCGAAGTGAGGATACCCGTCGGTGTACAGCCCGGACAAGTTACCGTTAAAACAAATTTTGGTGAAACTAAATCTGATTTTTGGTTTAGGGATAACCGCAATATATTTATTAGCAGCGATCCGTTTACCGGTTGGTGGAATGCATCTTTTGTAGTTAGCAATCCGGGTGCCGGAGACCCTCCTTCAATCAATGGAAATTATATCAGGGTTAAAAAAGAAATTGGCGGATGGCAGTGGACAGAAGTAGCAGGCGGACCTGCTAGTGCCATGGGTGCTATCAGCAAGAATGTACCGGATGAAGCTATCTTAAAACCGGCTGATTACAATCTAAAATTTGAATTGAATACCATGAAACCATACAACGCCAATGTACTGAAAATTAATGTTGGCTTACTGGCAGAAAATAACAATGCATATCAATGGAAACCACCCTACGATACAAAAGGAAAATGGCAAACAATAGTAATTCCATTTGAAGAAGTGGCAGCCAGCTATGGAGCCCCACTTGTTTTAAGCTCAACCGGATATTGGTGCAGGTTGTTATTTCATGGAGATGGTGCGCTTGATTGTGATATGTCTTTTGATAATTTCAGGGTTGTTCCAAAATTTATCAAGAAGTAAGGCACCAGATTTCAAAGTTGTTACACTATAAAAATAAACACAATGACAAAAATAATATTTAATAAACCATTACTTTATCTGATGTGCTTTGTATTGGCTATCGGGCAATTGACCTCCTGTAAAAAAAACACTGTTGCGAATTCGGGCAAAGTGGAATTATTAAATTTTGGTCCTACAGGGGCCAAACATGGAGATACCCTCCGTTTTTTTGGAAACAACCTGGATAAGGTTACCGAAATTGATTTGACAGGAGCCATCGTTCCGGCTTCAGCATTTATTTCTAAAACTGCCGAGTTGATTTTAATCATTGTTCCTCAATCCACACAGGAAGGATATGTAACATTGAAAACGCCGGATGGGGATATCAAATCCAAAACTAAAATTAATTTTCTGGTCCCGGTAATAATCACTTCCATCACTTCAAAAGCCCGTCCTGGTGAAAACATTACCATCAAAGGACAGTTTATGAATTGGGTAAAAGTTGTAACATTTGCCAAAAATTTAGCGGAAACAACTTTTGTAAGTCAATCATTAACCGAACTGGTAGTAAAAGTACCTTTAACAGCCCAAAGCGGAACACTATTTCTGTCAACCACTGGAACAAAACCCCTGGTAATAGAAACTGATAGCACCCTGAATGTTACATTGCCAATGATAACCGGTATGACTCCTAATCCGGTATTGCATGCTGCTAACCTCACCCTTACCGGAACAGATCTCGACCTGGCAACTGGCTTATTATTTCAGGGTCAGGCCACACCTGTTACTTTATTTGTAAGCCAGTCTGCTACACAAATTGTAGTGAAGGTTCCTGCAGCAGCAAGTATGGGAAAAATAACCTTGATTGCGGCTTCACAGGTTAAAACACAATCAACACAGGATTTAGTATTGAGCTTGCCCGCCGTTACGGCACTTGCCCCCAACCCTATTGCACAGGAAGGTAACCTTACCATTACAGGTACTAATCTTAACCTTGTAACCGGCGTGTCCTTCACAGGGATTGTTGCGCCAGTCACTGCCTTCGTAAGCCAGTCCGCTACTCAAATTGTAGTAAAAGCTCCGGCTGGTGCACTAAAAGGAAAAATAATATTATCGGTAGCCAATTCCACGCTCACTGTAGAATCAACACAGGTGTTAGATTTTATTGGCGGCCTTCCGCCATTGGCTGATTTTCCTTATGCCATATATACCGATGCTTTACAAAATGGGTTTCAGGATTGGTCATGGGCAACAAGGGATTTCAACAGTACCGAAAATGTTCGCCAGGGCAATAAATCAATTAAAGTTACTTATGGTGTTGGTGGCTACGAAGGTATCACCTTTCACAATGATGGAGGACCTGCCACAGGAAGTTATACTAAACTTGAATTTTCCGTATTTGGCATGCTCGCTACAGCCGGTAAAAAATTAAATGTGGTAATCAATGGTGGTTGGGGTAGTGCATATCCAGTAACCATCGTAGGCGGAGAATGGACTACGTACAGCCTGAATTTATCAGCTCTTGGAAGCCCAAATCCTTTAAAAGAAATTGTTCTTCAATCTGCAGGGTTTTCAGGTGTGGTATATGTTGATCATGTAGGATTAAGATAGCACTTTTATTAAACAGGTAAGTACCAAAAAGCATCCACCGGCTCAATATTTTTATTGGGTTGGTGGATGTTTTAAATTTGAATATTTCTTAAGAAAAAAAGACAGCTATTTTTTTTGATGAAAATAAAATAACTAGGTTTTTATATCTTACTAAAAGCTACCTGCTTAAAATAGATTTGTTGTAAAATAAAAAATCAAAACCTTTGGTAAAAGATCCGGTTTTCACCCAGTATTCTAAATAAATATTTAAAATGATTTATCAAAACAAAAAAATATCCTTTACAGCATCATTATATTTTTATCATCTGGCTCTCTTGCTTTTTCTCAAACGCAATTAACATCTTCAGTGCGGCAGCATATACTCTTGGATGATAACCGACGTTTCACATTCGGGCATCTTTTTGATACTAAAAAAGACTTCAATAACGGCATTGGGTATTCTCCTGCTTTGCAAAAGAGGCTTATAGTGATGGCGACGCAGCACAAAATTTTGATGACCGCTCCTGGCGAAAAAAAATCTGCCGCATGACCGGGGGCAGTAGAACCTGATTTTGACAGTAAAGCAAGTTTGAGTCATGGGTTTAAAGCTATTGGCCGCAACTTTCAGGAGGCGAGTATTGGTTAGTATAGAAAACCATTTTCGGTTCCGAAAACTGATTTAGGTAAAACCATTTCTATCGCTTTTGACGCCGTGTTTCGAAACTCAATTGTTGGGGTAAATGGTTATTTACTTAGCAATTGAACCAGGCTGGTATAATGGATTTTGTTACACTGAATAATCTTTACTTGTCGTATAGCACAACATAGGCAACAATTTTTTATAGTCATTTTACTGTTAAAAAATATAGTCGAAAAGTTTAGGTCAAAAAAGTGTTACCTATGTCATGCTATTTATCATTTACTCATTTAAGGATCAATATTAATGATGGAGATTTTGGATTTTCCTCCCATCGTTGACGCACGTTATCGCAAACAGACCTAATAAATTCCAATTTAGAAGACAGAGGTGTTACCGCCTTATAAAAACTTTAAGATAGCATGCAATTTGACAATTCAGTAATAAATGATTTGATTTATTGGCAGCACTTTATTCTATACTCCACGCAGGATAAAAATGTGCAGTGTTTTTTTGTGAAACCAGCTTCAACACCCTGATTGGGCATTAGTGGCGACAGTCTATCCCGTATTTTAATCGGGACTCCATTGAATATTTGAATATCTATTAATCGGAACACACTGCACAAATTTATGTTGCTGGCAGTATAATCATTGTTTTTGATTCAAACTGCTTTAAAAACGAATGGATGCTTTTCTCCGCATTCAATGATTTTAATTAAATTTTGATTCAATTCCGCTTGTTTTTATTTTATTTTCAAGAAATTATTTTTAAATTTATAACAGTGATATGTAGGTGCAGTAAGGGTTCTATAGCCCAAATAATATTATTCTTTTCCATTGGAAAAATAAAAAATAATATTTTTTTTTGTTTTTCATTTTTGCATTGTACATTTGTCTCACCACAGTAAAAGAATCAAATATCCCTTCGTTTACCATACCTCCAATTTTACACAACCAAATTTCCCTGAAAAAGCTATATATCTAATATAGTGAAGAGCTGTATTGTTTACAAACCAAAACACCACAGGAATGAAACACAATTGGTATGCAGTTTACACACGCCCTCAACGGGAAAAAAAAGTAGCTTCAATACTCACTAAAAAAGGGATTGAAACCTATTTACCGCTAAATAATCTTATTGGATTAAATGCCAATAATAAAAAGACTTGTAAGGAAGCATTATTTAGTTCTTACATTTTCGTTTATATCACCGAATCTGAGATGCAATCGGTAAGGAATATTTCCGGAATGGTCAACTTTCTTTATTGGAAGTCCAAGCCTGCGATTATCAAAGTGGAAGAAATAGAAGCAGTAAAGCAATTAACTTCGGCTTATCACAATATTAAATTGGAAAAATCAGCCGTTAATATGTTTGATACTGTTCGAATAATTGATGAGCCGGTTATTTCATTCAAGGAAAATTCAGCATCGGTAAAGTTTCAAACACTTAAGATTGTATTGCCATCGCTTGGATATACAATGATAGCTGAGCGTGATAATGTAACAGAAGAAATATTACATAATGAATTGGCACAGGCAGGTTTTTTTCCTAAAAGATTAAATTCTTTTTTCTCAAATTAGCGCCAGGTTTCATCTGCTAAATGCGATTTTTTCCTTAACTTAAAGTAAGGATTTGCAACCGAATGAAGTTTACTCAGTTGAATTGGAACAAGGGAATAAAAATTTACTAAGCAAACGACTTTAAACCAGGAATTAATTATTATTGGATCCATTTCCGTTTTAACAATTATCATAGAGAAACCTGTTTTCCAATTACAAATTATTGGATAAAATTGAATACTATTTGTTTAGGCAAATAGTATTTTTTTTTACTGCCATTCCTCATAACCGGGTGAGCAAATGAAGTACCCTGATTATATTACCTATATCTTTAAACATAAGTAAAACCAGTTAAGTCTTTCAAAATAACCGGGTGGGTATTTCTATTTAAGCTTTATTATCATTTTTCATGCAGCGGGATAAGGTATAAAATTAAAGCTTCAACAAATTGTTTACGGTTTAAATAGTTATTTTTGATCAGGCACTAAAAAATTAAGCGTTCACAATTCGATTCTATATGATGTCTCCCTTTAACAAACTCATCTATATTGATGAATTTTCTGCTACACCAAAGTATCAGCAACTCGCCAATTGTATAATAAAAGCTATAGAAACAAATAAGCTACAATTAGATGATCTGCTTCCTTCAATAAACGAATTAAGTTTTGAATTTGAAATTTCAAGAGATACTGCTGAAAAAGGATACAGGTACTTAAAGAAAACGGGCATCATTGGTTCTGTGCCGGGAAAAGGATATTACATAAAAAGCAATAATATAGAAAGAAAGGTAAAAGTTTTTCTGCTTTTCAACAAACTGAGTGCACATAAAAAAATTATTTATGATTCATTTGTAAGCACTTTAGGTGATGCCGCAACTATTGACTTTTATATTTACAACAACAACTTTTCATTGTTTAAGAAACTATTGCTAAATTCAAAAGAAGATTATAACTATTTTGTCATCATTCCACATTTTATGGAAGGAACGGAACATGCTGATAAAATTATTAATACAATACCAAAAGACAAACTGATATTACTTGATAAACTACTTCCGGGAGTTACGGGTGATTATGGCGCTATCTATGAAAATTTTGAAAAGGATATTTATCATGCATTGGAAGAGGCGCTTCCTCAATTAAGCAAGTATAGTACCCTAAACATCATTCTGCCTGAATATACCTATCATCCAATTGAAATCACTTCAGGCTTTTGTAAATTTTGCCAGGAATATGCCTTCAATTATAAAATAGTACATAATATCGGCAAAGAGGTGATTAACAAAGGTGAAGTATATATCAGCCTGATGGAAGCCGACCTGGTAACACTCATAGAAAAAATAGTAGATCAAAATTTAGAGTTAGGTAAGGATGTAGGTGTTATATCTTACAATGAAACCGCCATAAAAAAAATAATACTGAATGGCATTACCACTATTTCAACCGATTTTAAAATGATGGGTGAAAAAGCCGCGGAACTCATTCTATCCAGATCAACAGAACATATTGAAGCCAGGTTTTATTTAACGCTCAGGAATTCATTGTAATGTAAAATGTTTGCTCTCAATGGTTACGCGGCTGGCTATTCATGATTTTAAATAAAAAAAACTTCAAATCCAGAGGTTTAATTTTTTATAATCAATCCGGCACATCAATTAAACTTTTCAAAAATCAACTGCATAACAATATCATGATTAAAGTACTGCATTTAATTTCAGCAAATGAAGTAATACAATGATTTGAAGGCGGCCAACAAAAAAAATTACCCTGAAAGCATTCAGTAAAATCAATCCACCTGCTATACAGATAGAGCGTATTCGTTATTTTTTCATTTAACAAATATTGATCATCCTTTTGCAAACATGTTACCCGCTTCATTATATTCCCCACACTAATGCAGCAATATTGTAAAATAAGAAAAACCATCATTGGTTTAGACAACAAAATACCATTGATTTGGTTATTGTGCAGAAATGGCTTTATAGTCCAAGTCAAAATAAATTTAGCCGGTAAATAAATTTGGTGAAGCGTTTAAAGATTATTTTTCTGAGCAATCATATTTGTTTTTACCATAATTGGTGTACAGATTTTTTTATATACTTTTCATAAACCTGCTGTACCGCATATAATTGTGCCTCTGTAAAATCAGGAATATTAAATGCACTGATATTTGAATCAACCTGAATAATATCAGATGCACCGGGTATAATACAACTTACCTCATCAAACTGTAATATCCATTTTAAAGCAATTGGCGCAAGATTGATTTGTTCCGGAAAAATTTGCTTTATAGCTTCTACAGCCGCAAGCCCGGTTTTATAATCAATACCTGAAAACGTTTCACCTTTATCAAATGCTTCGCCATTTCGGTTAAACCTTCTGTGGTCACCTTCATTAAATGCGGAGCTGGCTGTAAATTTTCCCGTTAGCAACCCACTTGCAAGCGGCACCCTGGCAATAATGCCAATATTTTTTTTCTTTGCCTCTTTAAAAAATAATTCCGCGGGCCTTTGCCTGAACATATTGAAAATAATTTGCACGGTAGATACATTCTCATATTCAATAGCCTTTAATGCCTCTTCAACTCTTTCAACACTTACACCCAGGTTTTGTATTTTGCCTTCTTCTTTTAACCGTTCAAATAATTCAAATATTTCCGGCCTGTAGTAAACCGCGGATGGCGGGCAATGCAGTTGAATCAGATCAATGGTTTCTAATCCCATGTTGGATAAACTTGATTCAATGAACTTTCTCAATATGCGCACTTGGTAGGCTTCATTTACATGAGGCGATAACTGCCTGCCGCATTTGGTTGCCACATAAATTTTTTCTTTCCGGGTATGTACTAATCTTCCTACAGCTTTTTCACTTTCGCCATTGCTATATACATCTGCAGTGTCTATAAAATTAACACCTTCGTCAACAGCTTTATTTAAAATGCTGTTTGCATTGATATCACTAAATTCAGCACCCCATTTACCCCCTACCTGCCAGGTACCGATACTTATAGCGGATACAGTAATTCCGGTTTTCCCAAGTTTTCTAAATTGCATTGTTTATTTATTTTAATGAAATTCAATTTGCCATCTTACAAATCCTTATAATGGAGTTAACCTCAATTTAACACTGGTTCATTTTTATACCGTACAACAAAACTTATACGCCCGGCCTTTGAAATAATGCATGAATGATTTACACACTTACGGATTTCCATAAAATTTTGAAGATTTATCTGGTTAACTCTTGCCCAATCAGCTTCGCTTATGAGATTATAATAGCGGGCAAATGTTTTCACTGTTCCATTTCACCGAAAATAAAATTAAAGAATTGGCAAAAAAAAGAGGGGTAAGATAGAAATCTTTCCCCGTTTTTATCCAATATCCTATGAAAAACCTACTACCTTCTATATTAAAACCATGCCATCAATTTTAACTATAAAAAATTATCCGGTTGGGAAATAAAATCAACATTCGGGTTATAATTGTGGGGAAGTGGGATAATTGTTTCCCAAATTTTATAGACAGGTATTTTAATTAAAGAGGAATTTGAAATGGGTATCAGATATATTTTTCAATATCTGAAAGTGAGATGGGCTTCTCCATAAAATTGAAGGAGGTATCCGGATTATGTTTAAAATCTTTGACAAACTGGTAGGCGCTAATCAGCGTGATGATCATGGAGGGGTATTTTTTACGAATATCATCAGCCATATCCCAGCCCATCCCATCAGGTAAATTATTATCCAGCATCAATGCATTTGGCTTAATGGCATTGAGTATATTCAACCCATCAGTAAGCGTATGCGCTATATAAACCTCATAATTTCTTTTGGTAAGAAATTGCTTAATCAATAAACACAGATCAACTTCGTCATCTACTATTAGTATTCTTTTCATGTTTTTAAAAGATAGTGCATCCGGGTGCAGCGTGTTGATTTTTTTTTAAAATATAAATTTTATTTTGATACTTCCAATAAGTAACGATTTAATTACGCGTTTATTCTAATAAAAATGAACAACAATTGTTTTATAAAATAGGTTTAATTATAATCATTAGTTACAAGTCGTGCGCCAAATATGCAGGCAAGGTGATTTAAAAAAAAATCAACTTATAAACTTCAACAATCTATCAACAAGGAAAGCACCGGATAACATAATAAATCCGTGAATTTAGCAATGGGGCATTTTAATTTCGGATAAAGCCTGCCAAACCCAGGTATTCTATTCCTTTGTTTAAAATGCGGTTTAAATTCTTCATTTTTTGAGTAGTCCCAATTGACCTGATTATTTGTTTTATAAAATGAAGGCGAGTTGGCAACTGTAAAATATAATAAGTAAAATACAATGGTGGATGGAAGTAATTTGTTTGTTACCTTCAATTGTCTGCAAAAAATATAATTTCAATATATGGTATCAGAGGAAAAGCAATTGATTGTAAAGGAATCTACCCTACCCTGCTCCGGCAAAGGTTTATTTACAAAAATCTTTATTCCCAAAGGAACCCGGATTACCGAATATAAAGGGAAAATCACTACATGGAAGGACGCCGACCACCAGGATGGCACCAACAGCTATATTTATTTTGTAACAAAAGATCATGTAATTGATGGGCTGCCTTTTACAAAAGTAATGGCCCGTTATGCGAATGATGCCCGTGGTTTAACGAGGGTAAAGGGCATCACGAATAATTGCCGGTATGTGGAAGATGGGCTGAAAATATTCATTGAAGCCATAAAGGATATCAGAGAGGGAAGCGAAATATTAGTAGATTATGGTAAAGAATACTGGGATGTAGTAAAACTAAATGCCAAATAATATGGAGCGCTTTAAATGGTTTTCGGTTTCACTTTGAATTAGCCTGCCCTAATTCAACTGCCACTCCTGAAATATTACTGTTAACATGGGAGGCGTATTTTATTCCATTATCGAAATTGAATTATAATTTAGCATGTCATATTTAAATTAAGCGATTTTATAAGGATGAAAAAAATGATCCAAAAAATATTAGGGCTGAGAACAGATGTAGGGCTTAATTTTTATTTAGCGGATTTTATTTTTAGAAAAATATTGCAACTGAATGGGGATACGCCCTGGGCGCTGCACCATACTAGCAGGGTGATCGCACCAGAAAATATTACCAGGGGCATCAATGTTTACCCCGGTGATTCGCCCGGTAATTATATTGAAGCATCAAACGGTATTTTTATAGGTGACTACACCAATATTGGGCCCAATGTGGGTTTAATATCAGCCAATCATAACTTAATTGATAATTCAAAACATACCCCGGCGCCATCCATAAGGATTGGCAGGTTTTGCTGGATCGGAATGAATGCCGTAGTATTACCCGGTATCGTTTTGGGCGATTTTACCATTGTAGGCGCAGGCGCTGTTGTTACCCATTCTTATGAAGAGGGCTATGTGGTAATAGCCGGCAACCCTGCTGTTGTAATAAAGCAATTGGATAAAACGGCTTGTGACCAATTTAAAAAAATAAAATATCCATAAATCATTTTAATTGGCTGCCAACGCAATTGATACTACTACCTTTAACCGCATAAGCAATAAACTGCTTCCAGTTTTTATTGGCAAATTATTACCCATCCTTTTTCTCACCATCATCATGGTGTTGTATTCCCGCAAACTTTCGTACTATGATTACGGACAGTTTCAAACAATATGGATTTACTGCAACATCATTAGTGTCATCATCAGTTTTGGGTTATCATCCATTATACTTTCCACCGCCTTTAATTATTTTACTGGCTTTATTAAAAGCAACTGGCGTATTTTATCGTTGTTATATGCATTTGGTTCACTCATCACCTTTGCCATTTTCTATTTTACCACCAATCATTTTTCTTCCTATACAAAACTATTACTTATAGCCTTTATTTTTTTTCAGGGTTTATGCACTTTAACCGACACATTATTGATAAAGAATAACCTGCTCAAAATTTATTTATGGATAAATTTTGTTTACACCCTATTGTTCTTTTCCATCCACCTTTATTTTTTTTATCAAAGTTTTGTTTTGAACCAGTTAATCACTGGTATCATTTGTTTATCGGTATTTAAAGCGGCATTCATCTTTGTTGTTGCGAAAAATAACACATCCCCTGTAAGCTTATTGGCTCCTGCAAATTTTATTGGCAACTGGGTTTTTATCGGCCTCAATGAAATTGCAGGCATCATAGCCAAATGGTTAGATAAAATATTTTTACTTTACCTGCTCTCTCCCGCAGCGTTTGCGGTATTCTTTAACGGCGCCTTTGAAATCCCCTTGTTTGGTATTTTGATCAGTACGATGGAGTATATCATGCTCACCAATATATCCGCGGACGTTTCGAATAAAATCGCCGCTAAAAATATTTTCAATGAAAGTTTTAAGATTTTATCCCTCATTGCATTTCCATTGTTTTTCTTTTTGCTGACCATGCATGCGGAAGCCTTTGCCATCATTTTTAAAAATAAATACAGCGCTTCCATACCGGTTTTTTTGATCAGCATTTTTATTATCCCCATGCGCATCACCCATTACGGTGTTATCCTTCAATGCTACGGGCAATCCAAAAAAATCGCCTTTGGATCTGTAATGGATATTGGCTTTTCGTTATTGCTGATGTTTATTTTATATCCATTAATGGGTACGCCCGGCGTGGCTTTGGCAATTGTAGTTTCCACTTATCTGCAGGCTGGTTATTACCTTTGGCAATCGGCAAGCCTTATGAAGATTAGCATAAGGGCATTGGTACCTGGCTTTTTTTTGCTAAAGTTAATGATGTCGCTTGCAGCGGTATATGGGGTATTGTATTATGTAAAGCAATATTTCAGCAGTGCCACTTCACTCATTGTGGTGTTTATTTTAACCGGGATAATAATTAGCATTGGCTTAATTTTTTATTGGAAAAGCAATAGGCAGTATTAACTACAACCACCAACAAATTATTTAGATTGATATAAAGAGGGATTACAAAAGCCAGTCCTTATACAAAAGTTTACTTCTAAAAAAACTGTAATTAAATAATATACTACGGCAAGGCAGGAAACAGATTACATGGAATTATCACTATTTTTTCTACCCATCAATACTCCCTATGCGATAAATTATTTCAATAGACAAATTCATATTATTCACAAAGGCCCGGTTAAAGTTTTACCTTGTAGATAATCCTTTAATTTTATATTTTCCATGGATAAAAGTCTAAATAAATATATCAGCGAAACGGGTTTCTGCTCCCGCCGGGAAGCAGATAAATACATTGAACAGGCAAGGGTAACGATCAATGATAACGTGGCCGTCAAAGGCAACCGGGTAATGCCCGGCGATGTGGTAGAGATAGATGGAGAGCCGGTTAAAAAGAAAGATAAAACGGTTTACATCGTTTTTAATAAACCCGTTGGCATTACCTGTACAACAGACCTGAAAGACAAACACAACATCATTTCTTTTATCAATTTAAAAAGCAGGATATTCCCGATAGGCAGGTTGGATAAGCCTTCCGAAGGCTTGATATTTTTAACCAATGACGGTGACATTGTAAATAAAATATTGCGTGCCGGCAACAACCATGAAAAAGAATACCTGGTAACCGTGGATAAACCTATTTCAGGTGATTTCGTGAATAAAATGAGTAACGGTATCCGCATACTGGATACGGTTACTAAAAAATGTTTTGTAAAGCAGGAAGGTAAAAACCGTTTCAGGATAATCCTCACGCAGGGATTGAACAGGCAGATCCGCAGAATGTGCCTGGCATTGGGCTACAAGGTAACCACGCTAAAACGGGTAAGGATCATGAATATTACGCTGGCTAATTTGCCGGTTGGAAAATGGCGCTATTTTACTCCGGTTGAAATCAAAACGATAGAAACATTGGTAGCAACTTCCAGCAAAACCGCGGATGGCAGTAATTATATTGATACGGATATGCAGGAATAAAATTGTAGATGGCGGATAGTTGATGGCAGGTATTGATGCACCCCAAATTGAAGATGGTTAAAATTGTCAAATGAAATGCCGTACTAATAAAATATTACAACAAGGTTTAATTGAATACCTCGGCTCCGCTCATTACAAATGCCCTAAACCTTAAACCTTTAACCGTAAACGCTAAACCATTCGTTGCTTCATCGCTTCGTATAAAATAATGCCGGTAGCTACCGATACATTTAAAGATTCAAAATCGCCAATCATGGGTATTTGAAATTGTTCATCACATATTTTCAATAATGCAGGATATACGCCATGCTCTTCGCCCCCCATCACTACGGCGCAAGGTCCTATCAGTTCCAGATCAAACAATTTTTTTGTAGCGGTCATTTCACTCGCAAAAACTTTTATTCCATTCAGGTGCAGTTCATCCACCGCTTTCATTAAACTGTTTACCCTGCATACAGCGATTTTTTCAAGGGCGCCGGCTGAAGTTAAAATAGCGTCTTCATTTAAAGCGCCCACGCCTTTATCAGGAATGATGATGGCATTTACACCAAAGCAAAAAGCGCTTCTTGCGATAGCGCCTATATTTCGGATATCTGTTATGCCATCCAATATTAAAAACAAAGGAACCTCTCCTTTTTCTACGATAAATGAAATGACATCCTGCAAATCCTGGTACTGGATTTTACTGATAACCGCCACGCAACCTTCATGGTTACTAATGTTGAAGCCGTTCAGCTTTTCAACCGGCACCTTATTGATTGGTACAAGATATTGCTCCGCCAGTTTTTTAATTTCATCTATCACTTCGCCATGTATGGTAGTTTGCATGTAGATACGTTCCAGTTGTTTACCGGATAACATTGCTTCAATGATGGCTTTTCGGCCAATTACCAATGTGTTTTTCTTTGGCCTGTGTTGTTGCAGTCTGAAATTTTTCACCATTCAAAATTAAGCGTTATTAAGCCTATAAAAACAGCCTATAAAAAACCCATAAGCTTTTCCAAACTTATGGTTGCAGTAACTTCCATGTCAAAAAAAACTTTTACAAATAAAAAGTCTCTTAAATCCCTCCTTTGGAGGGGGTTGCGGAGGCTCTTTATTTCAACCCAAATACTTTTTTTACCTCTTTTACCGCATCTAATTTTTCCCAGGTAAATAATTCTACTTTTTTCTTGACGGTTTTACCATAAGGAGAAGTAAATGTTTTTTCTACAACTTCATTCTTGCGCCCCATGTGCCCGTAGGCTGCTGTTTCGCTATAGATAGGGTTACGTAATTTTAATCTTTGTTCAATAAAGTAAGGACGCATATCAAAACATTTCATGCCCATTACTTTTTTGGCGATTTCACCGTCAGTTAAATTTACTTTAGAGGTACCGTAAGTAACCACATTGATACTTGTTGGTTTTGCCACGCCTATTGCATAACTAACCTGCACAAGAACTTCATCACATAAGCCTGCAGCCACCAGGTTTTTTGCGATATGACGGGTAGCATAAGCCGCACTTCTGTCAACTTTACTTGGATCTTTACCGCTAAATGCGCCACCACCATGGGCGCCTTTACCGCCATAAGTATCTACGATTATTTTACGGCCGGTCAATCCCGTATCGCCATGTGGGCCGCCAATTACAAATTTGCCGGTTGGGTTAATATGGTATTTTATTTTGTTGTTGAATAAATGCGCATATTTAGGATATTTTGCCACTACCCTTGGTATCAATAAATTGATGATGTCTTTTTTGATTTTGGCCAGCATGGTTTCTTCTTTGCCAAAATCATCATGCTGTGTGGAAATTACAATAGCATCTATACGAACCGGGCGGTTGTTATCATCATACTCCAGGGTAACCTGGCTTTTCGCATCGGGGCGCAGGTATTTTATTTCTTTATTCTCTCTGCGTATAGAGGCTAATTCAATTAAAAGAAAATGTGCCAGATCCAATGCGAGGGGCATATAATTTTCAGTTTCATTGGTTGCATAACCAAACATCATTCCCTGATCGCCTGCACCTTGTTCTTCTTTTTTCTTTCTATCCACCCCCTGGTTAATATCGGCTGATTGTTCGTGTATGGCGGAAAGAATGCCGCATGAATTAGCCTCAAACATATACTCACTTTTTGTGTAACCGATTTTGCGGATCACACCTCTCGCTATTTCCTGCACATCCAGGTAGGTATTGCTTTTTACCTCGCCGGCAAGCATCACCTGTCCTGTAGTTACCAATGTTTCGCAGGCTACTTTACTATTGGAGTCAAAGGCCAGGAAATTATCAATTAAAGCATCACTGATCTGGTCAGCTACTTTATCCGGGTGTCCTTCACTTACGGACTCAGATGTAAATAAATAAGGCATAAGGTTTTTAAATTTTGAGTTGCAAAGATAAGGTTACGCATGTAAAGAACAAAGCCTCCGTTTTTTAAAAGAGGCTTTGAAAAAAATTTTTTTTGAGCTTATATTTTTGACCATACAATCCGCATCCGAAGCCGATAGCTGGCATTATTGCCATTACCGATTTTCACTCTTCCAAAAGCAAGGTTATTGCTATACTTTAAATTTAATCCGTAATAAGTTAAATTATAAGGCGCACTTACCCTGAATTTATAATTGGTTCCACCTTTGGTTACCAGGTTCTGTACATATCTTGTCAGATTAAAAGTGTAAAAAGACCGGGTGCCCAAAGCATCTGTTGTTGTCCTTAAAAACCCGCCATAATAATTGTGGTCTATGCCGGCTGTTGGAAAGAAAGTGGTTGTATTATCCGGGTTATAAAAAGCGTTTGGACTCAGGTCATAATACAACGGTTTGTATTTTTTAGGATTGGCGGTGTCATCAATCAGGTCGAGGTACAAAAATGCCGGAGCAGTTAACACATCATTACCCGGGCTTCCGGGAACCTGCTCTAAAAATATTTCGGCACGATGTATAATTCGATTGGATAATGAAGCTAAACCAGGAATTTTTAAACTGATAGCCGAACCAGGCGCTGATTGAATATACAATGCCGTGGGATCCGGTGCATTTGGAAATTCGGAGGATGATGTATCCCTAACCAAAGAATTAGCACTGGCAGAAGCGGTTACGTTAAGATAGGTTCCAATAGATAACGGAAAAGAAGAAAACGCGGTGTCCAATTTACCGGTATTGGTGGCTACATAATGTACTTCCAGCCTTGTAGCTGCATCCGTTAAACTGATATAAAACAATCCATTCGCATCATTGCCGCCATCTGCTACAACTGCAAATCCTTTATACTTCTCTTTGAAAAGCGAATCGGTATTAAAAAAATTGTTAGGTTTATTACTTGCGGAGTCGCCACTTACCAATGCAGCCATGAACGAACTACTTAATTTAATACGGATCTGCCTGGTTACCGAATCTTTTTTACTCGTTTTTAAGAAGGTATAATTTTTAAGATCGGGCTGAAAAACAGTTGCTTCACCCAATAGGTTACCGAGGTACGGTTTATCTGGTTGAAAATTGAGCGGATGAGCAGTAGTATCTACAAAATTGGTTGTATTCTGATCCAACTGGTAAACCTTAAAATGTTGCGGTTTGGTGGTATCGCCATAAAAACCATTATAAGAAAGGCAAAGAAAAACAGAATCAAAATGTGTAGCTGCATTCAAAGCCGGATTGATCGTATCTTTTGAAAGCCCAAAATAATAAGGGAAAAATGAGGGCTTTAACTCAAGAAAAATATCCGCTTTTGTTTTACCAAAAACCGGGTCATTGTTAATGCTTCCCAACACATGGGTTTCCGTACGGCTTAGCCTGGTCGTGTCAACATTTTGTTCCCTTGCGGCATCAATAAAAAGGGTATCCGCGAAAGTAAGGACATTGTCAACGGCAGGAATCAGGTCTGCACCAAGTACGGTGCTATCAATTTTGGTACAACCCCAGTTAAAAAATGAAACACAAGCCAATCCGGCTAATAAACATAAAAATTTTCTTTGCACAAAAACGGAATTTAAGAAATGTGGGTTGGTTTTATTTACTATTTGGCAAGATCGGCATACAATTGTAAATAGTCTGTTAAATCACTTTCAATATTAAAGGGCAGGGTCTTTTTACCTTTTATCTTGCTGAACTCCTCTAACAGTTTTTTTTCTACATTGGCCGCACCGAATGTAACAGCATCGGCATAAGCAGCGCCGCCCCTGAACATCGCGGTGTTATTATTATCCTTGAAATAGTCCAGTTCCTTTTTAGTTACATTATCATTAATGGCCGCAAGTTTTGGAAAATCGGCTTCCAGCTTTTCTTTGAATGTATTTTCACCTATCGTATAAATAACTTTGCAATTACTGAATACGGGTTCTTTTTTATACGCTATTTTAATAAACATTGGTATCAGGCCGGTCATCCAGCCACTGCAATGAATAATGTCAGGAGGCCAGCCAAACTTCCTTACTGTTTCCAATGTGCCTTTACAAAACAATGCGGTTCTTAAACCATTATCATCATACCATTTTTCATTTTCATCCGTAAAAATGGATTTGCGTTTAAAAAAATCTTCATTATCCAAAAAATATACCTGCAATCTCGCATTAGGTAAAGAAGCTACTTTAATAATCAGGGGATAATCATCACCGGCAATCGAGACATTGATCCCGGATAAACGAACAACTTCATGCAGGCGGTGCCTCCTTTCATTAATGATTCCAAAGCGGGGCATTATACATCTTACTTCCATTCCACTATCATTCGATTTTATCGCCAGTTTGTTAATGATCTCCGCAAACTCTGTAAGTTCTATGTAAGGGGACATTTCGTTGGCAATAAATAAAATTCTTTTTTTTGTTGACATTTGTGCTTAATTAATGAGTCCTTGTAAGTTTCCCTAAGGGTGGCGAAGTTACAATTATTTTCTTACAATCAATATACACCTACATTTGAAGCATAATACCTACATCGAATGATCATATTTAAACAACCCGAAAAAATTTGTTCTTTTCTTTTATCAAAAAAAAAATCTGGCATTACCATAGGTTTTGCGCCTACGATGGGTGCATTGCACAGTGGCCATATCAGCCTGGTAACAAAAGCCCGTAATGATACCCAATTTGTTATTTGCAGCATTTTTGTAAATCCAACACAGTTTAATGATCCCAAAGATTTTGATAAATATCCTGCTACAATTGAAAAGGATGTTTTCGCATTGGAAAAGGCGGGATGTGATGTGTTGTTCTTACCAACTGTACCTGATATTTATCCCGATGGTTTTAAATCCACACTTAATTATGATTTAGGAATTTTGGAAACTATCCTCGAAGGCGAATATCGTCCCGGGCATTTTCAGGGGGTGTGCCAGGTAATGCACCGTATATTAGGTATTGTAAATCCTGACAAATTATACCTGGGACAAAAAGATTTTCAGCAATGCATGGTAATAAAAAAATTAGTGGAGCTGTTGGAAATTAAAACGGAAATAATTATTTGTCCTACAAAACGGGAACCGGATGGACTGGCAATGAGCAGCCGTAACCTTAGATTAACCGAAACCGAAAGGAACAAAGCGCCTGTTATATATGATGTATTGAGTTCAATAAAAAAAAATATTAAACCAGGTAATATTAATCTGTTAAAGGAAAAAGCAAAACAGTTACTGATTGCAGATGGGTTTAAAGTTGATTATGTTGAGATAGCTATTGCAGGTACACTTGAAATTATACAGAAATGGGATGGTAAAACTCCCCTGGTAACTTTAGCAGCCGCATACCTGAATGAGGTAAGGTTAATTGACAATATCATTTTAAATGAAACAGCCAACCCCTAAATGGGGAAAAGAAAATATTATCAACCCTGGGTCACTCCTTAAAAGGGTTAAGATTCTTTTCTCAACATAACTTCGTAATTTGTAGCCCATTATGAAAAAAGCGGTTCTTACCTTTTTAAAATATTTATTTTTTTTAGGATTAGGCATCTTCCTGGTTTGGTGGAGTATTCATAAAATGGGGGACAAAAACTGGGAGGAATGTAAAACCGCACTCCAGTCGGCAAGGTATATTCTTTTCATACCCGTTTTTTTTATTCTTGTGGCAAGTCATATCAGCAGGGCAATCCGATGGAAGATACTGATGAAGCCAATGGGTTATAATCCAGGCCTGGTTAATACTTTTTTCGCCGTAATGGTAGGTTACCTTGCTAACCTTGCCGTGCCCCGCCTGGGCGAAGTTTTAAAATGCACTATTTTAGGAAAGTATGAAAAAGTACCCGCGGATAAATTGGTGGGTACTATTTTAGTGGAAAGGGCCGTAGATGTGGTTTCACTGTTTATCGTATTTATCATTGCCATTGCTACACAGGTGAATATTATTGGTGAATATGCGAAGACTACTATCCGTGCCAATTTTTTAATTGGTAATAAAGAAGGAATGATTATAAAATTGGTTGTACTGGTTATTATGGCTATTACCGCCTACTTTCTATTAAAATTTATTTTTAAAAAATACAGCGGCATTGGTTTTGTAAAAAAAATAAACATACTTTTTAACGGAGTAGTTGCCGGGTTGAGCAGCATAAAAAATCTACAAAATAAATCAGCATTTATTTTGCACAGTATTTTTATCTGGTGCTGTTATGCAGGTGGAACCTACATAGGTTTTTTTGTAATACCCGAAACATCCGGGCTTCCCATTGCCGCAGCATTCCCCGTGTTGGCTTTTGCCAGTATTGGCATGATCATTACACCGGGCGGAATTGGTACCTACCCATGGTTTATAATGGAAGTAATGGTATTGTATGGCATAGATAAAGGCCATGGATATGCAAACGGCCTGCTGCAATGGATCGGCCAGTTTTTTATCATACTAATGGTAGGTTTTATTTCGTTGATAGCCTTGCCCTATTATAACAGGCAGGCTGCTAAAATAACCACACCTGAAATTTAAAAATATCAAAACTTAACTTTGCGTTCATTTTTATTTAGGCGCAACCCTTTAATTTCGCCGGATCATTTTTAAAAAATTTTATTCTTGGTAAAACAAAAAGTAATTGTACGGGATATTAGCTGGTTATCATTTAATAGCAGGGTACTGCAGGAGGCTGCCGATGAAACTGTTCCATTAAGGGAAAGGATCCGTTTCCTGGGTATTTTTTCCAATAACCTTGATGAGTTTTTTCGGGTACGGGTGGCCACACTCAAACGCATGATAGAAGTGGGCGATAGGGGCAACATGCACCTGGAAGTTTCGCCTGGTATGATATTGGAGGATATCCAGAAAAGGGTATTGGAACAACAAAAGGAATTTGACCGTATCTGGAATGAAATATTGAGAGCCCTAAAAAAGCAAAAGATTTTTTTGATCAACGACCGCCAGCTCAACCGGGTACAAAAGAAATTTATTACCACTTATTTTAATGACGAAATCAGGAGCAATATTGTTCCGCTGATGATAGAAAGCATCCAGGCTTTTCCTACCCTTAGTGATAAATCCATCTACCTTGCCTGCAAATTATCAAAAGAAGACGAGAGCATCCCCCAGCGGTTTGCTTTGGTATCGGTGCCAGCCCGGCGGTTACCGAGATTTATTATTTTACCATCCCGGCAAAATGAAAAACACATTATTTTATTGGAAGATGTCATTCGTTTTTGCCTGCCTTTTATTTTTTCTTTTTTTGGCTATGATGTATTTTCAGCCCATATTATAAAAGTAACTCGTGATGCGGAGATTGATATTGATAATGACATAGCCACTTCCTTAATGGAGAAAATTGAGAAGGGAATAAAAAACAGGAAAAAAGGTAAGCCCGTGCGGTTTGTCTTTGATAAAGAAATTGACGCTTCATTGCTCACTTACCTTGTAAAGAGATTAGGATTAACGGAAAAAGACAACCTGATACCGGGTGGGCGCATCCATAATTTTAAAGATTTTATTGATTTTCCCGAATCTGTATTTGTACAAAAAAATACCCGTAAAAAACCATTCGTACATCCTGAATTAAGGAATATAAACAGGATTTCGGACATTGTTTTAAAAAAAGATGTGCTGCTTAATTTTCCCTATCATTCATTCGATAGTGTAACCGACCTTTTACGGGAAGCGGCGATTGATCCTGAAGTTACGGGTATCAAAATTACCTGCTACCGGCTGGCTCCCCGTTCCAAAATTGTTAATGCGATCACCAATGCGGTTCGCAATGGAAAACAGGTGACCGCGGTAATAGAATTGAATGCCCGGTTTGATGAAGAGGCTAACCTGGAATGGAAAGAAGAACTGGAAGAAGCGGGCGTGAAAGTACTGATTGGCGTTCCCAACATGAAAGTACATGGTAAACTTTGCCTCATAAAAAAAATAGTGGATAACCGCACCATTCATTATGGATTTGTAAGTACCGGTAATTTGAATGAACACACCGCAAAGATATACGGGGATCATTGCCTGCTTACCTCCAACAAAAATATCATGGCCGATATAAACAGGATTTTTAATTACCTGGAACAACCAAAAACCAGGATCCGTTTTTTAAGGGCCTGCAAAACTTTATTGGTAAGCCCTGCCAATATGAGGAAACAACTGATACAATTCATCACCAAAGAAATCAGATCGGCGAAAGCGGGGAAACATGCCGCCATCATGCTTAAAGTAAATTCATTAAGTGATGAGGTATTGATTGAAAAATTGTATGAAGCGGCAAAAGCGGGAGTAGAAATAAAAATGGTGGTAAGGGGTATATTTTGTATGCTCACCGAAAATAAAAAAATCAAGCATCCTGTGCAGGCAATCAGTATCGTTGATGAATACCTTGAACATGCCAGGGTGATGATATTTCATAATGACGGCAATGAAAAGGTGTACATTTCTTCCGCCGATTGGATGGTTAGGAATATTGATCACCGTATTGAAGCCGCCTGCCCGGTTTTTAATAAGGATATACAACAGGAATTAAAGGATATTATGCATATCCAGTTGTCGGACAATATCAAGGCAAGGAGATTAAACAATAACCTGGATAACCAATACATCAATCCACGCAATACAAAAAAAATACGCTCGCAGGTGGAAACCTATAATTACCTTTTTCGGAAGCAAAGTATATAGAAAGCTAATTGAAAATGTAATAATTGAGAAAGTTCAATAGCGTTCTTCCTGCATATCTTTGCAGGGTATCCTTCAATAGTCAAATCTATTATTTATAAAAATGGATTTCATGATAAACGGATTTACTGATCACCCATTAACGCATCAAAAACATGAGATTAGCAGCAATTGATATCGGCAGTAACGCGGCAAGGCTTTTAATCACCGAAGTATCAACGGATCAAAAAGGCGCCACTTCCTTTAATAAATTGAATCTTGTGCGTGTGCCATTGAGGCTTGGTTTTGATGTGTTTGAATCAGGTATAATTTCAAAGCCAAAAATTGGCATGATATTGCAATCCATGAAGGCCTACAAACATTTATGCAATGCCTATGATGTTTCGCATATTAAAGCCTGCGCCACCAGTGCGATGAGAGATGCCAAAAACGCGGTGGATATCATACGGAAAGTAAAACTGGAAACTGAAATTGAAATAGAAGTAATTAATGGCGACTTTGAAGCCGGGCTGGTATATGAAAACCATGTGGCCGAAAATATGGATAAGGACCACAGTTATTTATATATTGATGTAGGTGGTGGCAGCACCGAACTTTCATTTTTTACAAACGGCATTCTCATTTATAAAAAATCCTTCAACATCGGAACGATCAGGTTACTTAAAAATATGGTAACCGATAAGGATTGGGAAGACATGAAAGACATTTTACGAAATGTAATTAAAGGACAGAAAGAAGTAGTGGCCATTGGAAGCGGGGGCAATATCAACAAGGTTTTTTCGATGAGCAAACGCAAAGATGGGAAACCGCTTTCATTAGAACTATTAAGGGATTATTATAAAGAACTGAGCAGTGTTATTTTATCCGAAAGAATTTCAAAATACAATTTAAGGGCAGACAGGGCCGATGTTATAGTACCCGCCTTACAAATATACATCAACGTGATGCGTTGGGCCGGGGCAGAACAAATATTTGTACCAAAAATTGGATTGGCGGATGGCCTGATAAAACATTTATGGGAACAGGTGAAATGAAAAAATCCGGATGCACTCCCGAAAATACAGGGATAAACTTCGGAAAAATTTGGAAAGTTCGGAATTGTCATATTTATATCCATTCTTTAAAATTCAATATAAAATAAATATGCCCGGCAAAAAATAAAAGAATAAAGCACAGCACTACCTATTCCGGCCTCTTGACAATAATCCGGCAAGATTTATTAAAGAAAGAAGAAAGGTTTTAATTTAGGGAGAAGAGGGATATATTTGTCGTACTATTTAAGGAAATAAAAATCAATTTTAAGTAACCAATTTTCAAACCAAATTGAATGCCACCAACAGAAACAGAATACAAAAAAGTAACCACCAATACCATACAAAAAATGAAAGCTGCCGGGGAAAAAATCTCCATGATAACAGCCTACGATTTTTCCTTTGCCAAATTATTTGATGCGGCGGGTATTGACATTATTTTGGTTGGTGATAGCGCCAGCAATGTAATGGCCGGCCATGCCACAACCCTGCCCATTACCCTGGATCAGATGATCTATCATGCGCAAAGCGTGGTACGGGCAAGGGAAAGGAGCCTGATTGTAGTAGATATCCCCTTCGGTTATTATCAATCCAATTCTGAAATCGCATTGGCCTCTGCCATTAAAATAATGAAAGAAAGCGGTGGCCATACCGTAAAGCTCGAAGGTGGGGAAGAAGTGATTGATTCGGTAAAAAGAATTGTGAGTGCGGGCATTCCCGTTATGGGGCACCTTGGCCTGACGCCGCAATCCATCAATAAATTTGGCACTTATGTGGTAAGGGCAACTGAAGAAGCGGAGGCGGATAAACTAAGGAAAGATGCCTTGTTATTGCAGGATGCTGGCTGCTTCGCCATTGTATTGGAAAAAATCCCGGCGGCGCTTGCCAAGGAAGTTTCGGAAAGCCTTACCATACCTACCATTGGCATTGGCGCCGGCGGTGATTGCGACGGGCAGGTATTGGTAATGCATGATATGCTCGGCATCAATACGGATTTCAAACCACGTTTTTTAAGAAGATATTTAAACCTTGATGAACAGATTACCGCTGCGATAAAACAATACATTACCGATGTAAAAAGTAAAGACTTTCCGAATGAACAGGAATCCTATTAAAAAAATTGGCAGACTTCAATGTAGCAGGAAAGCTATCATTTAAAAATCCCCATACTTTCGTTTCGGCTAATCTGAGTATATCTATATCCTTAATACACGATATAGTACCGGGTATGCTGGTTGGTGATTTATTTCAGGATGTGTATCAACCAGAAAATATACTTTTTTATTGAAATTAATAATGTTTCAAATCGCCATAAAAAATAAACAAAAGCGCCGCTAATCTTATACTATTTCCAAATCCAAATTTGTCTTAACTCCTTTTTTTAAACCATAACAGTTAATCCCAATTTTGACCGGAACGGCACGGCTGTTTGCCTTTGGTATTCCTTCCAGTTAGCTACAAATGAGATGCGCTTCCAAATAGTTTCCTTTAATAAAAGTTACTACATACTTTTTAAAAAGTCCGGTAAAAATACCGCATCATTACTTCTGATTAAAATAGTCAGTGGGGTTGCAAGCCTTTAGTTTTTGAGCTGCCTTTTTGCCATTATTAGGAATCATTCAACCAGTTACTCAATAGAAGGGAAAAAAAGAGGTTTAAATTAAAAATTTAAATTAATAATTTGTACTTCTACAAAACAATAAAATATGAAATGAAAAAACTGATTACATTAATTTTATTAGCTACCGCTTCAAATGCCTTTTCGCAGGACTGGCCTGTTAATAAAATGGTAGCAGATAAAAAAAACAAACAAGTAGTTTTCGAAAAAGTGCCTGCTTTTATTTTGATTGGAAATAAACAATTGCTTCAAAAGGGAACTTACCAGGAGCTTGGTATAAATGCTACTTTCATTCAGCAATTGGTTAACCAAAAACCAGAAGCTATACAAATTTCCATTCCTTTAAGCAGTACCGAAACCATTAATTGCGAATTGGTAAGATTTGATTTAGGCAATATAAAGTTTACTCAAAATAATAATGAGGTAATTCAAAATGTAAAAATACCTGTAACCTATAGGGGAATTGTATCTGGTGAGCAAAATAAAAATAATGTAATGCTTACGGTTAATGAAGATTACCTGTCGCTAATAGCTACTTTAAGTGACAAGGCCATCCAGGTTACAAAAGCGGACGAAAAAGATAAGTTAACCTACAGGCTTTACAACAGCAGAAAAGTTCAATTTCCTGTAGTGCCACTTGAGTGCGGAACAAAAGAAAAACCAGCTCTGCAATCAGACAACAACGGCATTCTGTTAAACGGTATCAAAGCCAGCCCACTGGCCGTGCAGGATAAATGTATAAATGTGTTTGTAGATTGTTTTGACAGTATGTTCATCAATCAAAGCAGCAACACACAGAAAACCATCAATTATGTGTATGAACTATTCAATTCGGTTGCTACCGGATATTTTCAGGATTCCGTCAATATACAAATAACTACCGTTAATGTATGGACAACTACAACTCCGATCAGACGGGATACAAAAAATAATTCACTTGCAGATTTGGCTGGCTATTATAAGGATAATTTTTGGGGAAATATTTGTGTAGGATTGGACTTTGAAACCATCAGTAAGGGAGGGCTCGCAGGTGATATAGGCCGGGTAAAAGCAGTATCAACCAATACCTGTCCGGCTTACGACTATGGTGGGTCCAATACATTTTCTGCCTGTTGCTACAATGATATGAATCAGGGTGGTGATGCAAGAGGTTTCCCCACAGGGCCAAATACTACTACTACCCAGGTTGCATTAGTGATGCATGAAATGGGACATTTACTTGGATCAAGGCATACGCATTGGTGTGGTTGGAAACTCAGTAGTAACCCGGATGTATATGGCGCAATTGACAGTTGTGCTCCTACAGAAGGGGGCTGCCCCAAGGGACCAGGGCCAACAAACGGAGGAACCATCATGAGCTATTGTTCTATAGCAGGTGGTGGAGCGTATACAAATTATTACAATGGCTTTGGTAAATTACCAGGCAATGCCATCAGGAATTTTATTGACCAGAATGCCTGCCTCCTCAACTGCTCAGAATGCTTTGGATGGCTGAATAAAAGTAATAATGATACCCAGGCTTTTAATATAAAAAGTAACGGATTAAAATATACCGGTAGTTCAGGCGAACAAACCGGTAATAAGTCTGCTGAGAAACTACCAGGTATAAACGGAACTCTTTTCATTACTTCTAAAATAAAGAGATGAAAAAAATACTAACCGTTATTTTACTGGTAACTTTTTTCAGCGCTTCAGCTCAATGGAGCAATACCAGTAATTATTTTGAAGATAGCCTGCATATGGCTACCTGTTCTGCATTGCAGGTTCAAAAAAATCCCATCATTCTTACCAGCTATCCCGATGGAGGCTTTTTTGTAATCTGGGAAGATGAAAGAACCATTGCAAGTACCAATACAGATATCTATGCACAGAAATACGATAACGCCGGCAACCGCCTGTGGGCTGCAGATGGTGTGCCGGTGAGTAATGGACCTAACAGGCAGCATTATACTATTTCAGCCAACCAGGATTACCGTAACCGCTCTTATGCCGCTACCGACAGTGCCGGAGGGTTTTATATTGCTTATTCAGACGACAGTGTTACCAACTACGTTTATGAAAGGCTGATGGTACAACACATCCGGAGTAACGGCAGCCCGGTATTTACCAGCCCGGGTTATATTATAGGCCGTTCCGGTGTAGCCAATTTAAATTTTGCTCCCCAGTTAATAGCAGATGGAATCAAGGGCTTTTTTATTTCTTATAAATACAGCAGTGGCAACGATTATATCTATGTGTATGATTACAGGGACGAAAGCGGCACGTTGAAATTTTATGGTGGCGGCAGGGTAAATGAAAATGCTATACAAACAAGTTCAATAACTCCCTGCGGCACCAAAACAGACGTGTATTATCCCGGTACTACCGTTTTTGATTATAATATCTGGCCTGATGGACAGGCTGGCTGCAATGTTATAATTAAGATGAACGGCAACACCGGATCGCAATATCAAATGATTGCTTATAACAGGCTGTTCAGGGCAAAGAAAAATGCACAAACAAAGACCTATTTCCGCAATACCACCGGGACGGCCTGCCCACGAATATCCAACTATATAAAAGGTGATGTGTATCTTTTATATACCCTTTCCATAGATTATCAAAGTGTGGCTTGCGGGGGTGGTAGCGGGCCGGTATATGCTTACACCAATTACCGCCTACGGAGCAATGGCTACCAGTTGATAGACCAGGGGGGCTACGATTATAATTTCCCAAAAGGCGTTACCGTTTCTACAACAGGCAATATCAATGTTAGCCTGGTTGCTTATACAAAAAGAACTTATACAAATAATATTTTATCAAATTTTACGGTGCAGGGCTATGCAATAAAATCCGAAATATTCGACAGCATTCCTTATCAACGCACTTCTTACAGTGACCCCGATATTGGAGTTAATTACACGGAGCCTTTCGGGACAGATAAATTAAATTTTTTCAGGGATACTATACTGGCATCTTCCAATTATTATCCCGATTTTTCTTTGGCAGCAGGCGGCAGTAATATTTTTGCAGCGTCATTAATGAGTATTACAGGCTACAGGCAGGTACGTTTACAACATCTTACAGTTAACCGGAAAGCTCCGGACTCTTTTGCTGTAGAATATAAAACAAGCATTGCCGGCCCACCCCAAAAAAATGGGGTAGCCATTGGCAGTGAAGCCTCAGATATTACTTATGATTTCCCTCTCATTACCGTTAGCAAAAATGGCAATGCTTTATTTTATATACGGGAGTATTATAAATATGCAAGAGTAAGCCCGATAGGTGGAGATATAGACCTGACCTGGGGCGCTATGGGCAGACCCATTGGTGGCGGTGTGTTCAATAATAGCTATTATACTCCGGAACAACCTTTCGCAGCACTCGATTCTTTAGGCAAGAGCGGGCTCATTGCCTGGAAGGACGCCAGGTATATTCCCGGAAATACATCATCCGATAATATTTATATGCGTCATCTCGATAAGATAGATATATTTAATTATTCACCTCCTGCAAAACGGGTTAGGTTATTACCCAACCCTTATGGACCTATTTATGGCAACCCGGCTGTGATGTATGGTACCAGCAAAAAATTCAGCAATATTGAGGTATATGATTCTTATGGCACTGATCCTGGTGTATCACCTGCCCTGGATATTTATGATAACAATTACCTGGGCAAAGTGCAGGTAAGTGTTTTTCAAAATTCAGGTGTTATCCGTAAGTACAATGGCCGGCCTTACCTTAACAGGAACATTACTATAAAAACTGACAGTGTTCCACCAGGTGCAGCCATCGGCTTACAATTATACTTTACAAAAGAAGATTTCAACGCATTAAAAGCCGCTGATAATACCATTGCCGATCCGGGTTATTTAACTGTTATACGACAACCCGGTACAGGTGCTGGGGCACCTGCTACTTATACACCCGTAGCCGGCGAAGAATTACTGACGCCTGTTTCCTGGGATTCAGTACCTGCAGGCGGCTACCTCGTAAATCTGGTAGCCAACGGCACGGGCAATTTCTTTTTGCAGAAAATAGCTACCGTTACTTTGTGCAGTGCAGCAGGCAATTCCTTTGTGTCAGATGTGTCGGGAGCTACTTACCAGTGGCAGGTAAATACCGGCAGCAACTTTTTAAGCATAGGCAATGATGCTAATTACAGCGGCACCACCACAGCTACTCTGCACCTGACCAATATACCTTCTTCCTTTAATGGTTACCGCTATCGTTGTGTAATAGATAATACAAAAGTGAGCAGTACCTTTTACCTGCAGGTGGCTGATTCGTGGACAGGAGCAGTCAGTAACCTTTGGGAAGACCCTGGTAACTGGAGTTGCGGAATAATACCGGATGGCAATACCGATGTTGTTATTAACTCTGGAAATGTAATATTAAATTCCAATTCTTCATGCAGGAGTTTCAAAGTGTATCCCGGCGCTACATTTACGGTTAATCCCGGTTTTATCTTTACCGTAACGCATTAATGGAAAAAGATTATTGAGGCTTCTTTCACATAGCCCTGCTTTTATGGATTGTTTATAATTAATTGAAAACTTAAGCAAATTCAAAGTTTTTCAAATAAAGAATTTATTTTCAATTGATGGAAGGTAATTTTTAGTTAGTAGCAATCCGTGCTTTAATCCTCCTTATCGCTATCAGTGTTTTTCAATGCAACATTTGGAAACGCTGATGATATCAACATTGCAATGGTGGCTATTAACATCAGATAAATCCCCGCCCTTTTTTCCGGGCAGTACGCATTGTAACAGGATACAAATAAAATATAGGTTTTAACGGCGTACCCTACACCTAAGGCGCAAACGAAAAGATTGGTCCGCTTAGCCCATATTTTTGGCAACAGCATCAGGGTAAATACGATTACGCCAATTGTTACCAACATTTTTCCAGGTTTGCCATAATTATTTCCATAAGAGTAAAACCCGGTAAAGGTTCGTTCCGCTTCGGTGGTAATATGCGCATCAGCGAAATAAGCCCAGGGCAAAAAGCAGGAAACGATCAATACAACACAGGCTGTTAAGCCCATCCAGTGCAAAATTTTTGGAACCATAATATTAAAAAATTCCCTCTCCTTGGGGAGAGGGATATTGTATAGATAGAGGTTCCGACCAGATTCGAACTGGTGTAGAAGCTTTTGCAGAGCTTTGCCTAGCCACTCGGCCACAGAACCTTAAAATACTAAATTGGCAATTAAAGTTTTACTTTGACGGCTACCATTTCGAAAAACAAGTTTATTTAAAATTTATTCGCGGAAAAGTATTTCTTTTTTGTCTGTCTGTAAACCATCAGATACAGGCTTTTTAATTTGCGCTGCGAAAATAGGAATTTTTTATTAGAAATTGTAAATAGTAAATACGAAATTCGGGATTCTAAAAAATAAAACAATGAACCGTATAGCAGAATCGGAACTAATCATCAATAACCGCGGAGCCGTATATCATATTAATTGCAGGCCCGAAGAAATTGCCGATACCATTATTACTGTTGGCGATCCCGGCAGGGTGAAGGAAGTGAGCAAACATTTTGACAAAATTGAATACCAAAACCAGCACAGGGAATTTATTGTACACACGGGTTATATTGGAAATAAAAGATTGAGCTGCGTTAGCACAGGCATCGGCCCGGATAATATTGATATTGTTTTTAATGAACTGGATGCATTGGTAAATATTGATTTTGAAACAAGGGCTATTAAAGAAAAACTTACTTCCTTAAACATACTTCGATTTGGCACTTCCGGTTCATTGCAGAAAGAAATCCCGGTTGATAGTTTTGTCTCATCTACCCATGGATTGGGCCTGGATAACCTGCTGAATTTTTACCGTAAAGAAAACAATGAGGAGGAAAAGCAATTGCTACATGCTTTTAATACACACACCCAATTAGAATCGGGCAATGTATCGCCTTATATCTTTATGGCAAGCGGTTATTTGCTAAAACATTTTACCAAAAATTATCACCAGGGCATTACGGTTACCTGCCCTGGTTTTTACGGGCCACAGGGACGGGTGTTGCGCCTCGGGCTTGCCTATCCGCAATTGACGGATAACCTTACAACTTTTCAATTTGGTAATTATCATATCACTAATTTTGAAATGGAGACTTCCGCTATTTATGGACTGGGCAAATTATTAGGCCATCATTGCCTAAGCCTGAATGCAATAGTTGCCAACCGGATTACAAAAGAATTTTCGAAGGATGGGGCTTTGGCGGTGGAGAATTTAATTAAACAATCTTTAAATGTAATTGCTGATTCAAATTTATAACAGATGGAAGTTGAATTTTATAAATACCAGGGAACCGGAAACGACTTTGTAATATTGGATAACAGGGGAAATGAATACCCATTATTAACTACAAAGCAGATCAGGCAAATATGCGACAGGCGCTTTGGGATTGGTGCGGATGGGCTGATGCTGTTAGGTAAAAAAGAAGGGTACGATTTTGAAATGGCCTATTATAATTCGGATGGCAATGTAAGTACCATGTGTGGAAATGGAGGAAGGTGCCTGGTGAAATTCGCTTACCACCGGGGAATAGTAAAAAGCTCCTATCACTTCATAGCCATTGATGGCGCACATTTGGCCGAAATTGACAGCCATGGGACCGTTAGGTTAAAGATGCAAAATGTAAGTACGGTAGAATACCATAATTCTTATGCGGTGATCAATACGGGATCACCGCATTTTGTAAAATTCGATACGGAGGTGAAGGATATTGATGTTAAATCAACCGGCCAGGAAATCCGTTATAGTAAAGCCTTCGCACCCGATGGCATCAATGTGGATTTTGTTGAATCAATAAATGAAGACACGATTTTCGTCCGCACTTACGAACGCGGCGTGGAAGATGAAACACTTAGTTGTGGTACAGGCGTTACTGCCGCAGCCTTGTTATCCGCCCATAATGAAAATGGTTTTAATGAGGTGATAGTAAAAACCGCGGGGGGCCGGTTAAGTGTGGAATATGATAAAATTGATGATCAGCATTTTGAAAATATATGGCTTTGCGGTCCGGCTGAATTTGTGTTTAAAGGTGTGATCTGGACAACTGAATAGTTAATTCAAAAACAGGTTACGTTTAAAACGTAAACGGGACATTTAAAATAAATAAAGCAAAAACGAAAGGATAAAAAATAAGGATTATCCATTTATTTTTTATTTGAAAATAAACAACAAACAACAAACAATAAACATAAAACAGAAGACACTGATAAATGATTCAATATTTTAAAAACATAGCCCATCAGACTATCGAGATTGATAAGGCGGAAGACGGCACCTGGATCAATGTATTGCCGCCACTAAGGCAGGAAGAATTCGCGGAATTGAGCGAATCGCTGGAAATACCAATTGACTTCTTAAAAGATTCCCTGGATATTGACGAACGCAGCCGTTATGAAATTGATGACAATGTAAAACTGATCGTAATTAAAACCCCAACGGAAAATAATTCCTTCAATGACAGCGATGCGTTTTATATAACCATTCCAATTTGTATCATATTAACCCATAACCAGATTGTAACGGTCAACTCATTTGAAAACGAAGCCATCAAAAAGTTTTTAACTACTTTTCAAAACCGCAACCCGGATAAGAAGAATATGATGGTGTTGAAGATATTCGAGAAAATAACCAACAACTTTCAGGACTATCTTAAGGAAATAAATTTGCGGAGGAATACGCTGGAACATAAATTATACGTTGCCAACCGGAACGAAGAATTGCTACAGTTAATGCGTATCCAAAAAAGCCTGGTTTATTTTTTAACGGCTTTAAGAAGCAATGAACTTTTGATGATGAAAATGGTACGTACCAATTTTTTACAATTGAACGAAGACGAGAAGGATTTTTTGGATGACTTAATTGTGGAAACCAGCCAGGCATTGGAAATGGCCAATACCTACACGAACATACTCAGCAGCACGCTGGATGCATTTGCCAGTATCATCAGCAACAACCAGAATGAAGTATTAAAACGGCTTACCACACTTACCATCGTATTGACCGTACCGATATTAATCGCCAGTATTTATGGAATGAATGTGCCCATTCCATACAAGGATACACCTTATGCTTTTTGGATTCCGGTAATTATTTCACTGATCATTCTTGCGGTAGTAGCCTGGAATTATTGGAAACGCGTAAAAAAATAAAAGTATGGATCTTATATTATCCGTAAGGGTTTACGGCATTTTAATAAATGATGACAGGCAGGTATTGGTAAGCGATGAATTTATCAGGGGATCGTATTATACAAAATTCCCGGGGGGGGGGTTAGAGATTGGTGAAGGGACAAGGGATTGTTTGAAAAGAGAGTTTAAAGAAGAAATGAACCTGGAGGTAGCCATTGGTGATCACATTTATACGACAGATTTTTTTCAACAGAGTGCGTTTAATTCAGCGCACCAGATACTTTCCGTTTATTATTCCGTGAAAGCATTAGATCAAATTACCGTGCCCCTGAGGGACAAAGAATTCGATTTTGATGAACATCAGCTCCAACAGTACAGCGAAACCAAACAAATAGAAGCTTTTCGCTTTATAGCCTGGGAAAAGTTTTCCGCTGAAATGCTTACACTACCGATAGATAAAATTGTAGCCGCTTTGATAAAAGAAAAATTTTAAGAAATGAATGAAGCCTTTTTTTTTGAACAGAACATTATTTTAGAAAATGAAAGGGTTCGTCTGGCACCGCTTGGCAAAGACGATTTCAAATCATTGGATGCCATAGCCTATCATCCTGATATATGGAGTGCGGGAATGAGTAATTTAAAAGAACCGGTACACTTAAAAACATATATCCAATCCGCAATTACCGAAAAAGAAAAACACCTCTCCTACCCTTTTTTAATTTTTGATAAACAAAATAACCGGGTAGCCGGATCAACGCGGTTTGGTAATATTTCTTTTGAAAATAAAAAACTTGAAATTGGCTGGACGTGGCTCCATCCTGATTTTCAGGGCACAGGGCTTAATAAAGCCTGTAAATTTTTGTTGTTGCGGTTCGCCTTTGAAACACTCCTGTTTAACCGGGTGGAAATTAAAACGGATGCCATCAACCAACAGTCACGAAAAGCGATATTAAAAATTGGCGCCAAAGAAGAAGGCATTTTCCGTAAACACCAGGTTACTTCCGAAGGCAGGATTAGGGATACCATTTATTACAGCATCATCAATGACGAATGGCCTTCCATAAAGTCAACTATTTTTATGGATTTTTAAATGCCGGAATACCTTATAAATGGAAATCGAAGAATCAGCTAAAATTTTATTACACTCCTAAAAAGCTAATCTGCCCGGGATACCATAATTCTTGTAGGTTACATTTCAAATACGAAGCTATCGGATGTAGCTCTATTTGAAATCCGCCCCTGTTTTACCTGTCTATTTGTTATCTTTGAAATAATTCAATTTTTATTAAACACAGCATAAATTACTGAAGACAATAAAAAAATTATAAAGGTTAATCCGGTTTCAAAAAGTGTATTAATACAGGAATATAAAAGCTATACTTTTTTGAAAGTGGCTGATATCAGCTTTGGTTCCTGACTGAAAAATTTAAAAACCGGTGCGATCAGCAATTCAAAATAGTGTGAATAAGAAAAATCCTTTTACGAAAAAATTAAGCAGCCCGGGAAATTGAAAGTACCAGGTTACTTAAATGAACTAATGTTTAAATGTATGATTCTTTTAAAAACCGGTATAGGCTGCCATCAGAGCCTGATTAATATTCTAAATCCTTTTACAAAAAAAAAACAATAATCAATATGCCTGATTTTACAATCATAAGACAATACAATTTTCCAACCACCATCCGTTTTGGAGCTGGGGCTGTAAAAGAATTACCCGGTCATTTATTGGCCAATGGACTAAGCCGGCCTTTATTGGTTACAGACCCGATGGTAAGTGGATTGGATTTTTTTAAACAGATAAAAGAAAGCCTTGTCGCAAAATCTATTTCAGCGGAAGTGTTTTCCAACATTCATAAAAACCCAGTGAAAAGTGATGTATTGAAAGGTAGCGGTGCGTTTAAGGCAACTGTCCGTGATTGCATCATTGGCATTGGTGGTGGCGCAGCTATGGATGTAGCCCGTGCCATTGTATTAAGCGTTAACCATCACCGCGACCTGTTTGATTATGATGACCTGATTGGCGGCGATAAATATGTAACGGAAGAAGTCCCTTATTTTATTACGGTGCCTACCACAAGCGGTACGGGCAGCGAGGTGGGAAGAAGCGCTATTATTTCGGAAGATGATACGCACAGGAAAAGAATTTTGTTTGCGCCTAAACTGATGGCGAAGATAGTATTCGCGGATCCTTTGTTAACGATGGAGCTGCCGCCATTCATAACCGCGGCAACAGGCATGGATGCACTCACCCATAATATGGAAGCCTATATTTCAAAAAATTTTCATCCCCTGTCGGCAGGGATTGGTCTGGAAGGGATTTTTTTGATCAATCATTCCATTGTGGATGCGGTAAACAAACCAGGGCTGGAATCAAGAAGCAGGATGATGATCGCTTCGCTGATGGGTGCGGTAGCATTTCAAAAGGGGCTTGGCGTAGTGCATTCATTGGCACATCCGTTATCTTCCTTATTAGATACGCACCATGGTTTGGCCAATGCGGTGAACCTTCCTTATGGCATGCGGTTTAATGCCCCGGGGCTTGAAAGTGAATTTAAAAGAATGGCTCTTGCAATGGAATTAACCACCACCACCGGCGAAGCGGTCGTTAATCATTTGTTTGAATTAAATCAACAAATTGGATTGCCAGTCAGGCTAAGGGATATCGGTGTAAGGGAAGAACATATAGAGACCTTGTCGGATTTGGCTTTGGCCGATTTTTGCCATCCAAATAATCCAAAACCTGTTGCAAGAAATGATTTTAAAAAATTATATACAGAAGCTTTATAATAATGAAAACAGTAATTAAAATTGGCGTAACCTATACCGGAACAGAGGAGAAACACGGTAATTATGAACACTGGCTCAGGGGGAATGAAAACATTGAAATAATTATTTTATCACCGGTTAATACTGAACCGAAAAGTATAAAAAATCTGGATGGTATCGTATTGTCTGGTGGATTGGATATGCACCCAAATTATTATCAAAGCGATAAAACTGATTATCCAAATGCTCCCGTAAACTTTAATGAAATAAGGGATAAATTTGAAGTGGCGGTATTTAAAATATGCCATCAAAATGATATTCCTTTATTAGCTATCTGTAGGGGCATGCAACTGGTGAATTGCGTACTGGGCGGAACTTTAACACAAGATATCGGATTGGTTGCAAATGCCATTCACCGCTATGAAATAAATGATAAAGCCCATGGAATAAATATTGTAGCCGGTACTTTATTGAATGAAATTACCGGAGTTGAAAGGAGTGTAACCAATAGCGCCCATCACCAGTCCATCAAAATATTAGGCAAGGGGCTATCCATTAATTGTACCTCTGATGATGGAATTATAGAAGGAGTGGAATGGGTGGATCAGGAAAGTAACCCTTTCTTTATTGGCGTACAATGGCACCCGGAAAGAATGTATAAATTTCATCTCGGGAAATCTCCGGTAACAAAGAATATCAGGGACCGGTTTATTATGGAAATAAAAAAATCAATCGAAAGTTTATCATGAAAATTATCAACCCGGCAACGGAAACAATCATCAGGGAAATAGCGGAAGATACCCTTGAAACAATCGCGGCAAAATATGAAGCGCTTACAAATGGGCAGCGGGATTGGGCGAAGGTTAGTGTGGACAAACGATTAGCAGCGATTCAAAACTTTTATGATTTATTGGAAGAACATAAAGATGAACTGGCCAATACGCTCACCGCTGAAATGGGCAAGCCATTGCAACAATCCTATAATGAATTGAATGGCGCACGTGGGCGTATCAAATTTTTTATTGACCATTCCGAAAAATATTTATCAGAGGAATGGATTACTTTGGAAGGAGCCACAAAAGAAAAAATAGTGTACGAACCATTAGGCGTAATCGCTAATATTTCTGCCTGGAATTATCCTTACTTAGTAGGTGTAAATGTTTTTATTCCAGCATTGATAGCCGGCAATGCCGTTTTCTATAAGCCTTCGGAATATGCAACATTGACCGGCCTGCACATCCAAAATCTTTTGCACAAAGCAGGTATTCCCTCCAATTGTTTTCAAACAGCCATAGGCAGGGGGGATGTAGGTGAACTGCTGCTGCTCCTGCCTTTGAACGGATATTTTTTTACGGGAAGTTACCGCACGGGAAAATATATCGCTCAAAAAGTTGTCGGCAAAATGGTGCCTTGCCAGTTGGAACTTGGTGGCAAAGATCCGCTGTATGTAATGGATGATGTGGATAATATTGACAAGGCCGCGGCGGATGCGCTTGAAGGCGTAGTGTATAACAACGGCCAAAGCTGTTGCGCAGTAGAAAGGATTTATGTGCATGAAAATATTTACGATTCTTTTGTGGCAGCTTATGCAGCGCAATGCGGAAAATTGGTTATCGGAAACCCGCTTGATAAAATGACGGATATTGGCCCGCTTAGCAGAAAAGAACAACAGGCGTTTTTATTAAGCCAGGTAAATGATGCGGTAAGCAAAGGAGCCACAATATTATTTGGAGGAAAAATTCCGGAAGGCAATGGGTATTTTTTTGAACCCACCGTTTTGGTAAATGTAAATCATTCAATGAGGCTGATGACGGAAGAATCATTTGGCCCCGTTGTTGGAATCCAAAAAGTAAAGGATGATGCGGAAGCTATACAATTAATGCAGGATACGGTTTACGGACTTACGGCAGCAGTGTTTTCCAAAAGCTTTGAGCGGGCAGAAGTAGTAATGAAGCAGATGCAAACCGGCAGTGTTTACTGGAATTGCTGCGATAGGGTGAGTGCAACATTACCCTGGTCCGGAAGAAAGCAATCCGGGCTTGGTACCACTTTATCTTATCAGGGCATCAGGGCTTTCGTGCAGCCAAAAGCTTACCATATCAGGGGAGAGAAATGCTGAATAAAAATTTGTATGAATTATGCAATTTTAAAACAAATGCGAACAGGCTATCCTTTCTTAATGTGAAAACAAATGTGGCGGCATATTAAACTGAAGTGGCTGGCTTTTCAAGTTGCAATAATATTTTTTCAAATAATTCCTTTGCCTGAAAGGGCTTGGTAATATAATTATCCATGCCTGCATTCAGGCATTTGTCTTTTTCGGAAGTAAGGGCGGATGCTGTCATGGCGATGATGGGGGTTTTGCTGATTGGATCGTCCAACTCCTTCCTGATAAACCTCGTAGCTTGGTACCCATCCATTTCAGGCATCTGGATATCCATCAGAATAATATCATATTCCTTTTCCCTGAGCATCTCAATCGCTTCCAAACCATTATTGGCTATCGCTACTTTAGCGCCCTGATTTGTCAACATCTTTACTGCGACTTTTTGATTTATGAGATTATCTTCTACCAAAAGAATTTTTACTCCGGCAAGCGATTGTAATTGTTGGCTATCCGCCGCATTCATAATAACAGAAACAGGCGTTCCGGCATTTCCTTTTATTATTTTCAGAAAAAATGTAAATGTACTTCCAATGCCTAATTTACTTTTTAATTGTACCGAGCCTCCCTGGAGTTCAATCAGTTGCCTGGTAATGGTGAGGCCAAGCCCGGTACCTCCATACTTTCTTGTAGTGGCGCCTGAAGCCTGGATAAATCGTTCAAACACGTCTTCCAGCTTATCTTCTTCAATGCCAATTCCGGTATCCTGTATGCAAAATTCCAGGGTTACTCTTTCTTCATCTTCTTCCAGCAAATTCACACTTACATTTACTTCACCTTTCTCCGTGAACTTAATGGCATTGCTAATCAGGTTCACCAATATCTGGTTCAATCTGAATGGGTCTCCCGACAAAACAGGATGTATATTTTTATCAATCGCTGTTTTTAGTAAAATGCCTTTTTCTTCAGCTTTAAACCTGTTGATCTGAATGCTGTTCTTTACCACATCAGCAAATACATAATCTACTTTATCAATGATTATTTTTCCCGAAACCATTTTGGTAAGGTCAAGTATATCATTGATGATCACCAACAGGTTGCCTGCCGATTCTTTAATAATTTCTACAAATTCTCTTTGCTCTTTATTTAATTCCGTACCGGCTAATAGCTGGGTCATGCCTATTACGCCATTCATAGGTGTCCTTATTTCATGGCTCATATTTGCCAGGAATTGCTCCTGGGTTTTCCTGGCTTCCTCAGCCTCAAGCCTTGCTTTTTGGGCTTCAAGTTCCGCATTTTTCCTGTCGGTAATATCCTGCATGGAACCAATCATGCGGATGGCTTTCTGATCCTCATTTTTAATAACGTAAGCCCTTGAATTTATATGGGCGTACCCGCCATCGCTTCTCAAAAAGCGATAATCACTTTCCCAGGAATTTGCTCCCGAAGCGATTGTTTTGTAAAGGCTGTCAACAACTTTTTTTCTTTCATCGGCATGCAAACCACTCACCCAGAAATCATCACGGATATCTTCCGCTGCCATATCCGGGGGTAAATAATTTTTTAAGCCCTGGCCTATCCATTTTACTTTATCAGTAACCAGGTTCCAGTCCCAGATGATATCATTTGTGGCTTTCGATATGATATCATACCGTTCATTGTTTTCCTTCAGTAATTCGATATTCTTTTTTCTTTCAATGCTGTACCGTACGGATTTTTCGAGTGATTGTGCATCGTAGCCTCCTTTCAATAAAAAATCCTGAGCACCCAATGAAATAGCTTTTAGTGAAAGTGAGGTATCTGACAGGCCCGATAAAATAATTACGGGGACCTTTGAATTTATTTTAGACAATTTGATGTAAGCCTCCAACCCAGTACTGTCTGTTAAAAAGAAGTCCAGAAATATTAAGGAGAAAGACTCCCGGCGCAAATAGCTGATACCCTCCGCGAGTGTGGATGAAATGGTAATTTTCCCTATTGACAAATTAGTATTCGCCAGATGGGCTTCCAGCAATACCTGATCGCCGGCATTATCTTCTATTAGGAGAATTGAAATACTATTTTCCAATGGTTCCATTTATGCTCATTTGAGTAAGGTGAATATCGAATAAAATCCAGGATTACTTTGATAAGTCAGGTTGGTTCAATAATAATAATATCTCCGCTTGGGTGGATATATTGTTACCGGATTTTATAGATTTTCAAATCAATCGGAGTAATTACAAAAATGAGTTTTTTATAAACTTTCAAATGTAAACGTATGAGTTGAACAGGTGTAGTAATATTTCTACTATTAATAATACAATAATTTAATCGAAATTGAGTTATATCACCGATAGAAAACCAAATTGAAATTATCAGTAAATAAACGGGTTGAAAAAAAATTATTTTCCCATCCTGCCCGGTGTTTTACCAACAGTTTTAATTTAAACGATCAACCTTATTAAAATTTCGGACACAATGATTACGGAACAAAAATTGTTTGACCTCAGCTTCCTGGAACAGATGGATGATAATAATTTTACAATTGAGGTAATAGTTTTATACATTAAAGACACGCATATTGACCTGGAAATAATGAAGCAATCCTTTGATGAGGGCGATCAGGAGTCGGTATATAAAACGGCCCATAAATTAAAAAGCAGTACAGGCATGCTACAGGCAAATACCTTATTCAGCATTTTGGAAAAAATAGAAATTACAGCAAAATCAGGAGAGGGCATTAGCTGGCTTGACCAGCTTGTACAGGAAGCACGATATGAATTTGATCAGCTAAAAGCAGCCCTGGAATTGCATTTGAAAGAGATTGATAATTAATACTGATATTTTATTATTCATCCTTGAAAACATTAACCTATGAAAATATTATTAGCGGAAGATGAACCCATCATGTTAAAAACAATGGAGTTAAAACTTAAAAGAGATGGCCATGATGTAATTACCGCCAGCAATGGCCGCGATGCGATACAACTCATAAAAGACCATGAAATTGACCTGGTAATTACCGATATTATGATGCCTTATACATCCGGGCTTGAGATTCTTGGTTTTATAAAAAACCAACTCGAAAAAAAAATATCCGTTATTGTATTATCAGCAATGGGGCAGGAAAACGTGGTTTTAGAGGCTTTTAATCTTGGAGCGGATGACTTCATCACAAAGCCATTCAGTCCAAATGAATTGTCTTTACGAGTAATGCGTTTTGCCGCATTGGTGGCTGCATAATATCATTGAACAGGTAATCTGATGATTGGCTTTTTAATTAACCTGTTGGGTTCATTAAAGAAGCAGGATTTTTTTAAGTCAGGAACTGATTTCTTTTATTCTTTATGATAAATAAACCCAATAACCAGAAAATAAACCCCTGAAGGTGCCTATACTTCCTTACAAATTATTTTTTCTTAATAAAGTCGCCTTTCTGCGAACGGAGTATCTTTATGCGGCGATAATTTTTTTTTCCTTTGTCGGATTGATACTTGTCATTAGCATGCTGGTGATTAAATTGCATAAAAAAAGTATTCGTAGAAAAAAAATTGTGATTGCGGGCAAACTTGAAGAGTGGATAATGGATATTATACTTGAAAATAACAATGTAGCCTATCACAAATTTCCTTTACCAGCAAAGATTGAACTTTTATTACGTAGCAATTTCGCAAAAAAAGTATTGCTAAGCAGCCTGATGAAAGTTAAAAAAAGTTTAAGTGGAGTATCAGGTGAAAACGTGGAAAGGATTTACAATCAGTTAAAGCTTCAAAAGATATCATTGAAGCGCATAGCAGCCAAAAGATGGCATATTAAAGCAAAGGGAATACAGGAGTTAGCGGCTATGAAACAGATTGCACACATTGAAAAAATATTAGAACTTACCAACCATAAGGATAATAAGGTACGTATGGAAGCGCAAACGGCTATGGTTCGTTTGCAGGGATATAAGGGCCTTTATTTTTTTAAAACACTTTCTTATCCGCTTTCCGGGTGGCATCAGTTGAATTTATTACAACTTCTGGCCCACCAGCCCATCACCGGAGATAACGGAATTATAAACTGGTTAAATTCTTCCAATGATTCCGTAGTGGAGTTTTCGTTAAAACTGATAAGTGAACAACATGCCATCGAATTTCATGATGATGTGGTAAAATGCCTGAGCCATCCCAATGAGATGGTTCGAAAAGAAGCCATATTATGTCTGGGACAAATACCTTCCAATGCCGCTGCCACGGAGTTGAATTCGCAATTTGCCGGTGAACCTGATAAAAATAACCGGCTTTGCATCATAAAGGAATTTATGCAAACCGGCTCATATCAGGATCTCCCCTTTTTAAAGCCACTACAGTACGATAAAGATGTAGATATAAAGTTGGCTGCAAACAAAACTGTTTTGTATCTTCAAAAGGTTTATAATAGCTAACAGGTAACTTCAACTCAATAATACCCAACTCAAAATTCAAGTCTATAAATGTGGAAAATAATTTTATTTGACCTTTTCAGCTACGGAATATTAATATATTCGGTAAGCCTGCTTACATCTTACATTTTTATCGGCCTTTATTCAATTGGTGAAACAAGGAAATATCTGCGTAAAAGCAGTTTCACTGATTATAACCTGCTGGCATCTTCCAATTACGCACCTTCTGTAAGCATACTGGCGCCGGCTTACAATGAAGGAGCCAATATTATTGAAAATGTACGGTCATTATTAAGTATCCATTACAACCAGCTTGAACTGATAGTAATTAATGACGGCAGCAAGGATGATTCCATGCAAAAATTAATAGAGGCTTACGATCTGGAAAAAGTTCACTTATTATACTATGTCCATATTCCCGCAAAACAAATAAAAGCAATTTATAAAAGCAGAAATTCCGTTTACAAAAAACTTATTGTAATAGACAAGGTTAATGGTGGCAAGGCGGATGCCCTCAATACCGGCATCAACCTGGCAAGCAACCAATATTTAGTTTGCATAGATGTAGATTGTATATTGGAGCAGGATGCCTTGTTAAAACTGGTAAAACCTTTTATTGAAGAAACTAATAAAAGGGTTATCGCCACCGGAGGAGTAGTTAGAATCGCCAATTCCTGCGTCATTCAAAATGGCCGCCTTTTAGATGTGAATTTACCGAAGCAATTTTTACCCCGCGTACAAACACTTGAATATATCCGGGCCTTTTTGCTGGGGCGCATGGCCTGGAGCAGATTAAACGGGTTACTGATAATATCGGGCGCTTTTGGCGCTTTTGACCGGGAGATCGTCATTAAGGCCGGTGGATATAATCACAATACGGTGGGAGAAGATATGGAACTTATAGTGCGTATGCGCCGCTACATGGAAGAAAATAAAATGCGCTATAAAGTCGCCTATATTCCTGATCCTTTGTGCTGGACGGAAGCGCCCGCTACCTATAAAATTTTAGGCCGTCAACGAAACCGGTGGACAAGGGGTACAGTTGAAACATTAAAAATTCACCGAATTCTTTTCTTCAATCCGCGGTATGGCCTGTTGGGAATGCTTAGCTATCCCTATTGGTTCTTTTTCGAATTTCTGGCGCCCATTATTGAGTTCATTGGCATGTTAGGTTTTGTTTTTTTTGCCATAATCGGAGTTGTTAACTGGCCTTTTTTCTTCGCATTACTTGGCTTTGTTTTAACCTTTGGCTGGTTATATTCCATGTTCGCTATTTTGATGGAAGTTCTTACTTTCAATCAATATAAAAAAAAGGGCGAAGTGCCTAAACTGATATTAACCGCATTAATTGAACCCTTCTGTTTTCATCCCTTTGTGGTATGGTCGGCCATACGGGGTAACATTGATTTGCTGCTCAAAAAAAATAGCTGGGGCGAAATGACAAGGCTTGGGTTTAGTGCACAGCGGGAGGGAGAAGTTACAGAAAACATTTCGCTTGCAACAAAGCTAAAGACTGGCTTTTATTCGTACCTGTCCATTGCAGCAGGCTGGTTGATGATGATTGTATTGCTAAGGGTAGCGGATTTTATTTATAACGGCGTTGTTCACCAATATCCGGGGCAACCTTCTTATATATTTCTGGTTTCATTATTGAATGACCTCGCATTTTTTCTAAAAATAAATCTGGTATTTGCCATTTTATACACCATATTGTTTTTGGCCAATAAACGGCTGGCGGATATTGTTACCATTAGCCTTAGCATTTTTGTTACCCTCGTTTCCCTTGCACTGATGCAATATTTCAGTCTTTCCTTTGTACCGCTTGGAGCCGACCTGTATGGGTATTCAATGAAAGACATCCGTCAAACAGTTGGCGCTTCCGGAGGAATTAATACTGGTATTGTGGTGGGTATCAGCGTAGTAACGCTGGGCTTACTCGCCATTTATAATTGGGTTAGCCCCAGGTTTAAAGCAGCCGCCAAATGGATAAATCTTACTGCCTGCATCATAGCAGTTACCTGGATAATAACTGGTATTTTTTCCGCTACCACATTTAACATCCATGATGAATATGCGGGTAACCTCGCAAAGAACAAACTCAATTATTTTATCGCTTCATCCTATGATCATTTTTTTCCAAAATCAACCGAAACAATAAACCTGCCAGTAGAAAAAAATAAGGGGTTTGATTATGTAGATGAAGCCAACTATCCCTTTTTGCACAGGGATAATACTGCCGATGTATTAACTACATTCTTTAACAGGGATACTACCCCACCTGATATTGTGATAGTGCTGGTTGAAGGATTAGGCCGTGCCTTTACCAACGATAATGCTTACCTCGGCAGCTTTACACCCTTTCTCGATTCGCTAAGTAAGCATAGTTTATATTGGGAGAATTTTTTAAGCAATGGAGGCCGCACTTTTGCGGTATTGCCATCGCTGTTAGGTTCATTGCCTTTTGGCAGCAGCGGGTTCAATGAGTTTGGTGATCAAATGCCTGCTCATCTTTCGCTGATGAGTACCTTAAAATCGAATGGTTATCATACTTCTTTTTATTATGGCGGAGATGCCACCTTCGATAACATGGCGCTGTTTTTACAAAAGCAAAAAATAGATGGTATTTATGATATAAAAACCTTTCCCCCGGATTATCCAAGGCTTCCGGAGAACAATGGTTTTTCATGGGGATATGGTGATAAGGAATTATTCAGGCATGTACTGGATAAGCAGGATGAACAGACAGGTGGAAAGCCATCTTTACAGGTAGTGCTTACCGTGGCAACCCATAGCCCGTTCCTGGTAAACGAGCAGCAACATTACCTGACTCAGGTTGAACAACGGATGAGCCAATTAAATTTTTCTGAAAACCAAAAGAGCGAACATAGAAAATACGATCATCAATATGCATCTATCCTGTATGCCGATGATGCCATAAGATCGTTTATCAATAATTACCGGGCTAAGCCTGGTTTTAAAAATACCATCTTCCTGATAACAGGCGATCACCGGATGCCCGAAATACCCATGTCAACTAAAATAGACCGGTATCATGTGCCACTGATTATTTACTCGCCATTATTAAAAAGATCCGAAAAATTTGAATCCATTTCTTCGCATGTTGATATAACGCCGAGTTTATTGACTTACCTGAAAAATAATTTCAATCTTAAGTTGCCGTCATTGGCAAGCTGGGTAGGAAGTGGATTGGACACAGCGCATAATTTCCGCAATATCCATGCAACCGCCATGAAGCAAACAAAAAGCAATCTTATTGATTTTATCATGGGCGATTACCACCTGAATGACGAAACATTATTTAAATTGGCAAAAAATATGGATGAGGAACCTGACTCCGATCCTGCAATGAAAGCTACGCTGAAGGCTGCTTTCGCAGGATTTAAGCAAAAAAATGACCTTATATCAAAAGGAAAAACCCTAATGCCCGATTCAATATACCGGGCGTATTATCCCAGATAAATTAAGAATTAAAAATTAAGAATTAAGAATGGTGAAACATCAATAATTATCAGGGAAAGAAAGTAAATAGTTGCTGATTTAAAAATAGTATGTACCATTTTTGTCCGGTTAAAAATAACCGGATTTACTGAAATCCTTTGTGGTTATGGGTTATAGCCCCTATCCCTGTCCGTTCCGTTCAGGCGGGCATTGAAGAGAGCCTGTCCCGATTTTTCGCATTGGCGTCAAGTTAAGGAAGCCCCGCTGGTTAGCGGGGCGATATTTTGGTAGAAAGAAGATAATATACAGTAGCAAAGGTTTAAAGAAAATTTTATTAAAATTAACTTAACACCAATGCGATTTTTCGGGAGGTTGGGTTGAGTAAATTCAATGCCCGAAAGTCTCTCCATACTTTAGCAAGACAACCATAGTAATTCAAATAAATGGATAAGGCAGATAATTATACTTCGCAAGGGGTAAAACAGTGAACTTGCTCAAACCTTAGTAGAGTAAAAT
>JAVHOI010000120.1:0-17529 GCA_036169975.1 Ferruginibacter sp. | reverse complement strand
CTACCCGGTTGCTTTTTACGGATATGAAAAATATTATTACGGAAATAATCAACAAGCCTATTGTACCCAATAAAAGGTGAACGGGCCGCCAGCCATTTAATGCCCAGCGCAGCAAATTTTCGTAATGCCCCATGATCCATGGTAAGGCGTGGTTTTGAAAATAATGAATGGCGCCCGCAAGAAAATACCTGTTTAATATAACCAGGGCCATAAAAAAAATCAGCAGGTTGCCTAAGAATGTCGCACCCAGAAGATCCAATGCAATGCCCGCTGCTATTAGGATCCAGAAAACCGGCTTTTTAAAAATGGCTGATTTGGTTTCTTTATTTTCTTCTTCAGGATGATTCATGAAATCCACCGCGAAAACAGGGTTCATGATAAACGCTACTACCAATGATGCGGCTAAAGTAAAAATAAGCATGACCGGTAAATACACCATGAACCGTCCAATAATGCCCGGCCAGAATAACAGCGGAAAGAAAGGCGCAAGCGTTGTAAGCGTACCCGCCAGCACTGGAACGAACACTTCGCCGGCAGCCATTTTAGCGGCAACATTAATGGACATTTTTCCTTTGCCCTGTACAAATATGCGGTGCGTATTTTCTATTACCACAATGGCATCGTCCACAATAATGCCTAACCCGAATAACAAGGCGAACAGTACGATAAAGTTGAGCGTAACGTGTGTGCCGACAATGAGGTCGGCGCCGGGTAAAAACACAAAAGCCACGAACATGCTCAGCGGCACGGAGAGCGCCACGAAGAAAGCATTGGTAACCCCCATAAAAAACATCAGTACTATCAGCACCAAAATAAAACCGATAATAATTGAATTTACCAGATCATTAAAAGATGTTCTTGTCCGGATGCTCTGATCGCCTGTGATAACCGATTTTATGTTTGCCGGAAATAAAACACCTTTTGCTTCAGCTACTATTTTTTTTACACCTTCACTTGTTTCAATCAGGTTTTCGCCGCTGCGTTTAATGATGTTTAGCGTTACTACATTTTTGCCATCCAGCCGTGAAAAACTTTCAGCATCTTTTGTAGTATCTTTTATTACGGCAATGTCTTTTAAGTAAATGGGAAACCCGCCTGTATTGCGTACCAATACTTTTTCAATATCGTACGCCGTTTTAAATTGCCCTTTCAGTTGAAGGTTGCGTTTCATGGAACCCACATCCAGCAGGCCTCCGGATATATCCATATTTTCCCGCTGTACCGCATTGGCGATATCATCAAACGTAACACCGGCCGTTTGCATCCGGTAGTTGTCAACATTTATCTGAAACTCCCTTTCCGGTGCGCCTACAATGTCAATACGGTTTATCTGAGGCAGATCCTCCAATTGATCCTTCAGGTCGTCAGCGAATTTTTTCAACCGCACCTTATCATAATCGCCGCTCAGGTTTACATACATGATCGGCATATCACTCAGGTTTACTTCCAGCGCGGTGGGTGGCTGCGTAAGGTCTGTTGGCAAATCCTGCTTGGCCTTGTCAATGGCATCCTTTACTTTTTGAAGGGCAACATCTGTTTTTACTTTGGTATCAAACTCCACTGTAATAGCCGAGTAATCCTGTTGGGATGTGCTGGTAAATTTATTGATCTTGGCGCCTGTAATTCCTTTTATCTGTTTTTCAATTGGCCTTGTCACCAGGTTCTCAATATCTTTTGGCGAGTTACCGCTGTAAATGGTTTGCACATAAATGGTGGGTATCACAATATCCGGAAATTGTTCTTTAGGCAGCGTTACAAATTGAAAGATACCGGCAAGTGATACAAATAACATCACCAGATAAATGGACGTTTTGTTGGTAATGCTCCAGGAAGTTGGTTTAAATTCTTTAAACTTTTCTTTTATGTTTTTTAATACACTCATACAATATTTTGTTATTAAACTTTTGGCCCAAACTTTAGTATTTCATGGCATCAGTGTTGCCCGCCCGGATGAGCCATTCGGACGGGCGTCGCACACTTGTACTTAATGCCAATGTGGAACGCATTCAAATTCAGTATCACCCTTCATTCCAGGTTCTTTTTAGGACAATGATATTTTGTTAAGTACTACCAATCAATTCCATTCACTCCTTCGGCTTAAGCCAAACAATTCTTTTGGCTTAAGCCCTATTTATTATTCCCATTTTCCAACCCGGGCCTAAAGGGCGGGGTGATTAAAAAAACCTCCCCAACATGTTGGCCATATTGATGGAGGGTTTATTTTGTTGTCAGCAATTCACCTTCGTACAAACTCCCAAACCCTTCTGTAACCAATACATCCCCTGCTTTTAACCCTGTTTTTATTTCTAATAAATCGCCACTTAAAAAACCAATATTTACATTTCGCTTATGTGCGATCAGTTTGCCGTTTTCATTGTTTGCCACCATTACGAATTTTCCCTTATCATCGTTCTGTAAAGTATTTAATGGAATGGCGATGGCATTAGGCGCAGCATAATCTTTTATCTTCATCAGGGCTATCTGGTTGGGTTTTAATGCCGGGTCAAAGGGCAATTTCGCTTCCACCACAAAGCCCCTGTTGATTACATCAATGGAGGCTCCCACAAAACTTATCGTTGTATTGAATGTTTTATTTATGTCAGGCATCTGTACTATTACGGCGCTTCCTTTACCAACCGCACCCAGATAATTTTCCGGCATATTGCTGGTAACTTTTAATAAACCATTGTTAACTATTTTTATTACTCCCGAACCTGCGGCGCCAAAAAATTCCCCCAACTTTACGGTTACCATATCCGCGACACCATTTACATTACTATATACCAATGCCATTTTGGATTGCTCCCGCACCGCTTTTACATTTTCCCCACTGGCCTGTAACTGGTTTTCCAAAGTGGCTACATTATTTTTAGCGGTAATTAGTTGTACTTCGGTACCAATACCCTGATCCCATAAATTTTTCTGGCGCTGGTAAATATTTTTCGCATAACCCAGTTGGGTTTTAATTGTTTCCAACCCCTGTCTGGCCGCAACCACATTTTGCTGTATTACGGCATCATCCAGCCTTAATAAAAGTTGGCCTTTTTTTACATGGTCGCCCTGTTTTACATAAATGGCTTTTACCTGTCCCGGCCCGCCACGGGGTGTAATAAAACTTACGTTCTCAGCGTCAACATGGCCTTGCAGCTCTATGTAATGGATAAAATCAGTCGCGGCCAAAGTTTGTACGGCTACCAACTTTGCCTTTTGGGCAGCGCCCGCGCTGGTATCTGATTTGGCAATTGCTTTTTCCAGGCTGCTGATCCTGGCATCAATTTTATCTTTATCCCCTTTAAGTTTTTCAAGCGTAGCCTTATTATCATTCAATGTGGCATCATTGCCCTTTTTACTTTCGCCACAGGAAGTTAAAAGCATAACGGCAACTGTACTGATTATTAAATATTGTTTCATCTATTTTTTTATTGTTTAGTGTTTAGTGTTTTACTATTTACTGTTTCGTGGTAAGTATCCTTTATATCTTCCCTGGTGCAAATAGTATGTAGCTTTGCTACTTAACCTTTTCCCTTTACCGCTTTGCTTTTTTTCCTTTGGCTCTTACCTTTCACCTTATGCCTTATGCCTTTCGCCCTACAGTTTTCCTACCGCCTTTAAATAATCAATCTTAGCGGTGATGGCATCATACAAAGCGCTATAATAATTATTCTGCGCCACTTTCAATTCTGTTTGGGCATTGTATATTTCCTGGTTGCTTCCCAACCCCTGGTCATACTTTTTTCGGGTGGTATTAAAAACATCTTCCGCCAATTGAATATTTTGTTTTTGAACATCGGTGGTAAGGATGGCGCTTTTCATTTTTATCCTTGCCTGAATCACTTCATAGTCCATGGATTCTTTTGCCTGAAGCAAACTATTGTTTGATTTTTGAAGGGTTAATTTCGCACTTTCAATTCTTGACCTTCTCGCAAAACCATCAAAAATGGGAACGGAAATTTTTAGTCCAATTAAAGAGGTGGTAAACCAATCCCCTTTATTGAAAAAATTAAAAGCACTGCGCTGGGCATTTTTTGAATAAGCGCCAAATGCGGCAACGGTGGGTATCCTGCTTAAATTATACCGCTTTACATTATAACCATTCAATTTTTTTGCCAAGGCCAATAACTGGATTTCCTTTCGATCGGTATAAGAATAAGATTCTTCCAGGATATTGGATTTTAATACCTCATCCGTTAATGAATCCGTTAGCGCCAGCTCTTCTTTTTGAGGCATGTTCATTAAAAACTTCAAACCGGCATTACCCGCATTTAATTGCTGTATCACCTTTTCCTTTTCCGTTTTAAGATTGTTGAGTTGCACTATTACTTTATCTACATCCAATTTTTCCGCGAATCCATTTTTATAGATTTCTTTGGTATCATGCAGTAGTTTTTCAAAACGGTCAATATTGGCCTGCAGGCTTGACAGTTGGCTGTTTCCCACTACCAACTGGTAATAAATTTTATAAATATTGGCCTTTATCTGCTCGGAGGTAACTTCCGCACTTTTAGTGGCAAAATCCATTGCGGCACTTCTTGCCTGCAGGCCTACGAATACCTGCCCATCAAACAATAATTGTGAAAAATCCAATCCGCCGCTTGCAGACCAGGGTACGCCAAATTGCGCATTAATATTACCAAAGCCACCTACAGGTTGGGTAATCAGATTACCGCTACCATCTTTTACCCCTTTATCTTCCAATACCTGATATACCGAAGGAGAAATGAAGTTTGGTAAGGTTTGTACGGCAATATTATAATAATGGGTGGTATTAACACTGCCGTTAATTTGTGGAAATGCCGCCGCGGTTATTTCACGATTGGTTTGTTGTTGTATTTTAATATCAATGAGGGCGTTTTTTACCTGAGCCGCATTTTTTAAACCATAATCCACCGCCTGCTTCGCTGAAAATCCATGCCTGGTTTGTGCCTTCGCAAAACTGATTGCCAACAATAAAATAAGGCCTGATAGTTTTACTTTTCTATAACTGTTTCTTTTCATTATTGCTTAATTTTATTCGCTCCTGCTGATATTTTATGATGAGTTTATAACCTTTGGGTGAAGCCAGTCCAAAAAGGAAATGAATAATGAATTCTTCCTCTATGCGGGCCAGGTTATATTTTAATTTCGCATGAAAATCAGGATTAAAAGGCAGCATCATGGTTTCTACCCGGTACCTTGCCAATATATCCAGATTGATATCCTGCCTGTAAAGGCCTTCCCGTATGCCCCGCTCCATATTGACCCTGATTATATTAAAGAGATAATCATTCTTATGTTGCTGAAATTTCAGGAAGGCTTTGGGATGGTATTTTTGCATATCATAAATCAACGACGGGTTCATGGTACTAAATAATTCCACTACCATATCCATGGCCAGAAAAATTTCGTGTACCGCATTGGTAGCGGTTTTCCTGTCCTGCTCGCAGCAGGTTTTATTATGCAATAGTTCCTGATTGATTACCGCTGCTATCAGTTCATCCTTGTCCGCATAGTAATGGTAAATGGTTTTTTTACTAACGCCCAGGCTACCGGCAATATCATCCATGCTTACGCTACGCAGCCCGTATTGCATGAAAAGGCCATGCGCCTTTTCTTTGATCCTTATACCTGTTTCTGTTTCCGCCATAATGGAATGCAAAACTAAAGAAACTTTTATTGTAACCAAAGTTTCCATCCTTTTATTTTACCATTGGTAACAATTTTTTGATATTGGCGCATCGCATCCCAATCATTTATCTTTGGCTCTTAAATATGTTTATCATGAAAAAGACATCCGCTTATAAAAAATTATTTCAGTTCTTTTTACAGGGGTTACTGATACTGGCGCCCATTGCGATTACATTTTGGGCCATTACAACCCTGTTTAATTTTATTGATGGCATTTTACCCAACCTGCTTCATGGAATAATGCCCAAACTTATGACGGATGCCCAGGGCAACATGAGGCGGATAACAGGGCTTGGTTTTGTGGTAGTGATCCTGCTGGTGGTTTCCGTTGGTTATGTATCTTCTAATTTTGTTTTTGGAAAAATAGTAGATGCCTTTGATAAACTGTTGGAAAAAACGCCGGGAATAAAATTCATTTATTCTACCTTAAAAGACTTTTTTGAAGCGCTTGCCGGAGAAAAAAAGAAATTTACCTTTAATGTACTGGCCAATGTAGATGATAATGATGTTTGGCGTGTAGGATTTATTACCAAGGAGAATATGGAAGAATTTGGATTTACCGGTTACGTGGCGGTGTATGTGCCGATGGCTTATTCAGTAGCCGGCAATGTATATATAATACCTAAGGAAAGGGTGAAACGAATTACCAATATCAGTGCGGCGCAAACAATGAAGTTCGCGGTGAGTGGCGGGGTTACGGATGTGGTAGATAGCACCCATCATCTTTAAATAGGTTGGTTGTTGGTGGCCAAAGAATCGTTAGTTTTTTTAACAATATGGTTATAAACTGACATCCAATATCAGCCAAACGAACAGCGATCAACGAACATCAAACAACGGTCAAAAAAAAACAATGAACAAACAACCATCAGCCATGAAGCATTTCTTACTGCTTATTGCCTGTTGCCTGTTTACGACCCATTGCTTCTGCTGGGGGTTTTATGCTCATCAAAAAATAAATTATTACGCTGTTTTTTTATTGCCACCGGAGATGATGGTATTGTATAAACCCAACATCGCTTTTATATCCGAACATGCGGTAGATCCTGATAAAAGGCGGTATGCGGTAGCGGATGAAGGGCCAAGGCATTATATTGATATTGATCATTACGGAAAATACCCTTACCCTGATTTACCTCGCAAATGGAAAGATGCAGTGGCGAAATATGGGGAAGATTCCTTAATGATGCATGGCATTGTACCCTGGCATATACAAACGATGCTTTCCAGGCTTACAAAAGCTTTTAAAGAAAAAAATTTTAGCGGGATATTAAAGAACAGCGCGGAAATTGGCCATTATATAGCCGACTCCCATGTACCCTTACACGCTAACAGCAACCACAACGGTCAGTTCACCAACCAAAAAGGCATACATGGTTTTTGGGAAAGCCGGATACCCGAATTGTTGGCCGAAAAAGGGTTTGATTTTTTTATTGGCAAGGCCCAATACATTGATAAGCCTGGTGAATATATCTGGGCGAGGGTGTTGGAAAGCGCCAATGCGGCGGATTCTGTTTTAACGGTTGAGCGTAACCTTACCAAAGCGTTTTCAACCGATCAGAAATATAGTTTTGAAAACCGTAACGGGGTATTAATCCGCCAGTATTCCTCCGCATTTACCATTGCCTATAATAAAAAACTGGATGGAATGATTGAAAGAAGGATGCGTTTATCCATTGCCACCACCGCCTCATTTTGGTACACCGCCTGGGTAAATGCAGGGCAGCCGGATTTGCGGGGTTTATCCGGGCAAAAATTTTCCGAAGCAGAAATAAAATCTTTTGATGCGCTGAATGATAGCTGGAAAAATGGAGGAAAGATGATTGGAAAACAGGAGGAATAATACAACCTGATCCTTAAAAAGCAATGCCATTTAGTTAAGCCTGTCAGCCCCGCAGGGCAATGTCAATAAGTTAAGGATATAAGCCCCTAAGGGACAAAATTTTGGTAGCAATGGTCAATTAAAAATGTGATAAGTTCCTATGGAGGCGATATTTTTCAATCAACACCTGAAATAAAAATGCCGTGCCTCTGACACTTATACCATTTCCATTTTTGTTTTCTACCAAAATGCCGCCTCCCTGAGGCTTGACATGATGACAATGACGCAGAGAGCATTTGAAGAGGCTAAATTCGCAGGAGAATGATTATATACAACCGGCTGCGGCCTGATCCAGCGAAATCATAAATTATCCTTGATGAACGGCAGATTCCCTTCTTTAGGATAAATATTTCAATTATTTCACAAAAAGATTAAATTTCATTTGGGTACTTTTGCATTTTAAAAAATCATCCTTCATTTTATAATCATATAACCAGTGGTACATAATTTTAATGCGGGGCCATCCATTTTACCAAAAGAAGTCTTTCAACAGGCCGCTGAGGCGGTACTGAATTACAATAACAGTGGTTTATCTATTTTAGAACTTGGCCATCGCACCGCCACTTTTCAGGCGGTGATGGATGAGGCAAGATCATTGGTAAGGGAGTTAATGCATCTGGATGATCAGCATGAAGTATTGTTTTTACATGGCGGCGCTTCTACCCAATTTATGCAGGTGCCGATGAACCTGTTGGCCGAAAACGAAACGGCCGCTTATGCCGATACCGGTGTATGGAGTTCCAAGGCTATCAGGGAAGCGAAACTTTTTGGGAAGGTTGAAGTAGTGTGTTCTGGCAAAGAAAACAACTACACTATTATTCCAAAAAATTTCGCGGTGCCCAATGATGCCGTTTATTTTCACATCACCACCAACAATACCATTTATGGGAGCCAGTGGAAAAATATACCAACCACCAGCGTACCGCTGATAGGCGATATGAGTAGTGATATTTTTAGCCGGGTGATTGATTTTAATGCTTTCGATCTGATATATGCGGGCGCACAAAAAAACATGGGGCCCGCAGGAGTAAACCTTGTGGTGGTGAATAATAATATTTTGGGTAAAATAAAACGTGCTATTCCCACCATCATGGATTACCGGAATCATATAAAAGAAGGAAGTATGCTGAATACACCACCTGTATTCGCCGTATTTGTATGTATGCTAACCCTCCGCTGGCTAAAGGCGCTGGGTGGGGTGGCTGCTGTTGAAAAACTGAATGTGGCAAAAGCGGCATTACTGTATGCGGAGATGGATGAAAACCCTTTATTTAAAGGCACGGTGGCCAAGGAAGACAGAAGTAAAATGAATGCGTGCTTTGTAATGAATAACCCATCATTGGAAGAAGCCTTTCTCAGTTTCACGAAAGAAAAAAATATTGTGGGTATCAAAGGGCACCGCATGGTAGGTGGCTTCCGGGCATCTTTATACAACGCTATGCCCATAAGCAGTGTGGAAGTATTGGTGAATGCCATGAAAGAATTCGCGGTGGCTCACGCATAGTACAATTATATAATTATAATACAACCTAATAACCTTACACAATGATCACTATACACCCTTTTAAAGCCTTACGCCCTGATGCCCAACATGCCAAACAGGTAGCTTCGCGGCCTTACGATGTACTCAACAGTAAGGAAGCGAAGATAGAAGCACAAGGCAATCCCAGCAGCTTTTTGCACATTACCAAAAGCGAAATTGATTTGCCGGAAGATGTTGATATACACTCGCAGCAGGTATATGATACCGCAAAAAAAAACCTGGATGCATTTATCAGCAGAAATATTTTATTTCGTGAAAGCAAACCCTGTTATTATATCTACAGGTTAGTTATGCCCGCCCGTGCCGGATCGGATGGGAATGGAAGAAGCCAGACGGGATTGGTTTGCGGAAGCAGTGTGGATGATTACGAAAAAGGCCTGATAAAGAAACATGAATTTACAAGGCCGGAAAAGGAACAGGACAGGATAAACCATATCACTACTACCGGTGCTCAAACGGGAAATGTTTTTTTGGCATACAGAAATGTAGGGGAGATAGACACGCTGATCAGCAAGTGGCAAAAAGAAAAAAATCCGGTTTACGATCTGTTGGCGGATGATGGCATACAACACAGCATCTGGATAATAAACGATACGGATACCATCAACACCTTATCTGATTTATTTAAGACGAAGGTTCCATTTACCTACATAGCCGATGGGCATCACAGGGCGGCATCCGCGGCAAAGGTGCGCAAGGCATTAGGCACTAAGGCCCCGGAAGGGGCTAATATTTTCCTGACTACTTTATTTCCTTCAAACCAGTTGCACATCATGGATTACAACCGGGTGGTAAAGGATTTGAACGGATTAAACACAAAGGGGTTTTTTGAGAAAATCAAACTTTCGTTTTCAGTTGAAAAAGCTGACAAAGCCTTTTCTCCCGCAAAATTGCATGAGTTTGGGTTATATATTGATAAGCAATGGTACACTTTAACCGCTAAGGAAAACACCTATACCAATGACCCCATTGGCATTTTGGATGTAACCATTTTGCAAAACAACCTGTTGGATCCCATCCTTGGAATTAAGGATCAGCGAACCGATCAGCGGATTGATTTTGTTGGCGGCATACGCGGATTGGAAGAACTGGAAAAGAGGGTGGACTGTGGTGAAATGGCGCTTGCCATCAGCCTGCACCCGGTTAGCATTCAGCAATTATTTGATATTGCCGATAGTGGAAATGTGATGCCGCCAAAGAGTACCTGGTTTGAACCCAAATTGCGGGATGGGTTGCTTACGCATTTGATTAAATAAAATGAAAATGATCAGGTAATAGTTGGTGGTTGTTCGCTGGTGGTAACATTTTTCTTTACCTTGTTACCAAAAGTCAGAAGATTGATTATTGGTTAAATCCTTCAACCCTTTTTATTATGAACCATCTTTGGCAACGAACAGCCATCAACGAATAACGATCAACGAACGATCAACGAACAAGCATCAACATTCAACCAACAACAACAAATCAACCATGATAAAATCAATTCATAAAGCCATATTATTTGCAGGCCTTTTGTTTTGGGTTCAATTCAGCGCTGCTCAAACCGCTAAAGAATTGCAGGAAACTGCCAGGTCCTTTATGCAGCAGGGTGATTTTACAAATGCCTTCCTCGTATTGAACCGTGCTTCCGTATTGGAACCGAAAAACATTGAGATAACAAAAGACCTTGCGTTGAATTATTTTTTTCAAAGGGAATATAACAAGGCATTGAATGAAATTAAACCTGTTCTCGACAGGGAAGATGCCGATGACCAATGCTACCAGATTGCGGGAAATATTTACAGGCAACTTGATCAACCAAAAGAAGGCGAAAAAATATATAAGAAAGGAATTAAAAGATTTCCAAAAAGTGGCACGTTATATAATGATTTCGGTGAGCTGCAATGGGCGCAAAAAAATAATGAGGCCATCGGGCAATGGGAAAAAGGAATTGAAACCGATCCCAATTTTTCCAAAAATTATTATAACGCCTGCAAATATTATTTTTTTACGGCAGACAGGGTATGGAGTATTTTATATGGAGAGGTTTTTGCAAATTTGGATCCCCTTGGTAAAGCCACACCTGAAATTAAATCCATTTTGCTGGAGAGCTATAAAAAATTATTTGCCGAAGCTGATATAAACAAGGAAAATAAAGAGACTTCAAATTTTACAACCGCTTATCTCCAAACAATAAAAAAACAAAGCCTGATTGCATCAGGTGGCATCAATCCTGAAACACTTACTATGATAAGAACCAGGTTTATCCTGGACTGGTTTCATGATTATGATGCCAAATACCCATACCGTTTATTTGAATATCATCGCCAGCTTTTACAGGAAGGCATGTTTGATGCGTACAATCAGTGGTTATTTGGTACGGTTCAAAATTTAGCGGCCTACCAAAACTGGATTGCCACTCATTCTACGGAATATAATGAGTTTATCCGTTTTCAAAGAGGAAGGATATATAAAGTTTCCGAAGGCCAGTATTACCGGTAAATAAAACGGAACAAAAAAATTTAAGCGATAGAAAAAAAATATTAATTTTTATTTTAAGGCCTTTGCAAGCAATTGGGAAGGCTTTTTTATTTATCTTAGTTATAGCTTAACAAAAACCCTGAACGGATCTTGCGATGAAAATTATGCCGGAACGCCACATCAGGAGCAGCATTTCAGGTTAAATCAGTTAGTGTTTTGTCAACAATAAATATTCTTTAAATGGCTCATGGCTATAATGGAATATAAAAAATTAAGCGCACACCAACATGGTTTTTAAAGACAGAAAAATATTTTTTTGTTGTTGAATTATTGATCAGCTTTATTAAATGTGCCAATCGGTTTAATATTTATTTGCCAAAAAAAAGTAGTAAAGCTTACGAACTGGAATTCATTATTTTTTACATAAAATTGAACGATTGCTTATGAACGAAAACTCCCGGATATTCGATTTCCTTCAATACCAGTTGGAAAATTTTCCTAAAGCCGACATGATTGGTGGTAAGGAAAATGGCCAATGGAGGCTTTACAGCACAGCCGAAGTAGCAGAGATAGTAAACAAATTAAGCGCGGGTTTAATTAGCCTGGGCATAAGTGGAAATGACATGACGGTTGAAAAGCAGGATAAGGTAGCGCTTGTAAGTAAAAACAGGCCTGAATGGCTCATGCTCGATATGGCCTGCCAGCAGATAGGCGCCACGCTCTGCCCCATTTACCCTACCACCAATGTGAATGAACTGGAATTTATTTTTAATGATGCCGGTGTAAAATTAGCCTTCATCAGCGGGCAGGAAATTTTGGACAAGGTAACAAGTATCCGTTCCAGGGTACCTTCCTTATTAAATGTTTACAGTTTTGAAGAACTGCTATCCGTGGATTATTGGAAAACCATACTGGCTTTGCCAACAGCCGTGGATTTTGAAAAACTGGAAGAACTGAAGAAAAATATTTCGGCCGGGCATTGCGCTACCATCATTTATACATCCGGTACTACGGGTACACCCAAGGGTGTAATGCTAAGCCATCGCAACATAGTTTCCAACGTGCTTAATTCCGTAAAAAGTTTCCCTTTTGAAAAAGATGTAAATGGGAAGGCGCTTAGTTTTTTGCCACTCAATCATATTTTTGAAAGGATGGCCTCCTATATTTACATCAACAGTGGCATATCCATTTATTATGCTGAAAGCCTTGATACCATTGCGGATAATTTAAAAGAAACCCATCCAGATATATTTTGTACGGTACCCAGGCTTCTTGAAAAAGTTTACGAGAAAATTATGGCCAAAGGCGCTGAACTAACAGGCATGAAACGTAAATTATTTTATTGGGCCGTTGCCATAGGTAATAATTATGATAATAATAAAAACCAGGGATTGAGTTACAATCTTCAACTTGCAATTGCCAATAAATTAATTTTCAGCAAATGGCGGGAAGCTTTGGGTAATAATATAAAGTACATCATTACCGGTGGCGCCGCCTGCCAGGTCCGCCTGTTAAGGATATTTACAGCCGCCAAAATCCCGATTTATGAAGGATATGGGCCTACCGAAAACAGCCCCGTTATCAGTGTTAATTGCCAGTACAAAGGTGGAACTAAATTTGGTACCGTAGGCCCCGTACTGCAGGGCCAGCAGGTAAGGCTTGAGCCGGATGGCGAGATATGCGTGAAGGGGCCAAGCGTAATGATGGGCTATTATAAGAAGCCGGATTTAACAGCGGAAACCATCATTGATGGCTGGCTGCATACAGGCGACATCGGGGTATTTGAAGAAGGTAAATATTTAAAAATAACAGACCGTAAAAAAGAACTTTTTAAAACAAGCGGCGGTAAATACGTGGCGCCCCAGCCTATTGAAAACAGGATGAAAGAATCGCCATTTATAGAGCAGATGATGGTGGTAGGCGCTGATCAAAAATTCGTCGGCGCATTGATCGTTCCTTCCATGCCAAACCTGAAAGAGTGGATGCGCCAAAAAGAAATTCAGTTTACCACCAATGAAGATGCGGTCAATCATCCCAAAGTACTGGAATTGTTCAGGGAATTAATGGACAGCTTTAATAAATTCTTCAACCATGTAGAACAGATAAAACGTTTTGAATTATTGCCCAACGAATGGACGATTGACAGCGGCGAACTTACCCCAACGCTAAAGCTTAAACGAAAAGTGATCATGGAAAAGTATAAGGATGTAATTGAGAGGATTTATGGGTAAAAAAGGAGTGATGAAAAATCAGAAATGAGCGCTAACCGGTCAGTACCAAAAGTTAGTCAACCAGAATGATGAGGATACTTTTAAGGCAAGCCCTTTTACACCGGGCATTTTTCATGATAATTAATCAGCTCAATAGGGGTTTTCTCAAATTCGTACCCGGCGTATTTGGTAACAATCTCATCCAGCACAGCATCAATTTCTTCCAATGATTTCAGGGTAACCAACTGGTAGCGGTATTCTTTAATGCCCGGCAACCCTTTCAAATAATTGGCATAATGCCTGCGCATTTCAAATATGCCAACTACCGGGCCTTTCCATTCGAATGATTTATGCAAATGTTTTTTGCAAACTTCAACCCTGTCTTCAATCGTGGGCGAAGGTAAATGCGTACCGGTTTTAATAAAATACTTTATCTCTTCAAATATCCACGGATAGCCGATTGCCGCCCGCCCAATCATGATGCCATCTACGCCATAACGGTTTTTATATTCCAATGCTTTTTCAGCGCTGTCAATATCCCCGTTGCCAAATATGGGTATGGCCATGCGGGGATTATTTTTAACCCTGCCTATCAGATCCCAGTCTGCGGAGCCTTTGTACATCTGTGTTCGGGTGCGCCCGTGAATAGCGAGGGCTTTGATGCCCACATCCTGTAAACGCTCCGCCACTTCTTCTATATTACGGGTGCTATCATCCCAGCCAAGGCGGGTTTTAACTGTAACCGGCAGCGAAGTTGATTTTACCACAGCGGCGGTTAAACGCACCATCAGGCCAATATCTTTTAATACCCCCGCGCCTGCACCTTTAAGGGCGACTTTTTTTACCGGGCACCCAAAGTTGATATCAAGCAGATCGGGATTGGTGACGTCAACGATTTTGGCCGCCATTGATAAACTTTCTTCATCGCCCCCAAAAATTTGTATGCCCACTGGTTTTTCATAATCGAAAATATCCAGCTTCTTCCGGCTCTTGATGGCATCACGGATCAACCCTTCGCTGCTGATAAATTCGGTGTACATCAGGTCGGCGCCCTTATCCTTGCACACAGCCCTGAACGGCGGATCGCTTACATCCTCCATGGGCGCAAGCAGCAGTGGAAAATCTGGAAGTTGTATGTTACTACCTATTGAGGGCATAAGAAGGTTGATGGTTGAAGGTGTAAGGTTAAGGTTTATGGTGTGAAGGTGTAAGGCTTAAGGCAAAAGGTGGAAGGTAAAAGGTGGAAGGTAAAAAGCTGGCCATATCAGTCAATTTGTAAATGTTGTAAAAAATAATCTTTAAAGATTTAGCCAAAATAAATAAAAAATATTTTTTAAAAAAAAAGATACCCCTTTCCATTTTATTATGCACTCCATTTTATTCTCTACACCTTTTACCTTATGATTTTTGCTTTTTGCCTTCCACCTTTTGCCTTTCAACCAAACCCTTTACCGCTTTAATCTTTTTTGGCTGTAAATTTACGCACTTATAAGCAAACACTATGGCGTATTTAGCAACCAAACGTTTTAATTACTGGGGTCAACTGGGCATCCTTACCGCATTTACCGGCGTTGGGTTGATAATTGGAGGGATCGCAAGCCTTATCCCTTTGCTGGGTAAAATAAACCTGGAAGATTTAAAAGGAGGGTCTTCTGCACATTTAATGGATAATTTATTAAAGCCTGAAAATGCTACCGCATTAAGATGGATGCAATTTATTACCACTTTGTTCCTGTTTTTTTTACCCCCGGTTTTGTATGCCCTGGTTTGCCATAAAAAACCGTTTGTGCATCTGGGATTTAAAAATAGTTTTAATTTAAAATCCGCTGGTGTGGTCATATTAATCATGCTGGCCGCACTTCCCATGGTAAGCGCTTTACAGGATTTAACGGAAATGCTGCCCTGGCCGAAAGCAGCCCTATTAAAATTTAAAGCGGCGGAAGAAGCGTATAACCAACAGGTGGCGGTGATAGCGAGAATGAATGATTTTTCGGATTATATCCTGTCTGTTTTCATAATCGCTTTTTTACCGGCAATGTTTGAAGAAACTTTGTTCAGGGGCGCCATACAAAATTTATTTTCCCGATGGTTTAAAATGCCGGTGCTGGCCATTGTAGTTACCGCCATCATTTTTAGTGCTGTCCATGGTTCCTATCTTGGGTTTTTAAGCCGCTTCGCACTTGGGTTTTTACTGGGTTGGATGTATTACCGTACCGGCAATATCTGGCTGAATATAGTTGGCCACTTTTTTAATAATGCCTTTGCGATAACGGCATTATACCTGGTTACAAAACCCGGTGAAAAATTAGATCCATCAAAAACAGAAGATCATTTTCCCCTTTGGATAGGATTGGCAAGCATCGCAATGGTGTATGTTTTATTTATTTTATTTGAAAAAATAAGTAAAAAAGAAATTGACCATCCGGGAGAAGAAATGCCCATACCCGGCATTGAATACAGCGACAACCCTTTTGAAAACGTGCCCCACACAATTGATAAACCCACACAATACTAATTTGAATGGCGATAAATATTGAAACTTTTAAAACCCGTGCCTTAACGGCTTTGATTTTTGTAGCTGTAATGTTGGGTGGATTGTTATGGAATGAATGGGGTTTCCTCGCCTTGTTTGTACTGATACACTTTGGCTGCTGGTACGAATTTATTAAAATATTAAAGATTATTAATGGACAAAAATATCTGAAATATTCTTTATTTGGTTTGTTGTACTTCACTATGCCCATATTGATGATACTGGATTTAAGATTTGGCTGGATGAATCTTAAGGGCTTTAAAACCCAGGCTGTTGTTGGAATTACTATCCCGGTTATAATTATCTTAAGCATCTGGGTAAATGATACGATGGCTTATCTCGTTGGCTCATTCACCGGTAAAACCCCCTTCTCCAAAATATCACCAAAAAAAACATGGGAAGGGACGATAGGTGGCACAATATTGTGTGTAGTGGTTGTTGGTTTTATTTTCCCGCTTTTGGCGGAGCGTTTTTTTTATCCTTTTGCACAAAGGCAAACTTATTTTATAATTGCCGCCATCTGTGCCGTTTTTGGTACAATGGGCGATCTGCTGGAAAGCAAGCTTAAACGCATGGCCAATATTAAAGACAGCGGCGCTATCATGCCCGGGCATGGCGGTTTTTTGGACCGGTTTGATTCTTTATTGATTGCCACTCCTTTTGTTTGGCTGTTTGTAAAATTATTTGTGTAACCAATTGGCCGCAGCCTGCGGCAGGTGGCTTATATTTGCTATTCAATTGTAAAGCATGACAATTCACAGAGAAGGTTATAAGAGCATTGCGACAGGCACTATGATATTCGGTGTACTGAATTTAATTTTCTTTTATTTCTTTAGCGCCGCCCTGCCTGTAACCGCCCTGGTTATTTTTTTTGTAACCCTGGCCATGTTGCTTTTCCTGATTTCTTTTTTCCGCATACCCAACCGTGTATTAACCATCAATGAAAATGCGGTGGTAGCGCCCGCGGATGGAAAGGTGGTGGTAATTGAGGAGGTGACAGATCCCGAATATTTTCATGACAAACGGTTACAGGTTTCCATTTTTATGAGTCCCGCCAATGTGCATGTAAACAGGAACCCCATCAGGGGCAAAGTGGTATATAACCAATACCACAAAGGTAAATACCTGGTGGCCTGGCACCCGAAATCATCTACCGAAAATGAACGCCATTCCGTGGTAATAAAAAAAGGAAATAAAGAAATTTTGGTAAAACAAATTGCCGGCGCAATGGCGAAAC
>JAVHOI010000119.1:0-17573 GCA_036169975.1 Ferruginibacter sp. | reverse complement strand
TTATCAACTATCGTTTTTCCAGCGGAAGATTCCCTGAAAAACAATAAGGGTTCCAGCACAATTTTATCCTTTGGCTTTATATCTGCTTTATCCTCCTTTTTTTTAATAATAGCAATCAAAAGGCCGAGCGCTTCTTTACCCATTTGCACTGTTTGCTGATCAACCGTTGATAAGGAAGGAGAAATATGCTCCCCAAAATTTTCATTGGCAAAACCTATTACACCAAACTCTCCGGGAATATTTATTTTTCTTTCCTTCAGTCCTTTAATAACCCCAAGCGCCGTATAGTCTTCTACAGCGAAAACCGCATCAGGAATGTTGGTTAGCTTTAAAAAATATTCAACGGCTGACCTTCCTGATTCAATAGATATATTTCCCGGATAAATAAGCTTTTTATCCAATTGTATTTTATTAACCCTTAACGCATCCATATAGCCATTTAGCCGGTCATGAAAACCTTTTATGTGCAGTGGCCCCGAGATGTGCGCTATTCTCGAATATCCATTTTTTATAAGGTGTTCGGTAGCCAGAAAAGCGCCCTTGTAATCATCTATTACTACCGATGACACATTCATTTCATCATTGGTTCTATCAAATAACACCAACGGAACATGTCTCCTTTGCAATTCCTGGAAATGACTAAAGTCAATTGTTTCCTTGGCAACGGATGCCAATATTCCATCAACCCTTGCGCTTAAAAATGTCTCAATCGCTTTTTTTTCGAGAATGGTAGTTTCTTCGGTCTGATAAAGCAAAATGCTGTATCCGATACTACTTGCTTCCATTTCAATTCCATGAACAACAGATCCAAAAAAATTCATCTGGGCGCTGGGTATTATTACGCCAATAGTGTGCGATTTTCCGGACCGAAGGGACGAGGCGATTTTGTTTCGCTGATATTTCAATTCTTTTGCCTTTTCCAATACCAACCGACTGGTCTCTTTGCTTATACGCGGATTATTATTCAATGCTCTTGAAACAGTTCCCGATGTTAGATTTAATTCCCGGGCAATATCATGTATGGTAATTTTTTGGGGCAAGTTGTGCAATCGTATGCACAAGCTAAAATAATTTTTTATAATAAACAAACATTTGACCACTTTTTTTTAACAAAAGATTATTTGATTGACTTCGCATGGCTAAATTCCAATTTGTTTTTTTATAATGGGATAATAAAAATAATTATTTAGATAAGCCATTCAACCAGCTATTTTGCCATTCAACAAAAATTAAAATATTTTATATTTTCTTATTTTTCCATGTAATCCAATACAGGCTGGGATTTCATTAAAAGCCTATTAATATTCACAACCTACTACTACAAAATAAATGGTATTATGTGTTGCATAGTACTTAATTATTTATATCTTTGTGTCAGAAAGAGAATAAAAACCGGAATAAAGTGAAAATCCGGATTTTCAAAATTATACCTGCAATAAAACCTTACAAGAATAGCCATGATATTTAAAAATTGAAGCCATGAACATTGATAACACAGCAAGTCAGATGAGGAAAGGGGTATTGGAGTTCTGTATTCTTTCGGTAATCAAACAGGGCGAAGCCTACCCCTCCGATATTATTGATAAGATGCGGGCAGCCAACCTGAATATCCTCGAAGGAACATTGTACCCGCTTCTTACCCGGTTAAAAAACGCGGAATTCCTTTCTTATCGTTGGATAGAAAGTAATAGCGGCCCACCACGTAAATATTTTTCATTAACGGAAAAAGGGGACGCTTTTTATAAAGAACTGGAAGCCACCTGGAATGAACTGGCCAATGCGGTAAAAGCGCTTTCAAAAGCGGAACAGGCGTTTACAGCCGAACAAAAACTTTCGGCGGAAAAAGAACAATCAGATATAATTAGCCCGGGCAACAACCAGGATTAAAAACTTCAACAGCCCATTATAAAAAAAGTATAGCCATGATTTTTGTTTTTGGGTAAAATCAACCAGCGAAACAATCTAACACAATTAGCCATGAAACAAGTAATAAACATCAACTTCCACGGACAAGTAGTGCCGATAGAAGTAACAGCTTTTGACTTACTTAAAAATTATACGGACAGCCTTTCCCGGTACTTTGCCAATGAAGAAGGTAAGGAAGAAATCATCAATGATATAGAAAACCGCATTGGCGAACTATTTCAGGAAAGATTGAAAAAGGGAGCTACCTGTATAACTGAGGATGATGTAAACGCCATCATTAAAAGTATGGGAAGGCCCGAAGAATTTGAAGATGCTGACGACAATATATCATCCAAACAAACCAACCAGTCACAATCAAAAGAACAGGAACAATTTCAGTCCAAAGCCAGTGCCCCGGGCGCTGCCAGGCGATTATTCAGAAGTGAAAATGACAAAGTGATTGGCGGTGTTTGTGCAGGTTTGGCCAACTACTTTGGTTTAGACACCATCCTGGTAAGAATTATATTTCTGGTGATCGCATTTGCCGGTGCCGGCATACTGGCCTACCTGATATTATGGATAGCGGTACCCAGCAGCGCATCAACTGAAATCGGTGCCACACGCAAAAGGTTATTCAGGGATCCGGATAATAAAATAATAGCCGGTGTATGTAGTGGCATTGGTAATTATTTTGGTATAAGTTCCTGGGTTCCAAGAATTTTATTTCTATTGCCGTTTTTATCTATTGTTTTTAGATGGAGTAACTGGGGATTTATGAATTTCCCAAATTTTATTAATCTCACCTTCAGCCCCGGCTCTTTGATTGTATATATTATTTTATGGCTGGTAATTCCAGAAGCTGCCAATACTGCCGAAAAATTAGAGATGAAGGGAGAAAAGGTGGATTTGAATTCAATTAAAAATTCTGTAGTGGGCGAAATGAAAGGGGTACAGGAAAGGGCGGAAAAATTTGGCCAGGAAGCAAAAGCATTCGCAACAGAAAAAGGGCCGGTATTAGGCGCTGAAATAAAGACTGCAGCAAAGCGGACCAGCAGGTCGCTGGGCGATATCATTTTGCTTTTGGTAAAAATATTCGCCTATTTTATTATAGGTTGTGTAAGCTTTGCATTGGTAGTAGCCTTGTTCGCTTTAGCCATATTCTCCATCGGGATTTTTCCTTTAAAAGATTTTGTACTCAACGACGGATGGCAAAACTTTTTCGCCTGGGGCACTTTATTATTTTTTATTGCCGTGCCGGTAATTGGTATTATCACCTGGATCATACGCAGGCTGGCAAAAATGAAAAGTAACCGCAAGGTATTGAGGTTCACTTTTATCAGCCTTTGGATAATAGGATGGTTTTGTTTTATATCTTTAATCTCCTCGGTATTCAGGGATTTCAGAAGTACCAACGATATTTCGGAACAGGAAATTTATCTTTCAAATCCAATGGTTAAAAAGCTGGAATTAACTACCAATTCCCCTTCAAAAAAATATTATCGCAATAAGTTTTTCAGGCTGGAACCTTTTGAAGAGTTAGGCCTTGATGATGACACGGCGTTTGTAAAAAATGTAGAAATAAAAATCCTAAAATCGCCCAATGATAGTTTCAGGGTAACGATGCTAAAAATGGTGAATGGCCGCAACAGGCGCTCTGCCGACACACTGGCCAACCTCATTAATTATAATGGCACACAAAATGATTCATTGCTCGTGCTTGATAAAGGGATTGCAATAACCCGGCAAAATAAATTCCGTAACCAGCGGGTAATTGTTACGGTATATGTGCCTGTTGGCAAACAAATAAGGATAGATAAAAGCATAGGCTGGTGGGATAATGTACATTTTGGCGGGATGTGGAATGATGATGATTTTAATATTGACAGTGATGAGGAAGAAAGGGGATGGCAATCCAATGTGGATTATGTAATGAAAGCAGGCGGCCTTTTTACCCTGGATGGAGAGCCTGCTGACGGGGACAAATACAGAAGAGACCATAAAGTAAAAATTGGTAAGGATGGAATAGAAATTAATGATAATGGCAATAGGATTTCAATTGATAAAAACGGTATAAAAATAAATGAATCAAAAGATGGTTACCGCTATGATAACAGTCAACCCGTTACCGCATTGGATTCTCTGAAATTTAAGCTGGAAAAAGAACAAAAGCGTACCAAAGACTCCCTGGAAAAAATAAAAGAAAATATTGATAAACAATTGGAAAAAATAGATGGCAATAAAAACGAACCTGAAGCATGGAATGGATATAAGCTGCAATCATTCCTTATATTGATAAATAGCTGAATCAAATAGTTTCAATAGTTGTGTTGAAGTGAAACAAAGAAAAAGTCCTGCCATTATTGGCGGGACTTTCATTTTACTTCCTCCCGCACCTAAAGGGGAGCCTTCAAACTGTATAATTTTAATCTGAACCATTTGAGTAGATTTATCTGCTGACTTAACTTTTTGGAATTACACCCTGGTAGGAGGGGCCTGCTATTTTCCGCCACCAATTTTTTTTATTTTACTTTTGCTTTTATCAATTTTAATTCTATTTAAAAATTTACCATTAATGAAAAATACCCCGTTTACTACAAAACACATTTCTCTTGGAGCCAAAATGGCCTCATTCGCCGGATTTAATATGCCCATAAGTTACAGTGGCATAATTGATGAACACGCTACTGTTCGTAATAATGCGGGTGTATTTGATGTAAGCCACATGGGAGAGTTTATATTAAAAGGAGAAAATGCTTTAGACCTGATTCAAAGAGTAACTACCAACGATGCCTCAAAACTTACTGCCGGTAAAGCGCAATACAGTTGCCTGCCAAACAATGATGGCGGAATTGTAGATGACCTGCTGGTTTATTGCATGGAAGAAAACAAGAAGTATATGCTTGTAGTAAATGCGGGCAATATTGATAAAGACTGGAACTGGATCAGTAAATTTAATAACAAGGGAGTGGATATGCAAAACATATCAGACAAAACCTGCCTATTGGCCATTCAGGGACCCAATGCCACAAAAATACTACAGCCGCTAACTTCAACCGACATTCTTAATTTAAAATATTACACTTTTGCAACCGGGCAATTTGCGGGCATAGATAATGTAATTATAAGCGCCACGGGATATACAGGCGCAGGCGGCGTTGAAATTTATTTTGAAGATAAGGATGGGGCCGCTGATAAAGTTTGGAATGCTATTTTTGCCGCAGGGGCTTCTCAGGGTATTAAGCCAATCGGATTGGGCGCAAGGGATACGCTTAGGTTGGAAATGGGCTTTTGTTTATATGGCAATGATATAAATGATACCACTTCTCCCCTCGAAGCGGGCTTGGGATGGATAACCAAATTCACCAAAGAGTTTACCAATAAAGCCTTTTTTGAAAAACAAAAAGCAAAAGGCGTTACAAAAAAATTAGTAGGTTTCGAAATGCTGGAAAGGGGTATTGCCCGTCATGATCATGTGATAAAAGATTTTGAAGGAAGTATCATAGGAAGGGTTACTTCCGGTACCCAATCCCCCTCATTAGGCAAGGCGATAGGCATGGGATATGTTGACATCAATTACGCACCAATAGACAGCGAAATTTATATCAGCATCCGAAATTCATTGTTAAAAGCGAAGGTGGTGAAAATGCCTTTTGTATAATGAATAATTATTAATGAGCAGGATGTTTAAGTAACAGTGCAGGCTACAGAAAGTTTGAAAAATATTTTCGCATTATCAATTTTCAATTAACGCATCATCTTTTGATTTTTAAAATTCATCTTACCACCCTTATAAATGCTCCTGTTGAAAGGGTATTCGATTTGTGCCGGAGTATCAGCGTGCATAAAATTGCTATGGCACACACAAAGGAAGAGGCTATTGCAGGAGCAACTTCGGGTTTAATTAACGAAAATGAAACCGTAACCTGGCAGGCAAAGCACCTGTTCCGGCTGAGACGATTTACTTCTAAAATTACCCTTATGGAAAAGCCTTTTCATTTTACTGATGAAATGATACAGGGCGATTTTAAAAGTTATAAACACGAGCATCATTTTAAACCGGTTGATAATGGTACATTAATGATTGATCTCGTGGAATTTGAAAGTCCATATAGCGCTTTGGGAAATCTTGTAAATAAACTATTTCTAAAAAATTATTTGCAAAAATTGCTGTTGATTAGAAATGCGGTAATAAAAGATTATGCGGAAACGCAAAAATGGAAAGTGATTTTGAACTAAGGATAAGTTTAGAATAATATGATTCAAAGTGATTACACCAATTTTAAAACAGCAGTTACACGAATGGAGAAACAAGTTTTATTTTAATTCGTGTTTCCCAATTCGTGTTATAATATCAATTCAAAATTAATTTTAATGACAGGAGGAAAGCCAACTTTATATACCTCGCTATCTCCGGCAATGCTTCATTTATACAATGTAAACAGTAGTTTAATTGTAATCATTGATGTATTTAGGGCAACATCAACCATTGCAACCGTATTATTCAATGGAGCGAAAAATATAATTCCGGTAGATAGTGTGGCAGAGTGCATACGTATTGGAAAACAAATAGAAGGGGTTACAGCCGGTGAAAGAGATGGCCATATCGCGGAAGGGTTGGTACACGGCAATTCGCCTTTTGAATATCCAAAAGAATTTATTTGTGGTAAGACGCTGGTGCTAACCACCACCAATGGTACAAAATTGCTTCACATGGCATTGGATAAAGGAGCAAAAGGAATTATTACCGGTTCTTTTCCAAACCTGTCAGCCGTATGTGATTACCTGGTGGCCAAGAAAATGCCTGTAATCCTGGGATGTGCAGCCTGGAAGGACAGGGTTAATATTGAAGATACGTTGTTTGCAGGCGCTGTAATCAGCCGTGTCAAAAACCACTTCAACATCAATTGCGATTCATCGCAAATAGCGGAATCCATGTACAATGATGCAAGGGAGGATCTTTATGAATTCATGAAAAGTAAAAATGCTTCTCACTATCACAGGCTCACTAGCTTCGGGTTGGAAAAAGATATCCGGTATTGCCTTACGACAGATGCCGCGAATGTATTGTGCCTGTATGAAGGGGGAAAACTGATAAGGGGAAATGTTCCAATCTAAATCCCCCCATTCCAAAAGGCTTCAAATTGAATATTAATTTATGATTGTACGCTGCTCTAAATATCCGCATTCTTGTTACAAACGGTTTCGCTATCATTCATTTCAGGCAGAAAAACAGAAAGCCCAAATCTTTACCCATAAAAAACTATGCATCAATAAAAAAGGTCCATCAAATTTATAACTGTCTTTTAAATATTCTCAATAGCGTGATTTAGAAGCGGCTTTTCTTTATTTTTTCTTTAATTTTGTAAATTGGTCTTTTCTGAATGGGTTATCCAATTTGAAAAGGATTGTCAATCATATATCGTACAATTAAATCGTACTTCATTTTGGCTTTATCTCATTTAATTAAATACGTTTACAATACAGGATCCGATGAGGTTATCCGAAGAGGGAAAAAAATCCATGCTCTTGGATACGTTGAGTTGGTAGAGCATGATGAACTGCTGAACAGCGTAGTATTCAGGGTAAAAGATGATACCTACAGTACCTATTATAAAGTAAATATTCAAAAATATACGGATCCCAATTCACTGTCTTTGCGCTGTGGGTGCCCTTATAATTTAGGGGATATATGCCGTCATGAAGCAGCGGCGCTTTTTCAGTTGCAGGATCTGATTGATAAAAACATGCTGGGTATAAGCAATGCAATTTATAATCAACGGCATACGGTTGCCAAGATGAAGTATATAGACCTTAAAACTATCCGCCTGCTTTCGTCACCAGAAATTTATGAGGCCGCCGAATCAATATTGGAATCAACAAAAGCTACTTTAATAGTTTCGGCTAATGAACGGGTAGAGGCGGAGCTGAAGCTTGAAAGCCAGGCATATCCAATTGTGATACAAAAAAATGATGAACGCAACTTTGATACTTCCTGCAAATGTGCGGAAACTTTGTATCCCCTGTGCGTGCATAAGACCGTTTTATTCCTTCAGTTGTTCAGGCAATATGGCCCCTATTATTTTGATACAATCCGTAACTGGGATAAGGAAAAAAATAAACTGTTACAGATTTACGGATACAATCTGGAAGATGATTTAAAAGGAAAATTTGAATTTACCTATAAAGAAGGGAAACCGTTTTTAAAAGTACTGGATACTTCCATTAAAAGAGTAGCACAGTTAACACCAGCACCCCGTCCGGCTTATATGCAGGATACCCGGCGTGCTGTAGAGCCGGAAGTGGCAACCACAGAAGCCGCTACAAAAAAATTAGGTGTGGTTTTTAACTTCAATGCTACTGCATATCCTTATTTCGTGATAGACGCCGTACAGGGAAATGCCGATGAAAATAGTAATAAACTACTGGGCAAAACAGAAAAATTAGACCTTACAAAATATGTAAATACGGAGCCATTTAGTGAAGAGGATAAAATGCTGCTACAGCAAATAAGGAAACTACAGATTTCCGAAGTAAATAAGTACCTCAACCGCAATTCACCCTTTAGTGGGATTTGGGAAAATATTATTCAAACGGACGGAGATGAATTGCCCGAAGAGACCAGGGTGTTGATAGCGGAATATTTTCAGCCTAAACTAAAAAAAATTTTTTTGGAGCAGGCGGCTAACCCGTTCATTTATTATTTACCGGAAAATAAGGTTTTCAAAACGGACAACCTCATGGAAGTAACCCTGAGTGAAAATTTTATAGCGCCGCAATTTAAAATCATAGCGCAGGGGGATCAGTTTGAACTGCAATGCCGGTTTAATATCAACGGGGCTGCACAACCCGTAACCGATAATGAATGCAATAACAGTATCCTCTTTTTATACAACCATACTTTTTACCTCTGGCAAAAAGCGGAAGACGCATTGCAGGCCGAAAAATTTATTAAGAATGGTAATATAAAGCTTACCAAAGAGAACTGGGCCGCACAAATGCATAAGCTCATTATGCCGCTAACCAAAGATTACAAGGTTGAGTTTGATAAAACACTTATTAAGGAAGTTAAGAGCGGTGAGCCTGAAGTAAAACTGATGCTGCAGGAAAAGGGCGATTACCTGGTGTTTCAGCCAATATTTACCTACCAGGGATTTGAAACCAAATCCTCTGATAAGGATACCATCACTATTCCGGATGGCGATAAAATATTAATTGTGCATAGAAATAAGGAAGCTGAAATGCGCTTTCTGGATAAGCTCAGTTCTTTGCATTCGCAGTTTATCCGTCCGCAGGAAGGAAATAGTTTAATATTAAAAGGGCCGGATGTATTAAAAAACAACTGGTTCTTCCTATTTGTTGATTCCATGAAAGAATCCAAAGTCCCGGTGTTTGGTTTTGAGGCGCTCAGGAATTTTCGTTTTAATACAGCAAGGCCATCCACCCATATTCATGTAAGCAGTGGACTGGATTGGTTTGATGCCAAAGTGGAAATAGATTTTGAAGGGCAGCGGGTGGGCATCAACGACATTAAAAAAGCATTGGCTTCCAAACAATCTTTTGTGCAATTAGGAGATGGCACATTGGGGATACTACCGGATGAATGGCTGAAGAGATATGCCCTGCTGTTTAAAGTAGGCGACGGCAAAAACGACAAACTCCGTTTGTCAAAATATCACATGAGTGTGATTGACGAGTTGTACGAAAACCGCGATGCTACGGAATTAAGTTTTGCACTGGATGAAAAATTTGAAAGGCTCAGGGAGTTTAAGAATATACCGGAAATTGCCGCCCCGCTTGGCTTACAGTCTGTATTAAGGCCTTATCAAACAGCGGGCTATCAGTGGCTTAATTATTTGAATGAAGTAGGCTGGGGCGGAATCCTGGCGGATGATATGGGTTTAGGTAAAACGGTACAGGCGCTCACCATGCTGCAGCATTACAAAATACAGGAAGGAAAATTAACGGCCATTGTGATTTGTCCAACCACATTGATCTACAACTGGGAAAACGAAATAAGAAAATTTACCCCGGACCTTACCTGGCGCATACACCATGGAAGCCTGCGAAGCAGGGATGTGGCGGAGATGCAAAAGGCAAATATCATAATTACCACCTACGGTACTTTGCGCAGCGATATACAGTTTCTGATGAAAATATTATTTGATTACGTGGTGTTGGATGAAAGCCAGGCTATAAAAAACCCGGCCTCAAAAGTTACCAGGGCAGCCTGCCTGCTGACCGCTAAAAACCGTTTGTGCATGAGCGGTACCCCACTTCAAAATAACACTTTCGATATTTTTGCGCAAATGAATTTTCTCAATCCCGGGCTGTTGGGCAGCATGGATTTTTTTAGAAACGAGTTTGCTAACCCCATTGATAAGTTTGGCGAGCAGGAGCAAAAAGACCACCTGCGGAAATTATTGTATCCCTTTATTTTACGGCGTACCAAAGAACAGGTAGCAAAGGACCTTCCTGAAAAAACGGAGACCATATTGTTTTGTGAAATGGATAAAGAGCAGCGGAAAATTTATGATGCTTATCGCAACAGCTACCGCGATAAAATCATGGGAGTAATAGACGAGCATGGAATTGATAAATCGCAGTTGACCATTTTGCAGGGTTTGATGAAACTCAGGCAAATATGCGATAGCCCGGCAATTTTAAACGAAGAAGATAAATATCCCAATCACTCTATAAAGTTGGATGAACTTACTAGGGAGATTCAGGAAAATATAGGTGAGCACAAGGCGTTGATATTCTCCCAGTTTCTGGGTATGCTGGCGCTGATAAAAGAAAAATTACGGGAAGAGGGTGTCCCTTTTGAATATTTTGATGGCAGCACCAGCATTAACGACCGTCAAAAAGCAATTGAAAATTTTCAAAATAATGACTCCTGCAGGGTGTTCCTGATTTCATTAAAGGCCGGAGGAGTAGGCCTGAACCTTACCGCAGCGGATTATGTTTACATTGTAGATCCATGGTGGAACCCTGCCGTGGAGCAACAGGCTATTGATCGTACCCACCGTATCGGGCAAACAAAAAATATTTTCGCTTACCGTATGATATGTATTGATACGATTGAAGATAAAATTTTGCAGTTGCAGGAACGTAAGCGCAAGCTGGCAAGCGAACTGATTTCTGACGATGTTAATTTCGTAAAAGCATTGAGCAAGTCGGATGTGGAATACCTGTTCAGTTAAAGAGATTTTTCAATAGAAATTAAGAGGCAATGAAATCTTTCAATCGCTGAAATTCTTTTTTATCACTTGATACAAAAAGGGCATTGCAAATTTCATTAAAAAATTTAGACAGTCCGGCAAACAATGATGTTGGATGGTTGGTAGTTTTCATAAATATTGAATTAGAATATAAAGGTATATTTTCAGCAAATTCCCGTCAATAGTAATTCTTCTAAATTTTTACATTAGTAATTTCCGCAGAACATTTGCTTTTTAAGAATTCCGTTATATATAACGTTTCATTTGAAAATTAATTTTACAGTTCTAAACGAAGTGGTTGCAATCAGAGCGATACCACTTGTTTTGTTACGGAACCTGTTGGATGAAGAACCCTGTGCCTGCATAGCTATTCATCAGAGTTTTGCTGTACTTTATTTCTGCTGTTAGCATCGCTCCGGGAAAGAAATTGAAATTACAGCATTTACAATTGGTTTACAATTGGTTCCTGATGATTAGGCCTTGATTTTTTAAAACAAAACCAGGTTAATTTACTACCATTCATACATTTAAAATTTTCGCTAACAAAATGATACTTATTTTGGAAGTATAAAATTTTAAACAACATTATGAAATTCATTATAACATTTCTTTTGGGCTGTTTTATGTACAGTTCCGCTTTTTCGCAGGATCAGTCAGCTACACAAAAAATGGATTTTGAAAAATATGATCCCGTTTCCACATTGGTGGTACCAGAACATATAACCCGGCATTCGAAGTTCCCATTTATTGATGTACACAATCACCAATGGGGTATGGCCAACCAGGATCTTTCATTGTTGATACGTGACATGGATACTTTAAACATGAAGATAATGGTAAACCTGAGCGGGGGAAGTGGTAAAAACCTACAGCAAAGTATTGAGCATGTAAAAGCAACGTATCCCGGCCGGTTTATTGTATTCGCCAATATCGAATTTAAAGGTATTGGTGAAAATGGATGGACTGAAAATGCAGTGAAGCAACTGGAAGCCGATGTAAAAAATGGCGCCAATGGATTAAAGATATTTAAGAACCTTGGTTTTAATGTAAAAGACAAAGAGGGCAAGCGTGTTGGGGTGGATGATATAAGGCTGGATCCGATTTGGAAAAAATGTGGTGAACTTAAAATACCTGTGCTAATACATACCGCCGACCCCAAACCTTTTTGGGATTCGGTGGATGAGCACAATGAACGCTGGCTGGAAATCATTACGCATCCTGGCCGTAAACGTGGTGTGGATAATCCTGTACCATGGGAAAAATTAATTGAAGAACAGCATAATGTTTTCAGGAAGCATCCCGGCACCACTTTTATCGCCGCACATTTTGGATGGTACCCGAACGATTTGGGGAAACTTGGACGATTATTAAATTCGTTGCCTAATGTGATGGTAGAGTTTGGCGCTGTGATCGCGGAACTCGGCAGGCAGCCCATCATGGCCAAACAGTTTTTTACTCAATATCAGGACAGGATACTTTTTGGCAAAGACAGTTGGGTGCCCGATGAATATAAAACCTATTTCCGGGTACTCGAAACTTCGGATGAATATTTTCCCTATCACAAAAAATATCATGCTTTCTGGAGAATGTACGGGATGGAATTGCCGGATAATATTTTAAAAAAAGTGTATTATAAAAATGCTTTGCGTATTATCCCGAATATAGATAAAAACTTATTTCCTCAATAGGTGTGATGAATTGTCAAAAACTCACGATCCTTTCCAGGCACTCACCATTTGTCAAATGATCCGCCTTAAACCTTAAATCGTCTAAATATGGGTATAAAAAAAGGGCCAGGATAAAAATCCAGCCCCGTTTTAAAATCCAATATCCTATGAAAAACCAAGACGAAGATAAATTATTTTTTAACTTTTGAAACTTAAGGCAATGTATTTTTAGCAAACGGTTAATTTTTCCTTGTATCCGGCAAGGAATGAGATCTGTATTTTCAAAGGAAAAAATAAAATCATTGGATAAGGTAGATAATTAGCAAAGTCAAGCCCTATTCAACCATGTTAGAAAAAAGGTGAGATGCTTATTGTCCGCCATATAGCGGACATTTTGTGGGTAGAACATTTAAATAAAATAAACCGAATACAAAATTGCACCAACTTTGCAGCATGGATAAGCCAATATTATTTTATTGTTACGATGCGTATTGTGGCTGGTGTTATGGATTTAGCCCGGTGATAAAAAGGATTTACGAAGAGTATAAAAACAAGTTTGAATTTGAAGTATTAAGTGGAGGAATGATTATTACAGAAGAAGCCAGGCATATTAGTGTTACCGCTGGGTATATTCAACAGGCTTATAAAGTGGTGGAAGAAACTACCGGTATAAAATTTGGAAGGGATTACTTATGGCATATTAATCACCCCGACCTTAGCGACTGGTACCCCTCTTCGGAAAAACCAGCCATTGCACTTTGCATTTTTAAAGAGTTTTATCCTGAAAGACAAATAGAATTTGCCGCAGACCTTCAATATGCATTGCATTATGAGGGAAGGGATTTATGTGATGATGAAGCCTACCGGCAACTGCTGGAAAAATATTCTATTCAACCTGAAATTTTTTATTCCAAATTAAAAAGTGAAGAATATAAAGAAATGGCTTATTATGAATTTGCGCTTTGCAAACAATTGCAGGTTACAGGTTATCCCGCAGTTTTATTACAGGTAAATGAAACTAAGTTTCATTTATTATCACGGGGCTATACTTCTTATGAAGAATTGAAAAAAAGAATTGAAGAGGTTTTGGATGAACCGGTTTAATGATTTTTAAAAGGATCAATTGTTAAGCTTAAACCAGCAATTTATTTTGGATATAAAAATCTGGTACAAAGCGATGGCTGGTTAAGTTATGATTTAAGGGAAGTAATCTTAAAATATTTTAGAAGGCTTTAGTGAAGCCTCCTGAATGCGTTTTTTAATTTGTTTTATGGTAATGGCATTTAGCATTTTAGGGGGATCTGTATTTTCGTCAATTTCATCAAAATAATTTACAGCTTTCATTGCTATCATTGGGTTGCTGTAGCTGTATTTTTTTATGAAAAAACCAATCATTTGTCGCATGCTGAAATGATGCAGCAAATAATAAATATCAATAAAATCTTTTAACCGCTTCCCACTTTGAATAATGGCATGAAATTTCATTGCCGCAATATCTTCTTTGCTTAAAAAGGTAATGCCTTCTTCTGTTATGGGTGGAAGGATGAATGGATAATTATGTTTTATAAAATCTGTTTTGATGTTGTTGACAACAGCGAGAATAGTGTTTTTTCTTTCGAGGGTTGTTGAGTAGGTAAATTTATTTTTTAATAGTTCCCGCATTTCATCAACAGCGAAATCTTCCTGAGTAAATAAATCAATATCAATTGAATTACGATGGCCTAATTGAAATGCCAGAGCAGTTCCACCCACTAAAAAGAAATCTTTTAATTCAGGCAAAAGTTGGAGTTGTTGAATTAACCGGAATGTTTTGGGGGCAATAATAAAAGGATCTTTATGCAGCATGTAAAAATTCGGAGTTTAAGAAAAATTTCGAGAATTCTTTATCCCGTTTGGCTAATTGTGAACTCCAATCTATAGTTTCCAAAATTTGTTCTTTGGAATATATACCTGCCATTTCACGCCATTCTTCTAAATTACCTCTTTCCAATACCCTTTCAATAACAATTTTATACGATTTTTCGTAGTTAAAGGTATCTAAATCATATTCCCAAAGCAAGGCGGGATTGATGATATGTGGTTTTGATTTTTGCATTTTCATATTAGCCAAATTTACGAAAAATAAGATTAATACCTGTTTAAAATACCCTCCGTTTTATTTATAAACTCCTGGCAAAATTTGGACTGATTGTTTAATCTTTTTGATTGGAAACCGGATTTGAAAACTTCGGGTTTGAAAGGAAGTGTGAATGCAAAAAAAGAAGCCCCGCCATAAGCAGGGCTAACTTTACCAAAACCTAATTTTTTATTTATTGGGGACGTGGGTTGTTTCCTCTTTGTGGCCTTAAAGAAGGCTCAATCTCATCTTTCCATTTTTTCATTTGCGCTTCCGAAAATATCGCTTTTAATTTGGTATCTCTCGCATCAGCAAGTTCTTTGCGTTTTGCCATCATCGCATCCCTGTCCATGGTACCACTTGCCCGCATTTCTTCCATTGCTTTTTGCTGCGTATTGTTAAAATCTGTAATCACCACTTCTGTTTTTGTTTTTGCATCAGCATCCAAATTTAATACCGCCAGCTTTTCCATGGTTGCCTTTGTTCTTTCTTCCGGGGTTTGGCGCTGTCCGCCACCACCTTGTGCATTTGCGGCGGTTATGCTGAAGAGCGCTGCAAATACCATTAATACAAATTGCTTTTTCATTTTATTATTTATTTAATAGTTACGATTTTATTTTTTATTGGACGACAGGTTTAAAAGAAACAGGCGACAGGTTTTACTTAGTTGTTTTTTTCCTTCCATCGCCCCTCCTGTTGAATACTTTAATGAATAAAGAATCAAACTTTGGTAACTGGCCCGGTGTACATAGCAACCGTATGCTTTTAATATGATTAAACATATTTACTTCAATGTTTTTCTGTGTTGCCGCGGATTGGTCGGCCACCATGTTTACGACAGCATCGCTAAAATTACCAGCTACCAATTGTTTAAACTGTTCGATTTTATTGTTCCTGGCATTTTCAAAAAGGCCGCGGATTTTATCCCGGTGCCGGTTGCTTAATGTATCGTACTGTATTAACTGCCGGGAATTAAACCCTATTTCCTTTTGCAAAAAATTTCCAATAACGGCCTTTCTATCCTGATGCCCACCTTGCTTATCCGATCCTTTTTTCTGTAAAAAAAATGCGAGCATCGCCATATTAGCAATGAATAATATGGCAATGATCAGCAGGAAAATCTTGCTTTTATTTTGATTGTTTATCATTATGGTTCTGTGTTTTCAGTGTCGTAAATAGTGGCTACAGAAAAGGAAAATTCGTCAGCCGTCGCCTGAGCGGATTGTTCTGTTGTTGTGGTAAATGGATGCGCCTTGTTAAATAAAATTACCATAATATTTATAAGAAGCAGTATTACCAATCCCGGGATAGCAATTGAAGGCCTGCCGATAAACCAACCCGCCTTTTCCCACACATTTTCCTTTGTTTTATTGAGCCTTGCATTAATACGTGTAAGCAGGAAGGGCATTGGCCTTGCCCTCTTAACAGCGTCTATACTTTTAATTGTTTCATCTGTAAATTTGTTGATTTGTTCTTTTTTATTCATAACGGATTTTTTTATTGGTCCGAAAATTTTTCCTGGTAATAATTATATAATATTTTTTTTAAATTGCTTTTTGCCCTTCCCATCAACGATTCTACAGCATACAAACTCGTATTCATTATTTCGGCGATTTCCTGTTGGCTCTGCCCCTCTATTTTATGAAGGGTAAAAGCAATACGTTGTTTATCTGGTAGCTTTCTCAGGGCTTTAAATAATTCACGGGCCCTTTCTTTATTTTCCAACTGCACCCCGGGATGGTTGAATTCAACAGGGTAAAGTTGTTCATTATCCTGGCTGCCAAACAGGCTTTGTACAAATCCAAATCGTTTTTTTCTCCTCTTCTTTTTTTCATGGTCCAATGCCTTCGAAATGGTAATGCGGTAAATCCAGGTAGATAATTTCGATTCACCTTTAAAAGAATGGATAGAAAGGTAAACCTGCACAAAAACCTCCTGTGTTATATCATCCGCGTCATCCGCATTTTGTACAATACCGATCGCGGTATTATACACCATATCCTGGTATAGTTCCACAACAGCGGTAAATCCGGATTGATCACCCTGCTTTAATTTATCAGTCAGCGCTTCAGATTGGTTCACTACACAATTTTTATTTAATCCAATCTAAAAGTACTTAAAAGGATGGATTCATTCCGCCAGAACCACCCGGCCTTCCCATCATTCCTTCCCCGTTTTGAAAATTACCACCCGATGGCCTTGCGGCTACACCAAAATTCTTCAAACTGTAACTAAATGTAAGCATAAAATATTGCCGCAATACCTTGTTGTTAGCATCCTCAATATAGGCACCAGTTACAGTTCTTACAATACTTTGGTTTTGTTTAAGCAGATCAAAAACTGAAAGCTTTAATTCAGCAACTTTTTTCTTCAGGAATTTTTTACCAATGGCGGCATTCCACAACCAATAACTTTGGTTAAAGCCTTCAGTTAAACCACTATAGGTTTGGTTAGATATATCGTTTTGTATAAACCATCCTTTTTTATTCAATAAATTAAGTTGCAGGCCTGCTGACTGGTTAACATATTTGCTGGTGGTACTATTGGTAGAAATTGTTTGTGCGTTATTAAAATTAGCGCTGTAGGATAGGTTAAAATCCACATACTCACTAATATTACTTGCCAATACAATACCCGTATTATAAGTATAATTGTTGGTGGTTGTTA
>JAVHOI010000118.1:0-3958 GCA_036169975.1 Ferruginibacter sp. | reverse complement strand
GCTGTCTTTAAGGGTATTGAAAAAGTGTTACCTATGTTGTGCTATACGACAATTACTCTATGAAAGGCAGAACTTATCGCTATTTTGGTGGCGAAGCATTGTATCCTTTTGGTTATGGTTTAAGCTACACTTCGTTCAAATATGCTGCCTTAAAAGTTCCTGTATCTGTTGCCAAAGGAAAGAATACGTTTGTAACAGTAAGCGTAACCAATACGGGAAAGATGAATGGAGAGGAAGTGGTTCAGTTGTATGTATCCAATCAAAATAAAACCATCCATGCGCCCCTAAAAGCGTTGAAAGGTTTTAAACGCATTGCATTAAAAGCAGGAGAAACAAAAACGGTCAGCTTTAATTTAACTGCCGATGATTTATCGCTGGTAAATGAGGAAGGAAAATTGTATCAACCGAAAGGGAAATTAATGATCAGTGTGGGTGGTGGGCAGCCGGGAGTAAAGAATAAAACTTCCGGTAATGTGGTAACTTCAAAAATAAATATTCAATAAAATAACGATAGCTATGAACTCAAATAAAACTGGCAGAAGAAAATTCCTGCAAAGCGTAACGAAGGCTTCAGGGTTAATGATAATGGCGCCTGTAGCCGATAAGTTTAAATACGTTGAACCTTCAGCAAATGAAAATGCCGTAGTTATCTCTTCCGGCAAAATAAAATTTGCGGTCATTAATATTGATCATCCTCATATTTATGGAATGACGGATGCTATAAAAAGAGGCGGGGGAGAATTGGTGGCGTTATATGCCAGTCAGCCTGACCTGGTTGCTGCATTTGCTAAAGCTTACCCTGAAGCAAAACTGGCCAAAAGCGAGAAGGAGATTTTGGAAGATTCTTCCATACATTTAGTATTAAGTTCGGGCATCCCTGATGAACGGGCTCCTTTGGGTATTCGTGTAATGCAACATGGCAAAGATTATTTAACAGACAAACCTGGTATCATCACTTTAAAGCAATTGGCTGAAGTAAAGAAAGTTCAAAAAGAAACAAAACGAATTTACTCCATCATGTATAGTGAGCGTTTTGAAAATAAAGCTACACAAAAAGCCAGTCAATTGGTTAAAACCGGTGCAATAGGCCAGGTAATTCAAACAGTAAATTTAGCGCCGCACAGAATTAGCAATAAGTTTGGTACATCAGGTTTAGCCGTAAGGCCCGATTGGTTTTGGGATAAAAAACGTTATGGTGGAATTTTAACCGATATTGGCTCTCATCAATTTGATCAGTATTTACATTTTACAAACACTACCGAAGCGGAGGTATTAATGTCGCAGGTAGGCAATGTGCATCATCCGGAAGCGCCATTGTTCGAAGATTTTGGTGATGTAATGTTAAAAGGTAATGGCGGCACGGGATACATCAGGGTAGATTGGTTTACACCCAACGGGCTTGATACCTGGGGCGATGGAAGGCTAACCATACTGGGTACCGATGGATACATTGAAGTAAGAAAAAATACGGATATACTTTCCGGCAATAAAGGCGGCAATCATTTATTTATAGTAAATCAAAAAGAAATGGTGCATATCAATTGCAACAATGAAACACTTCCTTTCGGGCCTTTATTTGTTGATGATGTATTGAACAGAACTGAAACTGCCATGTCTCAAACACATTGTTTTCTTGCAACAGAACTTGCTTTAAAAGCACAGAAAGAAGCAAAGTTGCTTAATTTAAAAAAATAGGTGTTGTAATACAAAACAGTTTAAATAACCAGGCAGCAAAACAACTTGATATGCTCAACTTACAATTATAATGATTGCTTAAAAATAATGCTATGCAAAATGAAAAACAAACTGGTATCAGCAGGAGAAAATTTCTTAGCGATACCGTTAAAACAACAGCAGGAACAGCGCTTGCGCTTCATATTCCCAGTATTGTTCCTGCAAGTGTATTTGGAAAATTTGCACCCGGCAACCGCATTAATGTAGCTGCCATTGGTGCAGGAAGAATTAGCCGCGGGCATGATATGCCCGGCGTATGGCAACACAACTTTGCACAAATTACAGCGGTGTGCGATGTGGACCTGCATCGTGCGGAAGAGGGCAAACAATTACTAAATGAGTTTTACAGTAAACGTGATGGCAAACCTTTTAATGGTATAAAAGTTTATACCGACTACCGGGAACTGTTATTAAATAAAGATATTGATGCAGTGGCCATCAGTACGCCCGATCATTCGCATGCAATGATAGCCGTGGCTGCGGCCCGTGCAGGCAAACATATTTATATGCAAAAACCTGCATCACTTACCATTTCCGAAGGAAGAATAATGAGTGATGTGGTAAATAAAACCAATATTAAATTTCAGATAGGCAGCCAGCAGCGCAGTACAGAGCAATTCCGGTATGCGGCAGAACTGGTGCGCAACGGCAGAATTGGTGAACTTAAAAATGTATTGGTTGGTTTACCCGGCGACCCATCCGGTGGTAATACACAACCGATGCCTGTGCCTGCAAATTTTAATTATGATATGTGGCTGGCATCAACACCGGAAGTGTATTATACCGAAGAAAGAGTGCATCCTCAAAAAGATTATGGAAGGCCAGGCTGGTTGCGTTGCGAACAATTTGGTGCAGGTATGATCACCGGCTGGGGCTCTCATCATATTGACAGTGCACACTGGGGTATGGGTATGGAACGCAGCGGCCCGGTAGAAGTGTGGTGCGATAAAGTACAGTTCAACTCCGGCGGACTATGGGATGTGCATGGTATTTTTAAAACGGGCGCTTTGTATGCCAATGGTGTTACCATGGCCGTTAGTAACGAATTTCCCAACGGAATAAAATTTGAAGGAACCAATGGATGGATATTTGTTTCAAGAGGCGATTACCAGGCCACTGCAAGCGATCCTTCCAAACCTGGCGAACAGGCAAAAAAATTGGATGCAAGCGATCCCGGATTACTTACTTCGGTAATTGGCGAAAAAGAATTTCATTTCACTGTAAGCACCCAACATCATGGCAACTGGCTGGAAGCTATCCGCGATAATAAACCCACTATTGCACCGGTGGAAGAAGCACACCGTTCCTGCTCTGCCTGTTTGCTCCATCATATTTCCATGAAGCTGAAAAGAAAATTGTATTGGAACCCGGCTACAGAAAAATTTACCAATGATGATGAGGCTAATAAAATGCTGAGCCGTGTACAACGAAAAGGATACGAAGTAAAATAAAGTACAACAATGAAAAGATTATTGGTAATATTATTTGCTTTACCGCTTGCAGTATTTGCACAAACAGATACAATTGCATCGGCACCATATAACTGGCAGCAACCAGCAGTACAAAAAAATAGAATATCATCTGTTGTTTTATTGCAAGGGAAAGCGCACGATTTTGAATGGATGCAATTAAGTGCAAATACTATAACCACTGCTAAAGAAATAATGCTGCGGGTGGCATCTGATATCGAACAAGTGATCATTGTAAGATCAGGTACTGTTTCAATCCGTTTGAATGATGCTGCTTTTGTGCTAACACCAAATAGTGTTGCGGTATTAATGGCTGGCCAAAAATATACTTTAAAAAATACAACGGTTGAGCGCTGCGATTTTTACACTATGAAATACCGGGCTTCCGCTTCGCCGGAAATAAAAAAAAAGCCGCCTGTTAATTCATTTGTAAAGATTTGGGAAAGCCTGCCATTTAAGCCCAATGATATTGGCGGGGGGCGCAGGGACTTTTTTGAATTAAGTACCACAATACAAAAGCGTTTTGAAATACATGTGAGTACTTTAAAAGAAGGCATGCGCAGCCACGCTCCGCATACACATAAGGCTGAAGAAATAGTGTTGATGATTGAAGGTGATACCGAAATGCAGATAGGGGAGCAATTTAAAAAAACGGATGCAGGTGGATTTTATTTTTTAGGAAGTAACTCACTTCACGCAATAAAAAACACCGGCACCAAACCATGCATTTATTTCGCTATTCAGTTTGAATAAAG
>JAVHOI010000117.1:0-3971 GCA_036169975.1 Ferruginibacter sp. | reverse complement strand
CAGAAATGACCGTTACGATGGTTTAAAGATTTACGAGATTGATTTTGGAAGCCAGCAAATAGAATTAACCAACGGTGTAATATTGGGCGTTGGCCAGAGGCAGGGCGGCATGAATGACGAGGTTATGAAATTCATGATTCGTAAAACGGTAGAAGAGCATTTAAGAAAAGAAAAGCAGTTTCGCAGCAAAGGCATTAAAGTACTTTCCTTGTTCTTTATTGATAAAGTAAAAAACTACAGGGAATATGATATAAATGGAAATAAAATTCCCGGAAGATTTGCCAAATGGTTTGAAGAAATATACCAGGAAGAAATCGCAAAATCGGTTTTTAAAGATTTTATACCTAACAGGGTGGAGGACCTGCACGAAGGCTATTTTTCTCAGGATAACAAAGGGAAGGTAAAAGATACAGGAGGAGAAACACAGGCTGATGATGATACCTATAAACTCATCATGCAGGATAAAGAAAGGCTGCTGGATATTAATACGCCTTTGCGTTTTATCTTTAGTCATTCGGCATTAAGAGAAGGTTGGGACAATCCCAATGTGTTTCAGATATGTACACTGAATGAAACAAAATCGGAAATTAAAAAGCGGCAGGAAATTGGCCGGGGCCTTCGCCTCAGTGTAAACCAGGAAGGCCAGCGGATATTTGACCGTAACATCAATCGTCTTACTGTAGTTGCCAATGAATCTTATGATGAATTTGCTAAAGCCCTGCAAAAAGAAATTGAGCAGGATTGCGGAGTAGATTTCACCGGCAGAATTAAAGACAAGGGCAGGAAGCAAAATGTAAATCTTCGCAAAGGTTTTGAAGCAGACCCTAAGTTTTTGCAGATTTGGGATAAGATAAAGTTTCATACAAAATACAGTGTCAATTACAACACAGCCGGATTAATCACTTTTGCTGCAAAGGCAGTAAAAGAAATGCCGGAAACAAAAAAGCCATCTATCCGAAGCAATAAGAAACGGGTAGTAATTACCAGCAAAGGAGTAGAAGGCCAGTTACTGAGTGATAGCGGTAATGATGATTATGGCTTTCCGCTGGAAATGCCGGATATGTTGGGATACATACAGTCAAAAACTGAATTAACCCGTTCCACAATCCTTGAGATCATTAAGAAGTCGGGCCGTATTGCGGAAGTGCTGATTAACCCGCAGTTGTTCATGGATAATACAGTGGTTGCCATCAGGCAAGTGCTTTATGAATTAATGATTGAAGGAATTAAGTATGAAAAAATTGGGGGTAAAGTTTATGAGATGAAGTTGTTTGAAGATAATGAACTGGAAATTTATGTTGACAAATTCACTCATACAATCGCAGAGCCGGACAAAACGATTTACGAAAACCTGATGCCACTGCAATCCGATGTAGAAAGCAAGTTTGCAAAAGATTGTGAGAGCAGTGAAAATATTGAATTTTATTTCAAGCTGCCCTTTTGGTTTAAAATCAATACACCCATCGGCACATATAATCCCGATTGGGCAGTTGTATTTAAGGATGAAAAGAAAATTTATTTCGTGGCCGAAACAAAGAGTGCCGGACAGGAATTAAGAGGCAGTGAAAAATTAAAAATAAAATGCGGTAAAAAACATTTCGAAGAGTTTAAAGACATTGTTTATAAACGGGTTTCATCAGTCTCGGAATTAAATAAATAAATCAATAAAGTATTTTTAACATGAACCGTTCCAGCTTTTTAAAACACCTTATTGCCTCCGTTGCCGTTGGCAAGCTCCGGTATCGCTCACAAAGGATTTCCGAAAAATATACCTGTTGCAATGTTTCGTTGCAGGCCTCCCGTATTATGAGGGAATGCAATTGCTTGGCAGTATGAAAGAAGGGGATTTACTGGAACTGGTAAGAGAGCCGGAAAACGAATACGACCACTGCGCCATTGCACTGCATTTGCAGGGGAATAAAATTGGTTTTATTCCAGCCTCGGTTAATGAAATGCTCAGCTATTTGCTGGATGCGGAAGCGCTTAGTTTGTTTGCCGAAATTACCCATTTGGAAAAGGAATCCCAGCCCTGGGAAAATGTAGCGATAGCGGTTTATTTTGTGCAGGAAGTAAATAAGGAATTACCAGCACATGCCAGTTATCTTACAAGAATAGAAGCGCCGCATTACCGTACCTTAAATAACAAAAAAGATATTGTAAAGAAAGAAAAAAAATTAACCCTGGATCATCTGTTTGACGATAGTAACCGCATCATAAACCTGGATGCTATTCCGCCGGAGCAAACTGAAATAAAAGCATACTTTGAAAAGTATTATAAAAACTATCCTGTTTCCGTAAATAAACCCGGCCGCTTCGTGCAAATAAAAGATGATGGGATTTACAGCTACATGTATGAAATAAGTGAGGATATACAGCTTTTAAAAAATACTACAGGAGAAGAATTTTTGAAATTTTTTTTGATTTGATAAATCTAAATCCCGTGATTTATTATTTTTGTTTTCAGTCCGTAAAACCTTCTTGTCTCTTCTATCATCAATAGCCGGATTTAGCATCCTTAACAACAGCCTTTTGGGTAACCACTTTTGGTGTTTCAATATCCTACCAATTACCTTCTTTTGCCCTAAATGATTTGCAGGAAAATTAACCCTTATTGTTTGCCCTTTTTTGTAAAATTATATTCCTGCAATACAGCTATGATATTGCCCAATGCATTAATTGGGGATTTATCCTGATTTTTTATCTGATACAAGAAGTTCTTTCAGGTGCTGGTACATTATCTGTGGCATGGTAATACATTTTAAAAATGCCGGGTTATTATTGTAGTGTAATGACAATTCCTCCGCAAGTTGCTTTATTTTTGGTTCGGTAGAAAGCGGGTCGTCACCGGCAGCAACTCTCAGGTCCCTCAGGCGTTGCCGTTCCGATTTTATACGACGGATAATATGAGACCTTTCTTCCTGCTGGTATTGCCTGATCACTTCTTTATTGAGGTGTTTCTTTACCAGTTCCACAAAAACCAGGTTCTCCTTAAAAAACTGTGGCAGGTAATTATTTTTGCTGCCTTCATAAGATTGCTGATCAAAATCTATTGACCGTATCTTAAATTGTACATCATCAAAATCCTGCGTGATATCAAAAATAAAATTATAGCTGCGCATATCACCCAGCAAACGGATAAAGCACCTTTCATTAAACTTCACAAATTCTTTGGCAATTCTTTTGGGATTAAATTCGGGCCGCTGCAGGTAATGCGTAATAAACATATCGCCGGGAACGCCGGAAATATGCTCCTCAACAACGGTGTTCCCGTCTATTAAAAAATTCAAAAAATTTGGCGACAAAAGGTGTTCCAGTTCCATTCCAAAAATACGGGAGGCATCCGCTACCTTGATGTAATAATAGTCGTACACCTCGTTGTAGTTATTCACTATTTTAATCCGGAATGGTTTTGAATTGCCAAACAGGCAATAGTCTATCCTTTCAATATACAAATGTTCTTCAGCCTGTGTATGCCCGCTCGATTTTAAAATGGAATACATTCTTTTAAGCGAAGCATGTATTTCATCAGTGAGGGAAGGATTATAAAATACGGATTCCCATAAAGTGTTATGGCCACTTTTATCCAATACGGGTATGCTGTAATTAAAATCTTTTAGTGTATTGTACGAAACCGGTAATGACATTTCCCTGCCATATCTTTTCAGGTATTTCCTAAAAGATTTGCTGATGCCAAATGGGATTTTTTTCGCGACATGTTCATTGTTGTTATCCATAATACCGCTAAAGTTCTTTTGATGTAATCAATAGTCCGGCAAATTTTTATAATTCAATCAGGATGCCCTGATTATTAATCCACCGTCGAATTGCCACTGGCTAAGGCCCAATGTCATTTAGTTAAGGGATAATTCTAACTCGTTCCATAGGAACGATATATGGGTAGCAAGCGAATAGCATCAATATAATTTTCGTTCCGTAGGAACGGTATGTGCCTTGTACCGCTTTAATCCGAC